>JBCBLB010000237.1:0-12667 GCA_038520555.1 Myxococcota bacterium | reverse complement strand
CTCAGCCGCGGCGTCCACTATGAACCTTCTGAGGTGGGCAAGCTTGTCGCAGAGACGATACCCAACCTGGAACGTCGAATTCCGATTGGATATCGCAGCGACCGGCTGCCACAGATCGACGACAATCCGCCGCGGCTGATGCTGGAGACCTCGCGCCACAAAGAGACGCTGATCGTGATGCCGCTGATCGTCTACGGCGATCCGCCGACCGCACATGTGGAGCGGGGCCGTCTGGTGCTCCGCGATGGGGTGGTGCCGATCCGCAATCGACGCTCTGAAGAGCGGCTGGCGCGTCAGGCTGCGGATCAGCTGGGTCTGGCTGTGGGTCTTGAGGCCCGCTATCGGGGCGAGGCGGCGGTTCAGTTCGTGGACCAGCTCGATCGGTTCTCGGGTCAGGTGACCGGGGGGGGGTGGAAGTCGTTCCGCCGGGTGGGTTCGATCACACCGCAGATTCAGATCCAGGGCGACGCGCTGGATGTGGACTGGGGTGGCGCAGACAGCGACCGGATGCTGCAGGCGTGGATGGATGGTGACACGCTGGTGCCGCTCAGCGATGGGGGCTGGGCCGATGTGCCCCAGGAGTGGCTGGCAGAGCACGGTCACCGGGTCTTCGACCTGCTGGCGGCGCGCGAGCCGTCGGGGCGGGTGCCGCGGCACGCGCTGTTCGACCTCGCGCGGCTGTGTGAGGAGCTGGACCAGCCGCCGCCACCCGGGCTGGACAAGCTGCGATCGCTGGTCGAAGACTTCGAAGGCATCCCCGACACGCCGCTGCCTGCGGACTTGACGGCGACGCTGCGCGGCTACCAGCGCAAGGGCGTCAATTGGCTGAACTTCTTGCGTGAGGCCGGGATGGGGGGCATCCTGGCCGA
Organism: Myxococcota bacterium; assembly: GCA_038520555.1. GTDB lineage: Bacteria > Myxococcota_A > UBA796 > UBA796 > UBA796 > JBCBLB01. Next base: position 11,798 of record JBCBLB010000237.1, on the reverse strand, counting down.
TGATATGGGCCTGGGGAAGACGCTCCAGGCGCTGTGTGCCCTGGATGGGGACACGCTCGTGGTGGCACCGACCAGCGTGTTGCACAACTGGGCCTCGGAGATCGCGAAGTTCCGACCCACACTGGGGGTCTGTCTGTACCACGGGCCCAAGCGCGCCCTCGACGCGGACGCGGACGTGGTGTTGACCAGCTACGCGCTGCTCCGTCTCGATCAGCAGCTGCTGAGCGAGAAGAAGTGGGGCACGGTGATCCTCGATGAGGCGCAGGCGATCAAGAACCCACAGAGCCAGGTCGCCCAGGCCGCGTTTAAGCTCAACGCGGCCTTCCGGGTGACGCTGACCGGTACGCCGGTAGAGAACCGCCTCGAAGAGCTGTGGAGCCAGTTCCACTTCCTCAACCCGGGCTTTTTGTCGGGGCGTCGGGATTTTCAGGATCGCTACGCCAAGCCGATCGCGGTGGGTGAACCGGGCGCCGCCCAGCGGCTCCGGGAGCGGATCCGGCCCTTCGTCCTGCGCCGGCTGAAGCGGGATGTGGCGCCCGAGCTTCCGCCGCGGACAGACGTGACGCTGCGGTGCACGCTCACCCGCGAGGAGCGCCGGGCCTACGACACGGTGCGGGTGGCTGCGCAGGAAAAGCTGGTCAAGGAGCTGGGCGGCAACGACGTGATGGCTGCGTTGGAGGCGCTGCTGCGGCTGCGCCAGGCCGCCTGCCACACCAGCCTGTTGCCCGGCCAGACCGCCACGACCTCCTCCAAGGTCGAGTTGCTGATGGAGACGCTCGAGTCGGTCATCTCCGAGGGGCACAAGTCGCTGGTGTTCTCGCAGTGGACGGCGCTGCTCGATCTGATTCAACCGCATCTGCGGCGCCTCCAGATCCCGTTTGTTCGCCTGGACGGCTCGACGCGGAACCGGGCGCGGGTGGTCGAGTCGTTCCAGTCGGCGGACGGCCCTCCTGTGTTCTTAATCTCGCTGAAGGCCGGCGGGACGGGGCTGAACCTGACCGCAGCGGATCATGTGTTCCTGGTGGATCCGTGGTGGAACCCGGCGGTCGAAGACCAGGCGGCGGACCGGGCGCACCGGATCGGTCAGGACCAGCCGGTGATGGTCTACCGGCTGGTGGCGGAAGACACGGTCGAGGAGCGCATCCTGGTGCTGCAGGATCGGAAGCGTCAGTTGGCGGAAGCCGCGGTTGGTGGCGCAAATCAGGCGACGGGCATCACACGGGCGGAGCTGCTGGCCCTTCTGGATTGAACGCGCGTGTTACGTCGCGAGGAGGAGGTCCTTGCGATGATCAACGACGTGCGGCTTCGTGAAGCGGTGACGCTTCCCCCTGATGTTCGTCTGGAAGCCCTGCTGCATCTCTCGGAGGAGGGGCTGAACCCCGATGACCGGGCGCAACTGGCGCTCGCGCTGGTGGACCTGATCGCAGAGCCGGCCCTGAGCGCCAAGCAGCGGATGGCCCTGGGGGAAGCGCTGGGCCAGCTGGGCGATCCACGGCTCCAGACACCCAAAGAGGATGGGTACTGGGTGCGGGTCCACCTGGACGACGATCGTCAGCTGGACGTTGGTCGCTACCCGGTGACCACCGCAGAGTGGCTGGCCTTCGTGGAGAGCGATCGGTACAATGACGCGGCGCTGTGGGATGCTGCGGGGATCGCGTGGCGGGACGGCGATCGGCCCTCGTGGCGATCATTGGCGGCGGCGCCGGACTCCGCCCACTTGATCATTCCCAACCAGCCCGCGGTCGGGGTCAGCTGGTACGAAGCGATGGCGTATGCGCGGGCGCACGGGTCGCGGTTGCTGGAATATGACGAGCGGGTGTTGCTGATGCGGGGCACAGAGAAGCGGCCGTATCCCTGGGGGCAGCCGTTCGGGCAGGGCAACGCCAACACCCGGGAAGAGGTGCTGGGCAAGCCCTCGGCGGTGGGGGTGTTCTTCCGTGACCAGACCCCGGAGGGGATCTTCGACCTCGCGGGCAACGTGGGCGAATGGACCGCGGACGTGGTCGGCGAGCTGCGGGTCATCCACCCCGGCTCCTGGGAGCAGCCGTCGATGGCGGCGTGGGCCAAGGCCCTGCACATCATCTCGCCGGCGGCGCGGGCCGCAGACCTGGGCTTCCGCCTGGCGCGGGGCGTGGTGGAAGGGTGAGGCGTGGCCGCGGCCTTCAGATCGGGTAGATTGAGTGTTCTATGCCGGTCTTCCGCATCCCTGATGAACACATCTTTCCCCGCCCTTCGTTTGCGGAGCCGGATGGCCTGCTGGGCGTCGGTGGCGATCTTCACCCCGGGCGGCTGCTGTTGGCCTATGCCAACGGAATTTTCCCCTGGTACAACGAAAACCAGCCGATCCTCTGGTTCTCGCCCGATCCGCGGTTCGTCCTCCATCCGCAGAAGCTTCATGTTGGCCGCAGCCTGAAGAAGCGGATCCGCCGCGGCGACTATGAGATCCGCCTGGACTCTGCGTTTGCCGATGTGATCGCCGCCTGTAAGGAGACGCAGCGGCCGGGACAGCGGGGCACCTGGATCACCGAAGACATGGCCGCAGCCTACAACCAGCTCCATGAGCTGGGCTACGCCCACTCCGCAGAGGCATGGAAGGACGGCGAGCTGGTCGGTGGGCTGTACGGCGTCAGCCTCGGCGGATTGTTTTCGGGCGAGAGCATGTTCGCCCGCGCCAGTGACGCGTCCAAAGTCGCGTTCGTCTGGCTGGTTCGTCAGCTGCAGGTCTGGGGCGTCGATCTGATCGATGCACAGGTCTACACCGATCATCTGTCCCGGTTCGGCGCGGAAGAGATGCCCCGGGAAGCGTATATGGCGCAACTCCGACACCTGATCCATCAGCCGGGACGCCAGGGCCGATGGTCCTTTGACCCCGGCTTTTCCCCCCTGCCCTGAAGCGCGGGTTCGTCGCAGCTTACAGATGGCGGTTTACAGGTCGACGCCGGTGGCCTGGGAGAGCTGTTGATAGGACATGGCGCCGACCTGGACATGGGCGACCTGTCCGTCTGGGTCGACGATGACGGTGGTGGGGAAGGCGCTGACGTCATAGGCCCGGACCAGTGAGCGGCTGGCGATGGCGACGGGGTAGTCGATGCCCAGTCGTCGTGCGCTTCGCCGGACCTCGCTGGTGTCACCGGAATCCACGGCCAACCCCAGCACCATGATGTCGGGGTGATCTTGGGCGAACGCTGAGAATTCGGGGATCTCCTGACGGCAGGGGCCGCACCAGCTCGCCCAGAAGTTGACCACGACGGTCTGTCCCCGCAGCGTTTCGAGGTCGATCGGCTGGCCATCGAGCATGGTCAGCGAGAAGGTTGGGGCTTCATCAGGCAGGTTGGGGCCCTGTCCCATGTCACCGATCACAGATGCGATCAGCGCGGCGACCACAAGAGCGACCAGCCAATCGGTGAGTCGTTTCATACACTCTTCCTGTAGCGGCTCGCGTTGCTGCGGTCGAACCTATACTGACCAACGGATCTGGAACATCGGCCGGTGTCCTGTGTTCTGGAGCCACGTCTGGGTGGACGCGATACGAAGGGTGCGCGTGAGTCGAGGAGGAGAAGATGTTTTCCCTGATATGGCTGGCTCTGGCTGCGCCCGCTTCGGCGCTCACTCCGCCGGATGGGTGGACCGCGACCGATCCGCGCCGTGCGCTCCGTGACGTGTCTGATCCGCTCCGCGGAGAGCTGATCGAGATCGCCTTGCCCGGTTCTTCTGGTGACGTGCAGCGGCTGTCGTTGACGCTGACCGAGCAGCAGCGTGCGCCCCGTCAGGTCACGCCGGGGGCCGACGGCCTCTACGATGTGGTCCTCCAGGACGGCCGGGTCGGTCGGGCGATGTGGGACGCCCCGACCGAGCGGTGGATGATCCTGTTGGCTGCTCCGGTGAACACAGCGGATCTGGATCCGAACGCGCTGCTGGTCATGGCGTTGACCCCGGGCGGCGCCTGGGGCAGCGGGCAGGGGGGCGAAGACGCCTCGTGGGGGGCGTCATCCTCGGCCAGCGCATCCAGCTGGGTCGATGAGCAGGAGCTGGTCGCCTGGGGGCAGGATGAGGCGATGCAGGGCACCTGGCAGACCAGCATGCTCATCGGCGGGGAGCCCACCCAGCTCCGGTTTTTCTTCGACGCGGACGGGGCGGTTCGGTTGGAGCGGACGGTACGCAAGAACGTGGCGCAGTCGTCCGGGCAGTGGTCGACCCGGCAGGGGCAGCTTCGGATGACCCTGCCCGGCGGGGAGGGGATGCAGGCGTACCAGGTCACCGGGGAGACGTTGACGCTGCGCTTCGAGCAGATCAGACTGACCCTCTACCGCCAGCAAGGGTGAGGGCGGTGTCGGTCAGCGAACGGCGTCAGCAGCGGGTTCGGGAGATGCTCGCCCAGCGACTGGGCAGCGTGGTGGTGATCACCGAAGCCATCCATCGGCGGCACAACACCAGCGCCATCCTGCGCAGCGCGGAAGCGTTCGGCGTTCATGAAGTTCACCTGATCACAGGGGGCTTCCGGGCGAGCCGGGGGGCCACCCGGGGCGCCGAGCGGTGGCTGGAGCTGCACCGCTGGGACGCCCTGGAGGACGTATTGGCGCACCTTCGGGAGCGGGGCTTCGCGCTCTGGGTCGCCGACCTTCATCCAGATGCGATCCCCCCGGACGCAGTCCCCGTCGACAAGCCCGTTGCTCTGTTGTTTGGCAACGAGCTGAACGGTGTCAGCGACGCGGCCCGGGCCGCTGCGGATGGCTTCGTCATCGTGCCGATGTTCGGCTTGATGGAGTCGCTGAACGTCTCGGTCGCCGCAGCCTGTGTGCTCCAGCACGTCACCGCCCGCCGGCGGGCTTATGGCGGCAGCGACCTTCCCGCGGACCGCCAGCAGACATACTTCAACGACTGGTTGGCCCGAGAGTCGAAGATGCGCGCAGGCGTCGCCGCCCGGGTTCATGAAGACGGACCTGTATTGTCGCGAAGCGACTGCCCGCAAGATGTGAGCTGAACTTCAGACGCCTTCGAGCTGCGCCGGCGCGGCCTGGAATGTTTTCTGGAGCAGCCGTCGCCGCGGGTCTTGCGCGGGGAGCGCCGCGGTGAGGCGGGCGACCATGTCTGCAGCCTGTGGATCGCGGGTGTTTCGGGCGACCAGTGCGGCGAGGTACTGATCCTCCCAGCTGGGCTGCTGGACATGGCGCGACAGCTGAGAGAGCAGCTCATGGGCCCGCTCTGGTTGAACCTGATCCTCCAGATAGAGCCGGGCGAGGGTGCGCACCGCCTGAAGGTCGAGCGGCTGGTTGCCGCACTTGCCCGGCGATCCGCAGCAGGTGTCCAGGCCCCACTCCAGCACCGCGGCGGCTTCGGGGCGGTGGCCCCGGCGCTCGCGAATGCGGGCGAGCAGCCGATACAGGCCCATCTGTCGGGGCGCGGTCTTGAGCAGCGACTCGGTCGCTGATTCCGCATGTTCGAGCTGGCCATCCGCTTCGAGCAGCTGGGCGCGGACGGCCTGGAGCTGCAGGCTGGGCGCGGTCTGGAGCAGCCCGTCGATGATCGGCAGCGCTTCGCCGGCGCGGCCGAGCTGCCCCATGACGTTGGCCAGCGTCGCGGCGGTGTGGGTGTTGCCGATGGTCTGGTGGCCGACGGATTCGCCGAAGCGCATCAGGTCGCTGGCGGCCGCGGGGAGCTGACCGGCCGCCAGCGCGGCCCGGGCGCGCTCATAAGCGGCGACCGGATCCTGCTGGACAAACGGGCCGAGCGCCTTCCAGGCGGCGACCGGATCGCCCTCTTCCAGTTGCATCACCGCAGCGGCGAAATCCTTGCCCAGGTTGACCAGCCGTGCCCGGAGCGCGTCGGGGTAGCTCTCCACCAGCAAGGCATACCGCAGCTGTGGATGATCGGGCGGAAGCTGCCAGATCGGATCGTCGCCAGGCACGAAGCGGTTGGCTTCGCGTTCGCGGGCGGCGTCTTCGGCTTCGCGTCGGCGCGCTTCGCGAAGCTCCCGGGCGAAGCGCCGGGTCTCACGGAGCTGATCGGGAGAGGCGCCGAACTGGGTGGCCAGCGCCATGTGCTCGCGTGCGCCGTCCGGATCACCAGACTGGAACCGCGCACGCGCTTCTTCAAGGTTCCAGACGACCAGGGTCTTGAGCGCGTCCTCACGGAGCGCGGTCGCTTCCGGTGTCTCCAGGCCCTCAAGCTCCAGGCGGGCGTCATTGTAGCGCCCCCGCGCAAGGAAGTGTCGGGCCCGCTCCAGACGCGCCTGCTCCGAAAAACCGAAGGTGCGAAGAAACCAGCCCATCGTTTATTCTTCCCCCTGGAGGGCCTTGAGGGGCCATGGCCCGAACTTCCGATACTCGTCCAAAAACATCAGGGTGCCGGGTTCGACCCGGTCCAGGTACAGGATGCCGTCCAGATGATCGCATTCGTGCTGGGCGACCACGGCGGGGAAGTCCTCCAGTACACGATCGACCACCTCGCCATCGGGCGTCAGGGCGTGGACGTGGACTTTCGCAGGCCGCGCCACCGCGCCGCGGAGGCCGGGGACCGACAGGCATCCTTCATAGGTGATCAGGTGTTCGTCGGTCATCGGGGTCAACCTGGGGTTGATCCAGACGGTGAATTGTCCGTCGGGTTCTTCCCCCAGAGACAACAACACGACCTGTAGGCTGACATGCACCTGAGGGGCCGCCAACCCGGCGCCGTCTGCGTCGATGACCGTCTCATGCATGTCCCGGATCAAGCGCCGCAGCTCTGGGGTGTTCAGAGCCGTTGCATCGACGGGATCGGCCGGCCGGCGGAGGATGGGGTTACCCATCCGAGCAATTTTCAAGATTGACATACGACCTTTCTAACCCTCTCACCGGGCTGAACCACGAGCCGCCAATCATCATCGCCTGAACATTGAGATATAGACACAACGGCAGGACCAGCGGGTCCGATGAGAATATGGAATATCGAACGGTAGGAGGCGATTATGGCCGATCCCAATGAGAAGTGGGAAGACAACGTCGGCGGCGCGACGGTGATCGCGGGCAAGAAGGTGTCGTTTTATGTCGACATGGAGTGCATCCTGTGCTCAGTCTGCTCGGACGCTGCCCCCAACAACTTCCGGATGAGCGACGACGAAGACCACGACATCTGCTACAAGCAGCCGGAAAACGAAGAAGAACTGGAACAGTGCTACGAAGCGATGGAGAACTGCCCGGTCGAAGCCATCGGCGACGACGGCCACACCGCCGGCTGATCGGCATCACCGCCCGCTGAGCTCAACCTCAGCGGCGCGCAGGACGCCCATCATCGTCCGATCAGATGGGAGCGTCGGGTCCAGATCGATCTTCCGATCCATCGCCCATAAGACGGCGCCGTCATCATCCAGTCCCATCCGAAGCTCCCCAAGCCGCAGCGACTGGTGAGCGCTTCGAACCCAGAGCGCGGATCCGACTCGAAAGGGGACGGATCGCTGGGTGTGGTTATGGGTGTCGATGACCACATCAACCAATCCGTCCTGCGCAAAGTCACGGGCGGCTTCTGGGGCGTGGTACGCCAACAGGATGATCAGATCGACCTCCTGGCGGAGCGTCTCCAGGGCTGCGCGTGCCGACACAGGCGGCTTCGTAGAGAAGCCGTCCGGGAGGGGCACGCTCACCGAGCCCGCCGTCGAGATTCCGGTGATGGCCACCCGAAGATCACCGCGGCGGAGCACGCGGTGAGGCTGGATGTCGGGTCCAGACAGGTTGAGGCTCACGAGCGGCAGCTCGCTTCGGTCGGTCCCCTCTGGTAGGCTGCTGAGCCCGATCAGGTCGTTATATCCGACGTTCAGGGCGTCGGCGCCCAGGGTCAGCTGTCCTACCATCATCCAGGCGTTTTTGATCGGCGTCGTGGGCGCCAGCTGCCCATCCAACCCCACCGCGTCCTGCAGCCAATAGCCGCCGTTGACGATCATCGTGGTGGCGTCGGGGTTGGCGTCCGCGGTGGTCCGAGCGTACGCCATGAACCGGGCGAGCCCGCCCCGCGGCCGCGGCGGGCAGCCGCAGGGTCCGAGGCTGCCCTGCTCTTCGCCCCCATACATCACGATCAGATCGGCCTCATCTCCCGATCGGATGCGCGCCGGCAGGGGGCCGTCGATCACCAGCTCCGCCGTAAGCCCGTCGTCGCGTGCATCGACCGGGACGGACAATGTGGTCGATCGCGTCGCGCAGCTGACGAGCAGGCTGGACAACAACAACATCCGAATCCTCCCCAGAGCAGACATTACGTCAGCCTGACAAGCGGTTGTCAAACGGCTGATGATCCAGGCGAGAGAGCCGTTGATCGGGGTACACCCTGGCGCCCACGAGGAGGCCCGATGGACCTGCGATATCCCGCTGAGATCGATGCACATCTAACGTATGCAGCCCTCGATGCCGTCCGCGCGGTCCTCACCGCAGGCGATCTGCGGATCGAAGGGACGCTCGACATGGCCGATAGCTTCGGCCGTGTGACCTTCCGGACGTCGAACGCCCTGCCGCCACGAGAGGTCGTGGGCGCCCACGTCGAGTACATCTTCGAGGGGCAACGGTGGGCGTTTACGACGTGGCTGATCAGCGCAGAGAATCATCGCAGATGGCAGCTTCAACGACCTCGGATCGTGCATGCGTTGGAAACGCAGTCGATTCAGGCGGCTTAAAAAAAAGGAAGAACGTGAATTGATTGGATTTCTCTCATAGAGGAGAACAATCGACTTCAGAAATGGGAAGACCCGCCGATGGGACCTCGACACCGTTCTCAGTGGGCGAGGACAACGCATGTCGGAACAGACCAGAACCCCCCATCACCAACAGGTGGTGGGGCGAAGCATGTCAGGGTACGCCGAATTTCCGGTTGCGGATCTTCCGGTCGCCTGCATCGATCTGGACCCGCGCGGTACGATCCAACAGATGAATCGCCGCGCACAGGAGATGTTCGCGCACCCCGTGCCGATGTCGTCGCTGATGGAGGTCGTTCGTCTCGAAGACACGGAGATGTTGCGGAGCTTCCTCAGCGGCGAGAGCGTCTCAGATGTGATGGTGGTCGGCTTCCGTCGGCCTGATGGACCGTGGTGGGGAGAACTGCGGGTTCAACGCGCCCGGCGATCGGACGGCACGGGGACGCTGCGCTGCGTGGTCCTGGACGTGACCGCTCGGCTGCACGCAGAAGAGTCGCTGCGTCGTTCTGAGGCAGACCTGCGTCGCATCCTGGAGATGACGCCTGACGCGACGTTGTTTCTGCGTGATGGTGTGATCACCTATGCGAATTTTTGCGCCCATCGGCTGCTTCAGCTGCCCACGGACGCGTTGGAGGGTCGCCCGTTGGGCGCCTTGTTGCGAGAGGAAGAGTGCGCGACGGTGCTTCGTTGGCTGAACGAAGACCGGCATCTGCCGGATCAGAGCATGGAATTCTCGCTGTGCGGCGCCGGCGGAGCTCAGCTCCGTGTTGAAGGTCAGGCGATGCGGGCGACCTATGAAGGTCAGCCTGTGGTGCTGCTGTCCTGTCGCGATCTGACCGAGCGCCGCCGGATCGAAGCCCGGATCGCTCAGGCGGATCGGTTGGCCAGCCTGGGGGTGTTGGTCGCGGGCATCGCCCATGAGATCAACAATCCCCTGACCGCCATCCACAGCAGCCTGGCGATGATGTTCGCAGAGATGAGCGGCCACCAGGAGCTCGGTCGGCTGCCCTCACGGTCGCTGGTGGAGCAGTGGCAGATGCTGACCGGCATCGCCCAGAACAGCGTCGACCGTGTGGCGAGGATCGTCAAAGATCTTCGCACCATTTCGAAAGAGAAGCTCGTAGAGCATGCGCCGGTGTTGGTCAACACGGTGGCCCATCAGACCCTGAAGATGCTCGAGCCCAACCTCTTCGGGCGCGTCACGTTGACGCAGGATCTCCAGGCGGTGCCCCCGGTGATCGGAGACGCCGATCGGCTGGGTCAGGTGGTGCTGAACCTGTTGCTCAACGCGTGTGAGGCGATGCCGCCGCGCCCCATCGAACACAACCACGTCCTGGTGCGCACCGCGGTCGTTGGAGATGAAGTCTGCGTTGAGGTCCACGACAACGGCGTCGGGATCCCGGCCGAGCACCTCTCGCGGTTGTTCACCCCATTCTTCACGACCCGCCGACAGACTGGCGGGACCGGCCTGGGGCTTACGGTGTGCCATGGCATCATCCAACAGATGAGCGGCCGGATCGAGGTGGAGAGCGCGCCCGGGGAGGGGGCTCGGTTTCGGGTGTTCTTGCCGCAGGCGCCAGAAGACTCGGTCTCTCCATCTTCACCCCAACGGGTCGTCCCCACGCGCACGTCTCCCCAGCTGGAGCGGATCCTGCTGGTGGACAACGAGCCCTTGCTGCGGGCGTCGCTGTCTCGTCTGCTGGAGTACTATGGCGAAGTCATCGTCGCATCGTCTGGCAACGGGGCCATCGCGCTGCTGGAGTCGGACAGCGACTTCGACTTGATCCTCTCGGACATCCTGATGCCAGACGGCGATGGGATCGCGCTGCTGCAGTGGGTGCAGCAGAACCAGCCGGAGATGCTGGAGCGGCTGGTGTTTATGACCGGGATGCTCACCGCGTCGAGCCACGATGCGTTGAACCGGGCGGGCTGCACGATCCTGGAGAAGCCGATCGCGTTCGCAGAGGTTGAAGCCACGATTGAGCGGTTATATGGAGAGATCGCGGACCCAATGAGCCAACGCGCGTAGCGGCCGGGCGCAGGCGTCGCGATGCGCCTGGGCGAAGCGGGCAGGGTCTCGGGCCGCGAGGACTTCCAGGCGGCCACGCGGCCGGGAGTTGACCTCGATCAGCCAGGGCTGCTCCGCAGCGTCGAAGACCACGTCCAGCCCAACCTCAACCAACAGGTCGCCGTCGGGGTGCTGGGCGAGGGCGTCCAGGGTTTGTTGGCAGATGGTGTGCAGGGCGTCGGCCGCGTCCGGGGAGAGGGCTTGAGATCCCGGCCGCACCGTGGCGCCCCGTGCCGCGTTGACGACGTAGTCGTCGCGGCTCTCACGGACAGCAGGTTCGCACTGGTGCCAGCGCCGATCGGGCTCACGTTGACAGAGCACCCGGGCGCTTCGTCCCGCCCAGCCCGGTGGCGGCGCGACCGCCCGCTGCAGAATCGTCGGCTCTTCGATGCCCTCGACCACGCCGGGCAGCATTCGGGGCAGCGGATCGCCGGGGTGGACCCGTTGGACGCTCACCCCCAACGCGCCATACTGCGGCTTCAAGAAACCCGCCTTCCAGGCAGACAGGTGGTCTTCAAAGACGTCGGGGTTCGTGACCAGCGCGGGCATGGGCAGCGTCGGCGCCGACTGTTCGAGGTACCGCTGACATGCGGCCTTGTCTCGACACAGCAGCGTCAGGGACTCGGGGTTGCCCATCGGAAGCCCGTCGAGCTGAGCGAGGACCGCGCGATACTGCGCCGCGCGGCGTTGAGAGGGGAAGCGATCGTGGAGGGCGGCGATGGGACGTTCGGCGGGCTCCCATCGGTCTGGCAGGGCGGCGAGTCCGCTCATCCAGATCTGGCCGTCGCGGCGGAAGACCTGATCGCCGAACAGGACCGACACCCCCTCTTCGCGAAGCTGTAGGGCGGCTCGCCCGACGGGCCGCTCGGCAGGTGGGGTGGGGGTGCCTGGGTAGGTGGGGACCAGGACGCCGACAGTGGGGAGCAGTTGTGACACAGCTGTTTCGTAAGAATGGGCCGGGGTTCGCTAAAGTATCCGCCGACTGGTGTTGATGTGGAGAACGTGATGCGAATCTTCTTGATCGCCCTGGCTGGCGCAGCGGGGATGGGATGCGATGTCTCGGACGAGCGGGCGGGG
>JBCBLB010000645.1:0-5499 GCA_038520555.1 Myxococcota bacterium | reverse complement strand
GAGAATTCCGGGTCTGGAAACCTTACGGCGCCCGCCGCGGGTCAATCAGGGACTGCGTAGAACTTCGCGTCCCTTAAGACTCACCGTAGAGCGTCCCGTGACAGTGATCAGGGTCTGCGGCGCGACGAACGTGATCTGTCCGGCGGGGTTGATGTAGTAGATGGTCCCCTCGGGGCCATCAAACGGACCGGCCGCCCCGGATCCGGGGGCCACCGCGGGCAACCCCAGGGCGTTCGCCGCGGCCACGGCCTGAGGGCTGGAGGACGGCATCGTCCCGGTGTCCAGCCCGCCGCACGCCAACGCCCACCCGCCGAACCCGATCAACACCATTCGAAGCACACCACGCATAGCATCCACCTCCAACATCGTAGAGGCATCGCGTCGCTGATCCCCGATTCGGTGTAGAAGAGATAGATATATCCGATATGTAAGGATTTATTTTGGGTTTGGTAAACCTGTTGTGTCAACAGCGCTTACTTGCTAGCGCTTACGACCTGTGTCGCCGCGTGGGGGGTGCGTCTCTGGAAGAAGTCTTCGAGAGACGTGGTGGGCATCCCCAGCACCTTCCAGGTCTCCTCAGCCACCAGCGATTCGCGGAACTGCATGAAGAAGGCCATCATATGGGCTGCGAGACGAACCTCTGCGTTGAATAACCCCATCCCCTGCGCCAACCACATCGGGATCCGGCGTATCGGCGTATCCGGGGCGGTGATGGCGAGAAACCGCTTCGCGGCTTCATCAAAGAGGATGGCGTGGGGGCCCTGGATCGCGAAGTCTCGGTTGAAGGCGTCCGGGTTCCCCATCGCGGTTTGGACCTGTTGGGCGTAGTCGTCGGTGTTGTTGAAGTAAATCGGGTGGGGAAGCTGCCCGATCATCGTGAACGTACCGCCGCGGATGAGCCTGGGCAGTGCGTCCAGAAACCAGCTCGGATGAAACAACGTGAACGGAATTCCCGATTCACGAAGCAGCACATGGCCCGGTTTGCGAATCGCGTTGGGGAACAGCTCGCGCCCCTGAAGAGAGAACTCGGGATGCAGAACGCCCATCCCGGAGATCTTGAGGATCTGCTCGATCCCCTGTCCGCGTGCCGCCATCAGCAGATTGGCGATCCCCTCGCGCTCGGTGTAGAAGTCCAGATCGGGCCGCAAAGTGCTGGTGGAGAGGTTGAGGTAGAGGTGACGCGTCCCCTCCAGCCCCCGCCGCAGGCTTTCCACATCGCGTAGATCCCCGTGAATCAGCTGGACCGATTCGGGAAGACGGCTGCGCGCCTTCTCGGGGTTTCGGACGATGGCCTTGACCTGGAGCCCCTGTTCGAGCCACCGGCTGATCGTGGGCCGCGCCAGGCTTCCCGTTGCACCGATGACCGTGATTTCGTTGACCGCAGAAGACATCTGCACCTCCTGAACGGTTCTTTATGGGCTCTCGATTATGTTTCAAATGCATGATTAATATGTAAATCATGCAAGAGGGTTATGGTTTGGAAAGAGGGTGATCGAGCAGGCCGTGGCAGGAACTCCTGCCCGTCTTATCCGGAAGCGTTCCCCGAACCCTCCTGATCAACGTGCTCACAAAGCCGCCGCTTCAATCGACGAAGAACACCAGCTCAGGTCACGCTACGGAGCCGCAAACCGTTGGGCGTAGCCACTTTGCTCCAGGATAAGTTCCACATCTTCAAGGGCGAAGAGATCAGATAACGCCTGAGCCTTGTCATCGGCTTGCTCCCAGTACGCTTCTACGATCCGAAAACCCACAAAGTAGCCCAGGTCACGAGGCCAGTCGGTCCCGGTCTCGGTGTAAAACCACGTCCCGGCCATCGGCTTGTCCTGCATCTGCGCAGAGAACACGTCCCAGATGTCCGCCTCGTGGGCACGCCCAAAGTCATGGTTGGGGGTGACCACCCCCCCAGCGAAGAGATGGGCGACGAAATCGGCGCCCCCTTCGATAAGGGCCATATGCAATAACGTGGGGGCCTGATCGGGTTGCTGGAAGTGAGCCAGTTCATGGATGACCATTCTCGGGAATACGTCTGGCTCATGGAGCGCGACGTCAAACCAGGTGTTCCGATACCGCTCAGGGAAAGGCTCAGGGCGGGTGAAGTGCTCCAAACCAACATGCAGGCCATGTCTGGTCGCTGTGCCACCGGAATTGAAGCACCCCACATGGACATAGACCGTTGGGACCAACAAGGACGGAAACAGCTCGGTGATGGCATCCAACGCCTGGATAATGGAACCATGGGCCCCCTGAACGTCCCGAAGACGGTGCTCGATTTGCCCATAGAGTTCAGGGTGCCGCTCAACACACCGCGCAAGGCGCCGGGCTGAGCGCGCGTTCGCATACCGAAGAAACGCACGCTGAGCGTCACTTTCAGGAGAGAGATATTGGCGGCGGAGCGCGAGCTTCAATGGAACACCCGCATCAGCCATTTCCATCGCGCGCAAGAAGTTCTCCACGCTGTGAACGTCAAGTTCAACAGCCATCGCCACCCCAACCAACCACCACATCTCACCCTCCGAAAGTTCTGCACAGGGGCGAAGCACACCCCAGAACCGGGGGGGTGGGTATCCAGATTCTCCCGCAGGGGCACCCCCATTGCCGGTGAACACATCATGCAAGCCGGAATCAAGCCGCTCTACCAGTACAATTTCGTCTCCCAACCGATCATCCGATGAGAGTCACGATACGAAGGCGCCCATACACCGGTTGCCCATCGCCCTTCTCATCTCAGGCAACGCCGATACCGATACAGACGCTGATCCGATAGAACTGGGCGCGACATGGGATAACGTTGATTTAACCCTTGAAGAGGGCATCTCGATTATTGGGGCCGCGACGATCGATGGGAACATGATCACTGTACGACGCAGTGCTCGGCACCTGGCGCGTTCGGCGGGAGATGCTGGCGCTGGGCCGCCCGACAAGACCACCGCAACGGCCGCCCCGGTGACGAAAGAGACGCTCTGAATTCCCAGTCAGCGACCCATCAATCCATACAGTCCCATTCTTGCGTATACCGAGCCTGACGATCGACGATGCCATCCAGGTCGGTATCCGTTGAGGTCAGGATCTCCGTCAACAGCCCATTGGCGTCATAGTGGTGGGCGGAGACCGAGCGGTTGTCGTCGACGCCGTCGGCGTCATCGTCTGTGATGGCGATCGTCTCCACTTCACGGCCCGCGTCGTCATAGGCCCATTCATAGACCGACATGGTCCCCGATTGATCGTCGCCCGAGAAGGACCATCGCCAGACAGGGCGATCCTGTTCGTCGTATTCGGTAGTGAGGTGGCTCACCCTCTGGAAATGATCGAAACGCTCGTAGATGAGCTCTGCGATATTGCCGCGTTCATCGTGTCGAACACTTTCTTCTGAGGTCAGGTCTCCATCCCGATCGCGTCGCGTTTGGGTGTAGTCCATCGACGGTGGCGCATCCGCATACACAAAGGCTGAGGAGGAGACCAGATCGCCCGCGCCGTTCGTCCAGGTTTCACGAACGATGCGATCGTTTGAATAATACACCTGGTAGTGCTCATCGAGATCGTCATCGATATAGGTCCAGCGGTCCGTCAGCCGATCGCCGTCGTAAGCGTTCTCGATGAAGGCGGTTGGAATGTCGTCACCGACGGCTTCATGGAAGAGCAGGTTGCCCGCGTCGTCATAGGTGAAGTTCTCCTCAACAAAGAGGAGACCATTCCCATCGATGTTCAGCCTCGATGTGAACTGTTGGGTGACGTTGCCGTGGACGTCATATGTAAAGTAGGCCGCGCTGAGCAGCTGAGAACCACGCTCGCGCTCCGACCACAGCTCTCTCACCAATGGTCGACCGTCCCGATCGATCTGCTGCCACTGCCAGTTCCGAATCAGTCCGCTGTCGAGATGCTGGGTGTGACTCCACCCCTCACACCAGACGGCGTGCGTGTTCACCGGCGCGTCAGGGTCATTCACCGCAGTGTCTTCGACGTCGATCCGGCTCGTGTTCCAGCTCATGTTGCATGCCGTGATGAGTATCCACCACATTAAAACCTCCACGCATCTTATATTTAAAGTATTTGAAGCACATGCTCACTCTTGCCGATGACACTTTTTGCCTCGCCCAGATTCTGAAGTCCCCTGTCAGTCTTCCGAAGATGACGGGGCTGATGCCCGCGATCGGTCCGTCTCCGCATGCTGGACGGGGTCACAGCAGACGCTGAGGTCTGGGGTGGTCGACAATCCCGTCGTCGCGACGTGGGCGCTGTTCCGAGGTTTCAACCTTCATGCCGGTGTTCGGGTCGGCCGACATCAGCGCGACCGGCTGGAACGCCGAGGGCCCCGCAAGGGCCGCTACATCGCTCGCCCACCGCTGGCTCTCGACCGCCTCACACAGCGCAAGGACGGCAAGATCCTCCTGACGCTGAAGCGGCCGTGGTCCGATGGCACCCGTGCCCTATTCTTTGAGCCGGAGGCCTTTGTCGAGCGCCTCTGCGCCCTGATCTGGAAGCCGAGGGTCAACACGGTCCATTATCACGGTATTTTCGCCTCTGGCTCGTCGTGGCGGGCTGAAGTCGTCCCCGACGGTATCGCTCGGCAGAAGCGGGCCAGGTTGCGCCGTGCTCAAGGCAAGCGGCTGGGCGTCAACGAGCGGTGGATACCGTGGATGTCGATGCTGTCGCACGTCTTCGGCCATGATGAGGGCTGCCCGGCCTGCGAGGCGAAGCGCTGGGTGTTCGACGTAGTCCTCGGGCCTTGGCGGGTGCGCCGCGAGCTGATGGCGCTGGGTATCGATCGCTCACCACGGGAGTTCGCACCGGCCCGTGGGCCGCCATCGCTGTGGTGAGCCGCTCGTGAACTCCGTCTGAGGGACGATAGGTTTGCCGACAGTATCGGGATCAACTTCGCAGCACGCCTGCGGGGAGTGTACCGATATGCACCGAGCTTCTCCGTGGCTCAAAAACTGACCGGTAACCTGTCTCTTGAGGTCATGGGAGGGGAAGAGGCCACCGGAGTTGCCCGACAAGTCCACCCCACCGGCATCCCCCGGAGACAAAATACGCCGCCTGAATTTCCTGTCGAGCGGCCTGTTCGGTACTCGGTTGGGTCGCCGTGCGATGCATACCAACGCGGCCGGCCCCTATCAGCTCACCACGCATGGCTCGGTGACCAACCTCCTTCAGGAACACCGGCAGGTGCTCCGCTGGCTCCAGTCGCGTGGAATTGAGACCCTCGATATGGAGACCATGCACATTGTTCGAGCGCTTCGGGAGAGTGACGCTCCAGTTGATCTGAACATGGTGTTGTACATTTCGGATATGCCAACCTCAACAAAGTACGGTGCGCATGCGCTGACTGGAACGCAGAAGAGTCAGATGAACAAGAAGCGCAAAGCCGGTGAGACCAACGAAGTGATCAAGTACCTCGGTATCCTGGAATGAGTTTGTTTATCCTCGATGAGGACATCCTGTTCCAGCTTGAGCGTCTCTCCAGGCGGCACGCAGACCTCGTCGCTGTTCTGCCTGCCGAAG
>JBCBLB010000844.1:0-3703 GCA_038520555.1 Myxococcota bacterium | reverse complement strand
GGGACGCAAGACCGTGCTGGAAGCCATCACGACGCGGATTGACAGCCTCCCAGCCTGATCACTCCTCACCTCTGTTGGGGGCCGCCATCGCCGCCTGATGCGCTTGACGTTCTGCCCTGAGCGCTTCCGCGTAGTCCTCCGCGCTCATTTCTGCGTCGGCGATGCCGAGCCGCTGGACGTGGCGCACAAGGTCCACCTCACTCACAGCGCCCATTCGGGTGGCAGCCTGCAGCTGGGCAAGCTCAGCCTGAACGTCTGCTGGCAGCAAGGGCGGCCCTGCGATCTGTAGGTACTGTTCGTCAGCGTTGTGCGCCTCGTTGCGATCCATCGAGACCGCCATCTCAGTCGCCAGCGCGAGCCCACCCCAGAAGTTGTCGCGGATCGGCTCGTACTTCGTCTCGAACCGCGTGGCCAAAAAACGCAACGCCACCCCGGAGGCGTTGGCGCCGGCGCCGGCGTAGAGGTACTCCGGGAGCGTCCGCCGCACCTGTTCGAGCTGGCTGAACGCGCTCTCCAGCAGCGCCTTGAGGCCACGCGCTGTGATTTCGACGTGGTAGACCTTGGCGTCCTTGGCGTTCGCCCCTTTGATCTCGATGACGCGACCGAACCGGGCAAACTCCGCCCTGTCTTTGACGTCGGCGCCCTGGATTACCAGATGCGGGTTGGCGTAGCGATCGCCGACGGCGCTGGCCTGGCTGAGCAGGCTGTCCACTTCTGCCAGCGTGCGGTCGAGGCCGTGACCCACCCACAGGCTGTGACCCGGCTCGCAATAGGGGATGCAGGGGATGTGCACCATCGGCACCCGGCCGAGGTTGTGCTTGCCTCCGACCGGCCGGCCGGACTCATCGAGGACCGGCTCTCCGTTGAGCTCCACGATGATCTCGTCTCGGGTGAGCCGACGCACCAACCGGTCGTTGCGGCCGACGCGCTGCGCGACACCATAAGCATTGACGACGTCGGGCTCGTAGAAGACCTGGGTGATGATGGCTTCGACCAGCTCCAGCCCCTCATCGTCGTAGATGGGCGTCACGGTGTAGGGCTCGTACCAGACCAGGCGCGTATCGAAGGGCGGGGCGCCTCGCTGCCGGACAGGCTCGATATAGAGGTCGCCCATCGAACACAGGATACGGGCGTAGCGCCCCTTGTTGCGCTGCAGGTGGCTGCGCCGCCAGACCCGCTGAGCCTCTTCGAGGCGGATGCGGCCTTCTTCGTTGCCCAGGGCCCGGTCGATGAGCTGCAGCGTCAACCGACTGCCCGCCAGCGCGCCGGTGCCTGTGTCGACCACGTGCTGAATGTCGCGCCCCAGCCGACGGGCCTGGGCAATGATCTTGTCATCGGGATCAAGCGCCTGGAAGAGCTGCAGCTGTTGGATCTGTTGGAGGGTATAGTTCTCGTTTACGTAGGCGTCGTGGCGGGCGATGTACCAGTCGCGCCACTCGTCCTCTGAACCCGGATAGCTGAACGTGTTGTAGGAGAGATCGCGGTTGCCGCGCAGCTCCAGATTGATGACGCTCATAGACCCTCCGCCATGTTGAACCCCTCCGCCATGTTGAACGATGTTTGACTATTTGGACTATACCGTAGCCTGACCGTGATCATCGGGCGACGCTCGCCTGGGCAGTGCCTCCACCCTCTGCCAGCCAGATCGCCCGCTCCACCGCATCTGGGCCGTCATCGTAGGCCCCGGTCGGGATCTGCCGGAACTGGTCATCGAGCAGCGGGGGCAGGGTGTCGGCAAACTGGATCCAGCCCAGGGCCACCCGGGGGCTCAGGCTGATCATCCGGGTGTTCTTGTTGACGGTGCTGGTGAACCCGTGGAGGGGCAGCAGATGGGCCTTGCCGGCCTTCCTGCGCTCCTGTCGCTGGATCTTCAGCAGCTTCTCGATCAGCTTCTGGAAGCCGTTGTCCTCATAGCCGAGGAGACAGCGGTTGCCGTAGCGGTCGAACTGAAGCCAGATCCAATCCAGCTGGGTCTCGGTGTCCACGCGGTCCAGCAGGGCTTCCAAAACGAAAACGTAGCCCACGCCGTGCGCGAGGTTCTCGACGGCAACCAGCGCGGCCCCCGCGTAGTCGTTGTCCTTGATCTCGTCTGAGCCCCGGGGATCGAGCCACCAGGCCAGGGTGCAGTCAGACAGGGAGATCCGGCGACCCTCCGCAGAGGTGATGGTCTGGCCGTCCCAACGGCATCGGCGGAACCTCTCGGGATAGAAGACCTGACGCTCCGGGTCGTGGGGCTCGTTCTGCTTCTCGCTGAAGAACGCCGCCGGCCCGTCAGACCACAGCTGCTCGTAGAGCTCAAAAAGATCCTCTCGGGCTTCCCACAGCACCTGGGCGCCGCGGTCCATGTCGTCCCGGTTCCGCTCATAGAATCGCCGGGCCGTCTCCTCTCGATCCGGGTCGGTCAGGTCCGCCCACAACCGCTTGCAGGTCTCCCACAGCCCAGTGTTCTTGGGCCAGGAAATGATCGACTTCCAGAGGCTGGTGACCCAACCGGCCTTCCGGAGCAGGTTCGCGAGCATCGAGTCGGGATGCAGGACCGTCCCGACGACCTGATAAACGGTGCGCTTGTCGCCGCACTTCAGGATGTCTTTCGTCAAGAACGACCACTTCTTGGCCCGCTGGACGGGGCTCCTGACCTTGTCGGGGTGCTCGCCGTCGTCGATGACCACCTTGGTGGGCCGGATGCCAGCGTGCTTGACGCCGCGAATCTGACCGCCGAACGATCCGGCCATCACCCGACAGCCACGGCGATCGCCGCCGGGCGTGTGGACGATGAAGTCGGTCTCCCCCCCGCTGATCTTGAACGGTCCATACAGGCTGTGCAGGTCGGGGTAGGCCTCTGGAGACGTCAGCGCCCGGTGCAGGTCCTTGACCAGGTCCTCGCTCAGGTCGTAGCCGTGGCTGATGAGGACCACGAACGCTTCGTAGCCATAGCAGATGTCGTGCAGGATGTCGGCGAAGCTGATGATCGTCGACTTCGAGGCGCCGCGGGGGGCGGCGTCTGCGATGCGCCGGATCTTGCGCCGCTGCTTCCAGCCCGTCTTCTTTCGCTCGAACAGGGCCTCGTGGAACGCGTTGAACGGATCCTGGACACGCTCGCCCATGACCATCAGCGTGAACAGCCGGCGGTCGAACTCACAACGCGTCCACAGCAGGTCATCGACAGCGGCCTCGTATTGCGGCTGGCGCAGCTCCTGGACGAACGCATCGGTGTCCAGGTCGAACACCCAGCCATAGCCCAGCGCCCGCAGCAGCTCTTCGCTCTGGCGCTGCACCGCCGCGTCCGCATGGCCTTTCAGCTCCCGGATGCGCTGGACGGCGCCGGCCGTGCTCAGGGCTTCCATGTGGCTCTCCGAATACCGATCAGGTGTTCAGATCGTGTAGAAAAATGGATAAGCCCATCACTGCAAGCTTCGAATAAGCTTCGCCGTCCGGGGAGTACACGGCCTTCCCTGCCATCAATCACCCTGAACAGGCTTGTGGTTTTTTTGGGCTGCATCAGGCCTCCCCATCCGAATCATCATCTGGCGTGACGTCGATGGGGTCTTCCGTGCTGGTCGTGGTGATCGCCACCTGCTTCGCCAGCCGACCCAGCCGATCGGCCCGGGACGCGCCCCCACCCTCGCCGGCCTGGACCTTCTCGGCCAGGCTGTCCTCCAGCTCCGTGAGACGCGCCACCGCGCCCCAGCTGCCGTCCGCCTCT
>JBCBLB010000848.1:0-3656 GCA_038520555.1 Myxococcota bacterium | reverse complement strand
GTAGAAACGCCGTGGGGAACGGCCATGGATGCACACTTCGGCTCAGATCTGACGCTCAACACCCTCTCCGGGATGGGTGATGCCCAGGACTGGCATGCGTTTTATGTCGACCCCACCGTGAGTGATGTGGCCGTACAGGATGAAGAGGTAGACCTGGAGGGTACGTACACCATCTATGTCTCCGTTGCCAACGCTCAGACTTTTCCCGCCCACCTGGATGTGGGCGAGTGCGATCTGATGTCTGGTCAGCTGCAGTTCCGTGTGGACTACGATGAAGCGGTCGAGATGGAGATGAAGCTGCATGGTTGGAGCACGGGAGATGGGTCATCAATCCCGGTCTTTGCTGATGGTCGCGCGGAAGATGACACGGCTTGCACGGCAGGAGAGCGGAAGACGACCCGCTTCGCGTTGGCGGACCTCTCTTCAAGTACGGTCCCCTTAGCGATCTCCGGAGCCTCAGACTATGCCTACAGCGCCATCGCGCAGGTCCGGATCATTGATTGGAATGCGGCAGATCGTCTGACCGTCACCGATGGAGCCGGAACCGAAGTGACGTTGTCGGTCGGGGAGGATTGGATCACGTTGCCGGACGGCGGGATCACCCTTGAAGATGCACAATGGAGCTACAACAGCGACAGCATCGGCGCATCAAGGCCTCCGGTGGTTGATGTCGTCCACGTCTGCCCCGCCCGTCGGACCGGAATCGCCGAAGAGGTCGATGTCAGCTATCCGCTGAGTTGGGCCGCCCTCGAAGACGCAGTGTCAACACTGACGGGAGGATGGGCCTCGCTGTCGATGATTCTTCCTGATCGAACTTCAGATCTACCCGCGCTGCTGGTCCGTCCACCAACAAGCACAACCAGCGAGACAGTGGATGGAACGTCTGTGGTTCCGCCGACGGGCGAGTTACGGATCGAATCGCATGGTGTTGGGCCGATCCTGCGCCTGGACGTCGAGGAAGTCGATAGCGGTGTCTGGTCCGTAACGTACGATGAAGAATTGCTTTCGCTGAGCGGCTATGTGGCGGAGACTGCAGAAGGGCTGATCGTTCAAGTCGAAGAAGGCTGGTTGTTGGGGCTTCCGCTGATGCCGGTAGAACTGCGGCTGAGCGAATACGGAGCTGCAGAGTGATGAGACAGCTCTCCCTGTGCAGCGTGTGGCTGTTGTCCGGTTGTTTCATCGGAAAAGAGGTCTATGAGCGCCGAATGGCAGATTTCACTGATGATGACGGCGATGGCTATCACGAGGAAGACGGCGACTGTAACGACCTGGATCCGGCCTTTTTGCCGGGTGCGGTCGATGCATCGGTGTGGTACCCGAACACCGATGGCGATGGTCCGTTTCTCTGACTGCTCACGATCTGACGAAGTATAGTGATAGTTGTCGCTAGACTTCATCAGACTATGGACCATGAATGGGCTAAGTTATTGAGATCAAATGGGCATAAAGATTGCTATAGAAGGTGTTTGTCATCCCCCCACAACGATGGATTCGGAGGTCGTCATGTCTGTCCTTCAGCTGGGATCGGGTTTGATATGGCTGTTCATCCTGACGGGATGTGTTGAGGAGCGCACAGCGCCCTCTTCGCCGGTCCGCGCTCCGGCACCATCGCCGGAGCCTGCGCCGCCCCCTCCGCCGGAACCGACACCGTCTCTCGTTTCGATGCCCACGCCGCAACCGCTGACGGTATCCGGCTATGAGATGGTCTACATCCATCCAGGAACGTTCGTGATGGGTCGCCCTTTTGATGAGGAGGATTATTCCAGTCAGTTTGACCAGTCGCACCCTGTGATGGTGACACAGGGCTACTACATGGGAAAAACCGAGGTGACGCAAGGGATGTGGCGGTTGGTGATGGGGGATCTGTCTCCGCTGGACAAGAAGCATTTTATCCATGTCCACCATCCCCCAGAGCCCTGCCGGAACTATGGCCTCGGCGATGATCTGCCGATGTACTGCCTGACATGGTTTGAAGCGGTTTCGTTTGCCAACACCTTGAGCGCGGCGGAGGGACTGGAGCCCTGCTACCGCATCGAGGGAGAGGACGTCCAGTGGCCTGGGGGCGTGCGGTGCGAGGGGTATCGACTGCCCACAGAGGCGGAGTGGGAGTACGCCGCCCGCGCAGGCACTACCACACCCGTCTGGACCGGTGATGATCTGGATGCGATCTGTTCTTACAGTAACATCCACGACTGCAATCCATCTGATGTGGGACCCAGGTCTGTTACCGAAAGGCCGCCCAATCCGTGGAGACTCCATGACATCTATGGAAACGTTGAGGAGTGGTGCTGGGATTGGTACGCCGGTTACCCTCTTGCCCCTCTCATCGATCCCATCGGCCCTCCAAGCGGCACCAGTCGGATCAAGCGAGGAGAGACTTGGAACGGCTGGAAGGGTGACGCGACGGCTTCATACCGTTCGTTTAAAAAACCAGATGAATTTGGCTACACTGGACTTCGTCTGGTCCGCAGCTACATCTTTGTTGGAGAGGATAAGAAATAAGCAAAGGACACAGACAACCCTCAATGGAAAATCCAATTGTTGAAGATATTTCTGTGCTTCAAGCGGGTGGGCTCATCGATCAGGAGTTGCTCGGCAACCAGTTCATCCAGTCCTTGTTGTCTTCGAGTCGAGGTATGAACGATTGGCTGGGGAACGGGATGGGAGGTATTTCCCAGGCAGCTGGGATATTTGCCGCCGGTTCTGAGCGCAATGTCGAGGATCCGGAGCGCGCGTTGGACAGCACGCTCGCAGAAGTGAGCCAGCATGAGGCCGCGCTCGCGGAAGCCGAACATCGACTCACGGAGTATGAAGCCCAACAGGCCGTTGCAGAGTCCGGCGCCAAGGGATGGTGGTCCGATGACTCGATCCTGATTTCACAGGCAGAAGCTGAGCAGATCGTGCAAGTGAAGCGATTGGTGCAGCAGACCCAGCAGCGATGTCAGGCGCTTCGCAGTGAACTGGAGGGCCTTCGGGGTCGAGCTGTCGGACTGGAGGAACAAATCCACAGTGAGCAGCGATACGCTGACTCGTTTGCAGAGATCATTTCAGAGGCAGAGAAGCTGGATACATCAAGAGATATTGTATATTCGACAAGGTTTAAGATTGACGAAGAAGATATCTATAACTCTGAACGTTTTCCAGCTACTGATCCAGATCAAGGGATCAAGAGCCAATTAGAACGCGGATGGGCATCAGATCGGGAGAACTGCTGTATCTACGTCCTCCATACGTTGGAAGAGGCGGGCTACGACCTGGACGCGCAGGTGGAGGTCGGCGGGTCGCTGGTGACGGTCCGCCGTCTGGTGCTCATCCACGCCAAGACGCTGCTGACCGACAACCGGGACGGGCTCAGCGACGTCGCCCAGGACCCGACCCACCGCTACCATCCGGTGCTCAAGGGGGTGGTGACGGCGCTGACGCGGTCGAATCAAGGTGAAGAGATCGACAGCGTGCACGCGATCCGTCCGGGCGATCTGATGCAATGGTGGGCGGCGAACGACCAGGGGCATACGGTCATTGTCCATCAGGTCCGCACCTCGGCCGGGGTGCTCAACAGCGCATCCGACGCCAACGATCCGATGCTGCGAACCGGGCTGAAGGTGGATGCGGTCTCGGTGCTCGGCTCGCACACCTCGCACGCTTCCTTCAACGAG
>JBCBLB010000896.1:0-3131 GCA_038520555.1 Myxococcota bacterium | reverse complement strand
GTGCGCCAGTATTGCGCCAGCGCAACCCATATCGAATCAAACAAATACACCCTCTTTCACCCCTAGGAGACCTGCGTTGATCCTGGTCACTGTCCGTGAGAACGAACCGTTCGAGAAAGCGATGCGCCGATTTCGCCGTAAGGTGGAACGTGAAGGCATTCGCAAAGACATCAAAAAGAACAGCTTCTATCTGAAGCCCGGCGAAAAGCGCCGCCTCAAGCAGCGCCTCGCAGAAAAACGGCGCCGCAAGGCGATGCGGCGGGCCATCAAGAAGGCGCAGGGGCGCTGAACCGAAGGCGCTCAATGAACCGTTACGGTGCCTGCACCGACCCCTGCACCGACCAACGCGGCCGCGCTCCTCTCTCCAGGAGCGCGGCCGCGCGCCGTTGCGCCGCACGGTTCCAATACGCCTGCGGGGAATCTTCTGACACGGCGCTTTCCATGACATCCTGAAGCAGCGCCTGATAGCCGCGCGCATCCCCTAGCGGCCCCAGCACCAGCTCTGCGGTATCCACCAACACAATCAGTCGGTCAGGCGCCGCTTCCGATGCGATGCGCAGGTGCTCCCGCGCGCCTTCTAGATCGGGCTTCAGCGGCTCAGGTGGGAGCGCAAGGGCGATCCCCAGGACATGATGGGGGAGCCCCTCTCGATAATCCGGGTTGAGCGCCACAGCTCGTCGAGCGAGCCCCTGAACCAGCGCAAGGTCCAGGCTGGCGCCGGCTCCTTGAACCATCACCCAACGCGACCAGGCCAGCGCGGTCCAGCTCAAGCACGCTGCGTTGTTGCTTTCGCGAACCGCACGGAGATCCAGGCGGCCGAACGTCTGCACGAGGGAATCGACCGTGGGGTCGGACATCAAGCATCGGATCCCATATTCGCGGGCCTGTTCGTAACCCTGGGGAGAGCGTGTCGGATCGTGGAGGGTCTGTTCGGTCCAGGCGCGGGAGAGGCGAAGCAGCAGGCCCGCGTTCTGGGGAAACGCAGCCAGGCCTTCCTCCCAGATGCCGATGGCATCATCGACCGCATCGGGATCCTGGCCGCGCTCGTCGAAGCGCATCTGGCCGATGCTGATGACTTGCGCCGCGGGATTGCGTCGACGAGCAGAGGATCTTCCTTTAAAACATCCGCTGAGAGTGACGATGATGATGAGCGAGAGGGTTCGCATCGGGAGGACGGTAGCATGATCCGGCCAGGTGGCGTTAGAAGTCCACAGCACCGCCCGGATGGTGGAATAGGTAGACACAGGGGACTTAAAATCCTCTTCCCGTCAGGGAGTGCCGGTTCGAGCCCGGCTCCGGGCACCACTCCAACTTTGTCAGACGTGACAGACAAGAAAGGTTCGGGATATCTATCGTCGACGCGATCGGATATAAGAGAGATGATCGTAGTATCGGGGCGAACGAAAAAGGATATTCTCCCCAGGCGTTGAGGCGTCCGGCCTTCTGTCGGCATTCGGAGCAGGTTCATGGGCAAGATCATCGGCATTGACCTGGGGACGACCAACTCGGTCTGTGCCTATATGGACCGAACCGATCCGCGTGTGATCATCAACGAGGAAGGGGGTCGGGTCACGCCCTCTGTTGTTGGGTTCTCCCGGAACAATGAGCGGTTTGTTGGGGACGTTGCCAAGCGTCAGATGCTCATCAATCCCGACGCCACGGTCCACTCGATCAAGCGGTTTATGGGCCGAAAGTACCGCGACTCGCAGAGCGAGATCAGCTCGGTCAACTTCAAAGTGGTGGAGACCGCCTCGGGCGAATGCGGCGTTGAGATCATGGGGCGGACGTACACCCCGCAGGAAATCTCCGCCATGATCCTTCAGAAGATGCGGCGCTCCGCTGAGGATCACCTGGGCGAGCCGGTGACCGAAGCGGTCATCACCGTCCCCGCCTACTTCACCGACTCCCAGCGTCAGGCGACCCGGGACGCAGCGACCATCGCGGGCCTGGAGTGCCTGCGCATCCTCAATGAGCCCACCGCCGCGGCCCTGGCATATGTCCATGACCGCAAGCGGCGCTCGACCATCGCCGTCTATGACTTCGGCGGCGGCACCTTTGACATCTCTCTGCTTGAGGTCGATCGCGACGTCGCTGAGGTGCTCGCCACCCGCGGCAACAACGCCCTCGGCGGGCGCGACCTTGACCGGCACATCGTCGAATGGCTCATCGCGCGCTTCCGTGAAGAGCACGACATGGACATCTCCGACGACCCGATCGTGATGCAGCGGCTCCGCGATGCGGCTGAGCGGGCCAAGCTTGAGCTGTCTACTGCGACCACCACGGAGATTCACCTCCCCTTCCTGGTCGCCGACGCGTCCGGGCCCCGGCACCTCCAGACCACGCTCACCCGCGCCACGTTCGAGCGCCTCGTCGAGCCCCTGTTCCAGGAGACGATGACCGAGTGCCGCAACGCCCTCAAGGACGCCAACCTGCGGCCCACCGACCTCGACGAAGTCATCATGGTCGGCGGCTCCAGTCGGATCCCCCGCGTCCAGGAGCTGGTTCAGGGCTTGTTCCGGCACAGCCTCAACAAGGGCTTCAACCCGGACGAAGTCGTCGCCGTCGGCGCCGCCATCTCGGCCGGCATCCTCGAGGGTGAGGTCAAGGCCGTCACCCTGCTTGATGTGACCAACTTCTCGCTGGGCATCGAAGTCCAGGGCCGGCGCTTCGCCAAGCTTATTGAGAAGAACACGACCATCCCGACCCAGAAGATGCAGCTGGTCAGCACGGTCGTCGACAACCAGCGCACCGTCAAGATCCATGTGCTCCAGGGGGAGAGCCCCCTGGCCCGCGACAACGTCTCTCTCGGCGAGTTCGAGCTGACCAACATCCAACCCGCCCCCCGCGGCGTGCCCCGGATCAAGGTCAAGTTCGCCATCGACTCCAACGGCATCGTCAACGTCTCTGCCCGCGACCTCAGGACCGGCGTCAGCGAAGAGATCACGATCGAAGCCCCCACCGGCCTCTCCAAGGTCGAACTCGATCGGATGCGACAGGAAGCCGAAGACGCCGACCAGGCCGTCCGCGCCGCCAAAGAACTCGATCAGCTCCGCCACCAGGTCGAGCGCCAGCTGGTCGACATCGAAGAGATGATCCAGAACAACAAAAACAACCTCCCCCGAAAGGACCTG
>JBCBLB010000725.1:0-4706 GCA_038520555.1 Myxococcota bacterium | reverse complement strand
GTCACCGCCGCCATGGTCACCGCCGCCATGGTCACCGCCGCCATGGTCACCGCCGCCGTGGTCACCGCCGCCGTGGTCACCGCCACCACCGTGAGCCTCATCACCGCCGTGGTCACCGCCGTGGTCACCGCCGTGCGCAGCGCCGCCACCGGAGATCTGGAAGGGGTATGCGACCTTCAGTTCTTGTGCGACGTGGGAGAACGCGTCGGGCGAGGTGCCGGACAGCATGCCGTGGGTGGCGAAGGCGTAGGCGCCGTCTTCCAGGGCGTGTGCTGGGACGATCCGGTAGAAGTTGCCACCGGGGAGGACCTCAACGGTGAAGTCGATCGTGGAGTCCGCGACCCACATGTTGAGGTTGATGTCGGTGGGACCCGTGAGACCGGTGACGACTGCGGTCTCCTTATAGGTCAGCTGATAGAGCTGCAGATCGAGGCGGGCCAGATCGGCCCGAGAGATGGTCGAGCTGAACAGGAAGCTCTGGCTGCTGGTGGTCGGCTTGGGGGCCGACGAGAAGCCGGAGTAGGCGCTCAGATCGGAGCCGAAGGTCTTGAACTTGACAGCGCCGATGCCGACGTAGTCGTCGTCGCCCATTGCATAGAAGCCCTTGCCGTGGGGGACGGGGAACAGCTCAAGGCCAATGTTGGGGTAGGCGGCGTCCGGGTTCGAGGAGTACTTGATCGTCGTGGCGTCCGGGATGTGACCGTCGTGGGACGCCTTGAACCGCTCCGACTCAACCGGGGTTTCGGTGGGAGCGGGGAAGTAGAACACGCCATCTTCATCGCTGGTCGTCGACGCGCCGGTGGATTCCCGGGTCACGGTCGCGCCAGCAACGGGCTGGCCGAACGCGTCGGTCACGGTGCCGGTGACCTGCACCACACCATCTACGACAACGCGGTCCGGGCCCGAGGAAGACGACCAGCCGCAAGCGGAGAGGGTCAGCGCGGTCGACAGAATAAGCAGGGTTCGATTCATGTAATGCTCGCGGTTCGATGTTGAGATGAAAGGCCAGTAATCAGACCACCCCAGAACACAATCAGGCAAGGGGCGCCTTCTTATAACGGAACTCTCGAACGAACAAACCTTTACGCGCCGATCACGAAAACGACACGTAAAGATAGGTGTCCTGACGGGAGACTATCGGTGGAGGAAGACGATGCTTCTTTTTTTTGGGCTCGCGATCGCGGCGGCGCAGGCCCCTCCTCCCCCGATCGTCAACGGGGAGACCTCCTCAAACTTCCCTGCAGTCGGCGCCCTGGTCGCCTGCAACGAGGAGGACACATGCGTCTTCTTCTGCTCGGCGACCCTCATCAGCCCAGACGCTGTCCTCACCGCTGCGCACTGCATCGAGGCCTTCAACGATGACGTCTCCACCATCATCACCGACCCGACCCCGACCTTCATCGTCGGCCCCGACATCGGCAACGCCAGCGCCCGCGCGGTGATCGCGCAATTCATCGCCAACCCTGACTACTCGGACGCGGGCAGCCGCTTCATCAATGACACCGGCGTCGGCTTGTTGGCTGCGCCCATCGACAGCGTCGATCCCCTGCCGTTACTGCTCGACGCCCCCAACTCCACCTGGATCGGCGAGCCGCTGACCTTCCTCGGCTATGGCGCCACGGGCGACGATGAGATGGGCAGCGGGGTCAAGCGCGAGGCCGACATCCCGGTCACGTTCATCGACACCAACTTCTTCCTCAGCGAAGACCCCGCAGACGCAGCGACCGCAAAGAACGTCTGCTTCGGCGACTCCGGCGGCGCAGTGGTGCGAGACGATCCAGAACACGGCGTCGTGCTGGCAGGGGTGAACTCGTTCGTCTTCAACAATGACGATAAAAGCTCACCCTGTGAAGGTGGCGGAAACGGCACCGCCCGCATCGATCGCTCTGTCCCATTCATCGAGTCCTTCGCCGACTTCGAAGGCAAGGGAGAGCTGGACCCGGCCATCCGAGAAGGCGGGATCACCGGGGACACAGATGGAACCACGGACCAACCCGGCGCCTGCGCGACGGCGCCCGGATACAGCGCGCTGGAAGCGGGGCTGTGGCTCGGACTGGTCGGGATGGCAACCGCCTTCCGACGAATCAACCCTCGACGAATCAACCCTCGACGAATCAACCCTCGACGCGGACAACCAGGACAGTGACGTTGTCTTCGGTGCCGTGGTTGAGGGCTTGCTGTACCAGCTCTTCGGCGAGGTCTTCGAAAGCGGTCCCGGCGCAGATCTCAGAGAGTTGGGTGTCATCGAGCGGATCCGTCAGCCCATCCGAACACAGCAGGAAGAGGTCCCCGGGTTCGACCGGTCGGGTCGACGTGTCCGGCTCAACCGGGCCATGGTAGCCGACCGACTGGGTGAGGATGTTTTTATGAGGGACAATGCGCGCCAGCTCCGGCGTGAGGCGGCCGGCGTCGATCTCCTGCTGAACCACGGTATGATCCCGTGTCAACCGCTTGATTCGCCCCTCACGATATAAATACAGCCGGCTGTCACCAACGTGCCCGAAGTGCGCGGTGCCATCTTCGATGAGCAGTACGGTGAGGGTGGTTCCCATGCCGGCATGGATGGGGTTGTCGAGCGCGACTTTGCGGATGCGAACAGACGCCTGGTTCATCGCATAGCGTAGCCGCTCACGGATCGCGTCGTTTTCGTCCAGGGCTTCCCGGTCGAGGCGGGTCTCATCTGGATCCACCGCGTTGAGGAGGACGTCTTGAACGGTCTGTACCGCGATGGCGCTGGCGACTTCCCCGGAGGCGTGGCCGCCCATCCCGTCTGCGACCATAAACAAGCCGGTCTCGACATCAACGAGGAGGCTGTCTTCGTTATTTTCGCGGACGGGTCCCGGGTCCGTGCGCGCGAAGGCTTCCAAAAGCATTCCGCTCCCAACCGAAGTGGTGGCCGTGCAAGTATAATCCGATCCTAGTATCCATTACACCGACAAGGTCCATGTTCGCGCCCACCCTCACCCCCAGGACCCATCGGCTCCAGGATCTGTCCGGATGCGCGTGACGTTTGGGGATTGTATCACGCCTGCGCCGGCGTACTGAAAACACCCGGGATGCGCATCCGCGGCTTCCTGCTGCAGCCCCGGCGCCTGCGCGATGCCCCTTCATATGAAGGCTCTTCAAGGATTTGTGAATTCCTGATGAAGACCACGTTCGGGCGCGGATCCTGGATCGTCTTTTGACGCGGAGGGGTTGGACAGCCCAGAACAGAGGACTTATCGTCTAGCTGATCCGCCGCACTGTCCGTCGGCGAGGGGCGCACTGTTGACTGGTTCTCACCCTTCTGGACTCCCCCAACCCGACGAAATCGTCGGCCAATACCGGATCGTTGGTGAGATCGGGCGGGGCGGCATGGCCGCGGTCCTCGAAGCCCTTCGCCTCCACGACGGGGCCCGCTGTGCGCTGAAGGTGATGCTGCCGGCGACCCGCTCTGAAGACGTCGCCGAGCGGTTCCGGCGGGAATTTCGTGCGCTCTCCCACCTCAGCCACCCCAACGTCTTGAAGGTGTACGAAGGCGGCGTCTACGACGGCCGACCGTTCTTCGCGATGGAGCTTCTCGACGGTCGGGAGCTTCGTGACGAGGTCGAGCAGTGGCGCGGCCTGCCGCCCGGCCGTCGGTTCGAGCGGGCGCGGGACATCCTCATCCAGCTCGCCCGTGCGCTGGAGTACATCCACAACCGCGGCTGGGTCCACCGCGACGTCACCCCCGCCAACATCATGATCCTGCCCGACGGTCAGGTGAAGCTGATGGACTTCGGGGTGGTCAAAGAGCCCGGCGCGGATCTCACCGTGGCCGGTGAAGTGGTCGGCACAGTCGCCTACATCGCGCCAGAGCAGATCCGGGGGCAGCGGGTCGACGCCCGGGCGGATTTGTACTCGTTGGGCGCAGTGTTGTACCTGATGCTCACCGGCCGGCGGCCGTTCAACGCCCGCACCCTGTCGGGCTACCTGGACAAGCACCTCAACCGCACGGTCCGCCCTCCGCACGCGCTGGCCCCCACCGTCTCCCGTGAGTTGGATGCCATCTGCGTTCGTCTGTTGGAGAAAGACCCCGCAGCTCGGTTCGCCTCAGCGACTCACCTGCTCTATATGCTGGGAGCAGAGCGGCCGGCGCTCCAGGCCGCTGCAGTCACCACGATCGCGGGGCGGGCCTGGGAGCGCTCCGTTCTGCGTGAAGCCGTCGCGCTGCTCGACGCTGGTCGCGGTGGGCTGATCATGCTTGAAGGGGCCAGCGGGATGGGCTGCAGCCGGCTGGTGTCCGAAGGGGTGCGGCTGTCCCGGCAGCTGGGCATCGCCATCTCCTGGGGCCAGAACCGCTCGCCGAACCAGCCCGCCTTCTCGGGACTCCGTGAGATCTATACGAACCTGCTGGCCGAAGGACGAGATTCCCCGGCGGCACTCACCCTGACCTACGATGGTGGGGAAGAGCGGGCCGAGCTGTACGCCATCTGCGCTGCGTTCAAGGAGCTGATGGCGTCCGAAGCGCCGCGGCTGGTGTGCATCGAAGACATCGACCGGGCCGATCCGGGGACGCTCCAGGTCGTGGAGTATCTGATCCGGAACCTCGCCGAGTTGCCGGTCTTGTTCCTGCTCAGCCGCCGTCCCCCGGAAGACCCGGCCCACGATCCGCTCTCGGGCTTGATCTCCGGCGAAAGCACCGAGGTCCAGGCCCGTCATCTGATCCTTGAGCCGCTGCCGGTCAG
>JBCBLB010000049.1:0-23439 GCA_038520555.1 Myxococcota bacterium | reverse complement strand
TTCCAGATCCAGGTGATCGACGGCGATCGGGTCTGGGCGCAGCTGCAGCTCGTCGAGAGCGCCTTCCCCAAGGGCCCCCTCGGAAGCGTCGCGCCGGCGAAGCGAACTCCCTTCCTTCGAGACAGCCGCTATGTTCCGGGGGTTCGCCTCTCGGAAGAGATGGATGGGGTCACCCGGCTGCACCCCGATACGGTTGTGGGAACCGACTGGTTGCCAGGCACCGTCGCGGGCGTCTATGGGACCACAGACCCGGAAGCCATCGCGATCAAAGAGCATATGGCGGCGAAGGTGCAGGTCCACCCCCGTTTCCTGCCGGGAGCGCTTCCGCTCAACCACATCCCGACAAAGAGCCGACGCGAGGGCGATGAGATCCTCATCACCGATGATGGTTCAGAGACCCTGGATTTGAGCCGCATCAAGGCGTACTGGGCGAACTGGTTCGGCATGTCTTCGTGGCCGGTCGCCGACCTGTACTATGGCCTGATCCAGCGGTTTGTCCGTCGCGTGGTGGTCGCCGATCCGGTCGGATTTGAGGCGGTCCGTGGGCGGAGCCTGCTGTACCTTGGCAACCACCAGACCGGGATCGAGTCGCTGCTGTTCTCCATCCTGGCGTCCGGGTTGGCCGAGGTCCCGACGGTGACGCTGGCCAAGATCGAGCACCAGCAGACCTGGCTGGGGAAGCTGATCAAGCTGTGCTTCTCGTACCCGAGCGTCCGAGATCCCCGGGTGATCGCGTTCTTCGACCGGAGCGATAAGGCATCTCTGCCGGGGATCATCGGCGAGCTGGCCGCAGAGATGATCCATCCCGGACGCTCCGTGATGGTGCATGTTGAAGGGACGCGTTCGCTGACCTGCCGAAAGCCGGTTCAGAAGATGAGCGGCGCGTTCATCGATATGGCCTTGAAGGTCAACGCACCGATCGTGCCGGTGCGGTTCGTTGGCGGGTTGCCGACGGCCGCGTTGGAGAAGCGGCTGGAGTTTCCGATCGGAATGGGACAACAGGATGTCTGGTTTGGGAGACCGATTCATCCAGAAGAGCTGTCCCGAATGACCTACGGCGACCGGAAGACGCGGGTGATCGCGGCGATCAACGCCCTGGGCCCCACCAATGCGGTTGAGGAGCCGATTGCTGGTGATACAGCGTTCGCCGATCGGGTGGAGGCGTGGCGTTCGAGCGCGGGGGTGAGCCATGAGCATGCGACGCTGTTGCGGATACTACAAGAGAGCCCTGCGCCGAGCGCGCTGACGCAGGTGCTCCTGAACGCGGTCGAGTCTCCGCCACTTCAAACCACAGAGGATGCGGTGGGAACGTGGCTGCGAGAGCTTGGACGTCGATTGTTGGGGCGACGTGGCGGCTGATGTCGGAGAGACACAATTTCTGTACAACCTGTCTGAAAAAATCGCCACGTTCGCGGATTTGAGACGGTATAGTCAAAAACAAGGTGCGGTTTCGAATGCGTTCTGGTAAAAAATACGCATTGAGAACGTTCCGTTCCGGCCCACTTATTCAGACGAGAGAGACCTCCCAATGCGCATCAATCCTTTTTTCCTGCTTCTCCCCCTCTCCATCCTGGCCTGCGATGCGGATAAGGATGATGATGGTGACGGCCTGACCAACGGCGAAGAAGAAGAACTCGGCACCGACCCTGAGTCCGCGGACTCGGACGGTGACGGCCTCTCGGACGGTGACGAAGTCAATGAGCTCAACACCGACCCCCTGAGCCAGGACTCTGACACCGATGGCATCTCCGATGGCGACGAAGTCCTCGGTGGGACCGACCCGATCTCGGCGGACTCTGATCTGGACGGCATCGGCGATGGCGTTGAGATGGATGCGGGCTCCGATCCGCTCAACAAGTTCAGCTGGCCGGGCAGCATCGTTGACGAGCAGATGGCCCTGTGGCCTGACTTCACCCCCCTCGCTGAAGCAGCCGGTGCTGATGGCGATACCATCGCCATGGATGAGGTCTTCCCGAACTTCTCGGGCATCGATCGTTACGGCAACGAGGTCGAGCTGTACCAGTTCTACGGCCAGGTCGTTCTCCTCGACTTCTCTGCGGGCTGGTGTGGCCCGTGCCGCTACGTCGCCCAGACTGCCGAAGACATGTTCTCGGATCACCGGGACGACGGTCTGGTCATCGTTCACGCCATGACCAGCGACAATGACAACCAGTTCGGGGTCTCCGATCCGGACTTCATCGCAGACTGGTCCGACGAGTACGATCTGACCTTCCCTGTCCTTGAGGGCGACGATATCGTCGACCTGATGAATGACATGCTGAATGATGGATTCACTGCGGGCTGGCCGACGATGATGGTCATCGATCAGGAGATGAAGATCCGCTACTTCTACAACAGCGCAGGCGCCGAAGCCAGCATCGAACGCGCCGTTGAAGATCTCCTTGAGAGCGGCGCAGAGTAAGCGCTCGGCCCCTCAGACACCGCACGCCCCAGCACATTGCTGGGGCGTGGTTCGTTTTGGGGCTCCGAATCGGTCGGCATCTTACTCGACCACGGGATCCCGTCCCTGCACCACATGGTATCGGTATCCGCCACCGACAGAGAACGCCTGCGTTGCCCCGGATGCGTCGGGCCATGTGACCGTTACGTCCGCCTCACAGGACGTCCCAAGGCCGAAGTGCGCGACCAGATCGTCCTGGTTTCCGTAGTGGCCCTTGCCGCCCCCGATCTCGAGGATCTGGGTGATGCCATCGTCTGTGGTTACCGACACCCGCGCCCCGATCGCCGATCGGTTGGCGTCCGTGCCCTCCAAACGGAGCTGCAAGAAATTCGAGGCGTCTCCCATCTGATTCTCAAAGAACCGGACATGGGATGTCTCGTAACAGTCACTGTCACACCGTGATCGAGAGTGGCCGACGATCAGATCCAGATCCCCATCCCGGTCAAAGTCTGCCACCACGCTGCCGTGGCTGCGGAAGTGATCGACGCCCTCATCGATGGGGACCGCGGCAAACTGTTCTGGGGCGTTTTGATGGTAGAGCAGCCCCCGGTTGCCGGGATACTCTGACGCTCCGATGTAGATGTCCTTCCACCCGTCGTTGTCAAAGTCAAAGACGCTGTTGGTGATGTCCCCGTTGTCATAGGGCACCTGAACCGGACGGGTCAGGCCGGTCGACGCGTTGCCTGGACGCTCGAACCGCACGTCATCCTCGCCCATGTTGAGGAGCAGCTCGCTGGGGTCGGACGAGCTGCCCACGTCCCAGTGGACGATCTCAGAGGTCATCAGATCCAGCCAGCCGTCATTGTTGACATCTGCGCAGGTCACTGCCCCGCTGTTCCCGCCGAGGCGATACGCCTCGCGATCGTTGGTGTGGTTCCATCGGAACACATCGCTGGCCTGCTCACAGGCGATCACCTCAGGCGCCGGTACGTCGCCACAGTCCGGCGCGTCCGGATTCAACGTGCAGTAACAGCGAGCCGACTCGTTGTCCGACCAGTCATCTCGCGCGTCATATGCGAACCCGGACGCGACGCTCTGGTTGGCGAAGGTTCCGTCGCCGTTGTTCTGCCACAGGTGGTTGGGCGCCCGGCCATAGGACGCGGCCATCAGATCCGGCCACCCATCATTGTTCACATCACACGCCGCCGCGGACCAGGCGTTGGAGTGGGCGCGCCCTTCGTTGAGAGACGCCGCATTGTTCCAGGCGACCGTCTCTGTGCCTGCGTCTGCCATGATCTCGACGAAGTCACCAGAGCCGTCGCCGCGATACAGCAGGTCCTGGGCGGTCGGATACTGGGAGACAAACAGATCGAGGTTGCCGTCCCGATCGATGTCCACAAAGGTCGCCCCCGAGGATTGATCATCGCGACTGCGCCGGAGTTCGCTACTCGCCGGACCAAAGCGGAACGTCCCATCTCCCTGGTTGAGCATGATCTCGGTCGATTCGTTGGGATCGGATAGCAGATGCACCGGCGCGCCAGTGAACACATCCACATTCCCGTCGTTGTCCACGTCCCCGAACGCCCAGACCGGTCCAAAGCGGCCCGCATCCTCCGATGCGTCCCGACGCTGCATCACGCCCGACGCCTGGGTCACATCCACGAAGCCCCTGCCTTCGTCGTTTCGGAGCAGCCAGTGGGTCCGGGCGCCGTCTTCAGTGAAGTCGTCGGGGCCGTCGAAGCGGCGGATCGCCAGATCCGTCCACCCGTCCCCGTCGACGTCCACCGCGCTCATCAGCAGACCGGTCGGGTTGATGGTGTCCAGGTTCCAGGCGGCCGTCGCCTCGCGGAAGGCGACCTGCCCCATCTCCCATCGGCTGCCCTCACGACAGATCGTAGGCGCTGTGTTCTCCGCCGTGTCCGTCCCCGTACATCCGGCCACACCCAGGATCGCTCCCATCAACAACGACGCTCTCATCCGATGTCTCCTCATCGACTGCCTCAACCGCTGAAACACAGCGGCAATACAGTATACGGCATCTCACCATCCAACGTCCTGTTCTCGTTCCTCCCGTCAGCACGACCAGACGCAGGCTAAGAGATCGATGATGTTGACGCTCTTGATCGTCTTCGGGGCCGTGGCTGTGACCATCGGCGGCGTGCTCGCCGTGCTGGGGGGCGCCGCCCACCTGAAGTTTTTGTATGAGCAGGGCGGCGAGCAGCACTGGTCCCTGCTGGCCGATCGGGTGGGGCTGCTCCACGGCCACGATGATCAGGGGCGACATGTCCTCGACGGCAGCCGCGAAGACATCTGGCTGCATGCCCACGCCGAAGGGTCGTGGATGGTGGTCCGTGGACGGATCGACGCGCCCCTGCCCCCCACCCTCCGAATCACCCATACACGTGAACGCCCACAACGACCGCGTCTGCGGACCGGAAACCCCATCCTCGACGCCCACGCCCGTGTTGAGGGCGACACACGCGCGCTGACGCTGCTCGAAGATCCGGACCTCGCCGGCGCGCTGCTCGCCGTCGTCCATGCATGGCCCGGCTCTCACGTCGACGCGCGCTACGTCACCCTCCGGTGCCCGGACGCGATGGGGCGGCGCCTGGAGGACCGGTGTGAGGACGTCATCGCCCTCGTCCATGCCCTCCGGCGCGCGGCCCGGCGCACCGCGTAAAAACCATCGATCTCGACTCCCCGCAACAGGCTAAATAGGTCGAACCGTTCGCAGACCGGAGGCGCCCATGAACGTCCTGATCACACAAGAGATCGATGAGTCAGGCGTGGCGCTCCTCGATGATGCTGGCCTCACCGTGCAAATTTACGATGAGCCGCAGCCGATCCCCCGCGCGATCCTCCTGGAGATGGTCCGGGGGTGCGACGCCCTGATCTCGATGCCCACCGATTCGATCGACGCCGAAGTGATGGATACGGGGCCGATCCAGATCGTGGCCCAACATGCGGTGGGCTACGACAACATCGACCTGGACGCTGCCCGCACCCGCGGCGTCGTCGTCACCAACACCCCCGGTGTCCTCACCGCCGCCACCGCCGACCTCACCATGGGCCTGCTGCTCGCCCTCGGCCGGCGGCTCATCGAAGCCGACGCCTATGCGCGGGCTGGAAATTTCCCGGGTTGGCGGCCGACCCTGCTCCGCGGCGTCGACCTGGACGGTGCGCAGCTGGGCATCGTCGGGATGGGTCGGATCGGCCGGGCTGTCGCCCACCGCGCCGAAGCGTTCGGGATGTCCGTCGTCCACCACTCTCGGAGCGGCGGGATCCCCCTCGACGCGCTGCTGGAGACCAGCGACGTCGTCTCGCTGCACTGCCCGCTCACCCCTGAGACCCGGCACCTCATCGACGCCGCAGCCCTGGAGCGGATGAAGCCCTCGGCCCTGCTCATCAACACCGCTCGCGGCCCCGTGGTCGATGAAGACGCCCTCGCCGCAGCCCTCGAAGAAGGCCGCATCGCCGGCGCGGCCCTCGATGTGTTCGAACACGAGCCGCTGATCCATCTGTCCCTTCTGGAGCTGGACAACGTCGTCCTGGCGCCCCACATCGGCTCGGCGACCTGGAAGACCCGGCGCCGGATGGCCACCCTGGCTGCCCAGAACCTGCTCGCCTTCGCCAGCGGTGAGCCGCCGCCGAACCAGGTGAGCTGATTCAATAGGCGAACAGCTCGTCGAGGGCGAGCGGACGAACCGGTGCGATCTGCCCCAGAGCGCCGAGGTCCATCCGATTCACATCGCCGACGATGGCCACGATCATCGGGGCCTCTCGCAGCGGCGCCGCATGGGCCTGGAGGTCGTCGAAGGTCAGCGCATGCAGCTCTTCGAGGCGATGCGGTCGCGGATCCGACGGGTATCCCCGTCGATTCCAGCTGGCGATGGTGGAGGGCAGGTTGCGGAATCGGATCCAGGAGGTCCGGAGCTTCGCCACCGCCGAGGCCCGCGCCCGCGCCCACCGCGCCGGTTGGATCGGCATCTCACGGAGCATCTCAACCAGCAGCGCCGAGACCGCCGCGGCCTTGTCCGCCTGCGTTCCCGCCGAGGCCCACAGCAGGTTCTGGTCGCCCCGCTGCCAGCCCAGGCTCCAGCTCGCCTGCGCCGAGTAGGCCATGCCCCGCGCTTCCCGAATCTCCTGGAAGACCACCCCGGCGCTCCCGCCCATATACTCGTTGTAGAGCTGAATCAGGGCGGCCTTCTTCGGATCATAGGGCGACTGTGGGCAGAGCACGGTCACCGACGCCTGCACCGCATCGTGGTGGGCCACCCAGACCTCTGCGCCAGAAAACATCCGATACCCATCCGTCGGGATCGATCCTTCCCGGCTCACATCCTCTCGCTGAAGCCGCGCAAGCACCGCGCTCGCCGGCGCGCTGCCGACGAAGCCCGCCTCCCAGGGCGCCGACCAGATGTCCTGGATCCGCGCCATCGTCTCGGAGAACGACACGGCGCGAAGGTCATCATCGGAGAGGGTGCGCCCCAAAAAGGGGCTGCGTTCGGTGCCGTACAGGGCCCGCTGCTGCAGCGCCTTGATCTGGGTGCGCCGATCGGACTTCGCCTGCCGGCGATGGGCGATGGCATCTTCGATGGCACGCCGGGCGTCGGCCTCTGCGAGGTTCGGATGGTGCACCCGCTCCTTCAACACGCGCAGCCCCAGGTCCATCGCTTCGCGCGGCCCGGTGAGCTTCAGGTCGGTCACCCGGTGACCGGTCCCCACGCTCAACCCCAGGCCCGCCCGATACAGCGTCTGCTCCAGGGCCGCCCGATCCTGGCCGCCGGCGCCGCTGCGTCCCCACAGCGACCATCCGATTCCCCACCGCGGATCTTCGTTCCGACCGACGGGTGCCTGAATGGTCAGCTGAAACAGGTGGTTGTGCGGGTTCTTCGACGCGATCAAATTCACACCGGGGGCAGACCACCGCTGGAAGTCCTGCCCCTCCGCGAGCGTCTGGAGCGGTGGCGGCGCTGACGGCGTCTGCTGCACGGTCTGGAAGAAGTCGGAGTGCCCCGACGACTGGATCTTGCGCCCGGTGATTGGAGGGGCGAGCGGTGCCGGTCGGGTCGCCGGGCCGTCCTCACGGAACACCGTCACCCGAGGCCCCTGGAAGATCTCCTGGGCCATGTCCCGGATCTGCGCCGGCGTGACCGCCCGCATCACATCCAGCTCGGCTTCAACGCCCTGCCAGGGCTGATCGTGGAGGAAGCACCGCAGCAACATCCCGGCCCGTGAGGCGTTGTCCTCCAGGCCCTTCAGGTAGCTGATCTCATAGTCGAGGATAATGGCGGACAGCTCTTCTGCTTCGAACGCCCCCTGTTGAACCCGCTCGATCTGTTCAAGCAGGAGCTGTTCGACCTCTTCGAGGGTCTGCCCGGTCCGCGGCCTCCCCCACAGCACTTCTGCGCCGGCCTCACG
Source organism: Myxococcota bacterium (assembly GCA_038520555.1). GTDB lineage: Bacteria > Myxococcota_A > UBA796 > UBA796 > UBA796 > JBCBLB01. The sequence continues at coordinate 15,617 of JBCBLB010000049.1, read as the reverse complement.
CATGAACCGCGGATATGCCCCCACCCGGCGGACGCGCTGCGGGATGTTCAGGTTCCGATCGAGCAATCCGGTGGAGCGGTTGTCGAGGAGCATGTCGGCCAGCGCCGCCGCCGGCCGCCGCGGATCGGACCAGGCTACCGATCGCCACGCCATACACATCTCAGGCAGGCCGGGGTGCTGGAGCCGCACCCGGCGCCCGCCCGTAGGGATGTCAGGAACCGCGCGGGCCCGCGAAGGCAGCGGCCGCGGGGTCAGGGCGCCGAAGTACCGCTCGACCAGGGCCAGGGCCGCATCTGGATCGAGGGCGCCGGCCAGGACGACTGCCATATTGTTCGGTACATACCAGGTCGAGAAGAAGGCCTCCATCCGGGACACCGATGGTCGGCGCAGGTGCTCGGACTCGCCCAGGATCTCAGCGCCATAGGGGTGCGCGCCCCACAGGGCCCGGGACAGCGCCGCGGACAGCCGCCGATCGGGGTTGTCGAGGGAGCGGTTCTTCTCTTCGAAGACGGTCTCCACCTCGGTCTGGAAGGATCGGAACACCGGGTGGCGGAAGCGATCGCTCTCCAGCATGGCCCACTGCTCCAGCCGGTTGGCCGGGATGTCGACCACATAGGTGGTCTGATCGTGCGAGGTGTAGGCGTTGAGCCGTCGTGCGCCGAGTAGCCCATAGAGCTGCTTCAGCTCGTTGGGGATGGCGTAGCGGCTCGCGGCGACGCCAGCGGCGTCGATGCGTTGATACAGCGCCGCGGCCTGCTCGGGGGAGGGCATCTGGCCGAGCTGGTCATAGAGCGCCCGGATCTGGTCGAGGTAGGGCGCCTCCGCAGAGAAGTCGGTGGTTCCCAGCTTGCGGGTGCCCTTGTTGGCGAGCATATGCTCAAGGTAGTGCGCGATGCCGGTGGCGTCGCGCGGGTCCTCAGCGGCCCCGGCCCGGACGGAGACCCGTGCGGCGACCCGTGGCTGCTCCGGGTTGACGCTGAGGTACACCCGCAGCCCATTGTCCAGGGTGGCTTCCACCACCTGCATCGGATCCCGTTTGGCGTTCATGCTTGCGCCACGTCGATGGCGTGAGACATCAGATCCGCGAGGTCACAGATCTCCAGGGCACGCTCATGGGTCGCAGCGGCGACGACGCGTGGTGCGACGCCGGCCTGGAGCGCCTCCTGCCACCGTGATGCACATAGACACCATTGATCGCCTGGCTTCAGGCCGGGGAAATTGTACTGCGGAAACGGCGTCATCAGATCATTGCCCCGCGCTCGGGAGAAGAGGAGAAATTCCTCCGTGACACGAGAGCAGACCACATGCCGCCCCCGATCGTGCGGCCCGGTGCGGCAACAGCCGTCCCGGAAGAAGCCCGTCATCGGATCGGTGCTGCAGGCCTGCAGCGGCGCGCCGAGGATGTTGCGATCGTCTTTTTCGCTCATCGATCCCTCACAAGAGCATCAGGTAGGGTGTAACAGACTGACCGCGTCGTCCAGCCCGTCGACACGGGAGAACCGGCCCTGAAAGCGCCCGCCGCGACCGCCCCCCCGGCCCCCGAGCGCCGCCGCGATCTGCGGTCCTGCCGCCGCGACCGCAGCGTCCGGGCCTGCGAGCATGAACACGCCGTCTCCCAACAGCAGGTAGACGCTGTCGTCTCGTTCGGCCATCGCCGCAGACGCGATCGTGCGCAGCAGGTTCATGTCCGCCTCTGGTCGGTGGAGGACCGCGACCGGCGCATCCGTCCGCGCCAACGAAGCCCCCAGCAGCTGCGCAAGCTCCTGATGTGCGTCCTTTACGGCGCTCCGATCGCGTCGGGCGCCCTGCTGAAGGCGCGCGACGGCGTCGAGGTGTTCCGCGACGCCACAGGACAGCAGCTGGGACAGCGCCAGGTCCCGGGCCGCGGCCGTCTGGACCGCGTCGATGACGCGCTGGCCGGCGAGGTAGCGGAGCTTGTTCTTCTGCAGCGGCAAGAGGACGACCGCATGCAGCGCCGCGGTCGAGGCCACATGGGTCCCCCCGCAGGTGTTCAGGTCAACGCCTTCGATCTCAACCAGTCGCACCGGACCCGCGAACCCCTCTGGCAACCCGCGGGTCCGCACCGTGTCCAGCGCCGCGGCCGCGACCAGCCGATGCCGTACCGGATGATCTGCCCGAATGACCGCGTTGACCTGCTCCTGAAGGTCCGTGACCGCTTCTGTGGACAGCACCCCGCTCAGATCGATGTCGCAGATGTCCGGGCGGAGGTGAAACGCGGTCGTCTCTGCGCCGAACCGATCGGCGGCCAGGGCAGAGATCAGGTGCTGGGCGGTGTGCTGTTGCATATGGTCGAAACGCCGAGGCCAGTCAACGGTGATCGTGACCGTTTCCTGGGCAGGCGGCTGGGCGAGGCGATGGTACACCAGCCCGTTCGAGCCGCGCCGCAGCGAGAGGACGGGCTGGCCATCGATCTGGCCAAAGTCAGAGGGTTGGCCGCCGCCCTCCGGGTAGAGAACCGTCTCGGCGAGGACGACATCGACCAGTCCCGCATCGTTGACGGGGAGGATGTTCTGAACGACGGTGGTCAGCTCACGAAGGTAGGCGTCTGTCTGGCAACGAAGCAGGCTCATACCCCTCGATCTATCCGGCCTGACGCGCCGCCGGGGCAGGCGCCCAGCGCGTCCGGTTCCGACCTGCATCTTTCGCTGCGTATAACGCCTCATCTGCGCGACAGAATGCGATCTCGATCGTCTCGCCCTCGTCAGGATGGCAGATCGCGAGCCCTCCGCTCAGGGTCAGATAGGGCGCTGTCGTCGAAGCCCGATGTTCAAGGTTCAACATTCGAATCCGACGCATCATCTCACGGGTTCGTCGTGCCACATCTTCATCGCTGAGGCCCGGCCAGGCCAGGACAAACTCTTCGCCGCCATGACGGGCCAGCAGATCATGCTCCGGCCGAACCACGGCGCAGAGCGCCCGGCTCACCTGTTGGAGCGCGAAGTCGCCCTGCTGGTGGCCATAGGTGTCGTTGTACTTTTTGAAGTGGTCGATGTCGACGACCATCAAGGCCACGGGCGCTCCCCGGATCGACGCCTCGGACCAGATGTTCTCCAGCCGAGAGTAGAACGCGCGTCGGTTGAACAGCCCGGTCAGTGCGTCATGTTCAGCGAGGCGCTGATACTCCTTCGCCATCCGGGCGAGGCTCTTGCGTTCTTCCTGGAGCACACATCGTTGGAGGAACGCGCGCCGCTCGATCCGCTCGCTGTGGTAGATGAGGACGCTGAGGAGTATGTTGACAAAAACCAGCGACAGCAGCGGATAATAGCTGGGAGAATCGAAAGAAAACAGGGCGATGGCCTGGAGCAGCACGATGCTCATGGCGACGGGGAGGATGTGTCGCAGGTGGGCGGCCGGCGCCGAGTACAGGGCGACGGTCAGCACCAACGGGCTATAGCCGGCCGCCGCGACATCCTGGCTCCAGAATACCGCGTTCTCCATACACAACAACGCGCCGGTGCCCCCGATCAGCATCAGCCCCAGCGCGCGGAGCACCCGCGGCGCCTCGGTGCGGTTGCTGGCCATCATCAGGGCCATCCCCATCCCGGCCCCCAGGGCGGTTCGCAGCAGGATCACCGTCATGATCATCGGACCGATAGAAGCGCGCACGTCCAGCAAACCGAACGCCAACAGTCCGACGATTCCGAGCGAAGAGACGATCTGAGCGGTGCGCCGGTCGGCGGAGTGTCGGGCCTGCCAGAAGGCCGCCTCCAACGACTCCGGGAAGATCCCAAAGACGCGCTCTGAGAGCAACCGTCGGGCGATCGACGGAGGAGAAGAGTACGGACGCATACACTGCTTATCGGTCAGTCTCCGCGGCTCCGAAGCCTTTTCCCACGCCGCGAAACCCGCTCATCCCCCCTGGGGGGAGTTGTCGTAAAAGATCGTGCATCAACGACTCCAGCCAATCCATGACGACGCGAACCCGGGGGACATCCCGGAGCGCCCGATGGGTGACCAGCCAGACGGGGAGGTCGAGCGGTTGAGGAGCCGGAAACGGAAGCTGAACACAGCCAGGGATCAGCGACCCGAACGGCACCGGCAACACCATCGCCCCCGCTCCTGCACGCATCGCCTCTACCATCACGATCTGATCATCGCATTGGATTCGGGGCTTGCTCCCGACCATCTGTTCGAACAGCCGTGCTTCCTGAAGGTGGGCGCTGGTTTCATCCCATCCGATCCAGTCAATGTCTTCGATGGACCCGATCTCGCGCCGCTCCAGATAGCTCTGATGCGCAAAGCCGGCGTAGAACGATGATCCTGCGATGCGTCTCGCGATGAGATCGCCGGTCTGTGGCAGCATAAATCGGATCGCGATGTCTGCCTCTCGGCGGCTGAGATCCACCAACGCGGTCGAGACCAACACGGTGATCTCCAACCCCGGGTGGGCGTCGATGAATGCTCCGATCGCTGGGGCGATGATGTAGGCGCCGAACGAGTCCGACACCGCGAGGCGGACATGGCCGACCGGACGGACCTCAGCGCCTGCCGCGGTGCTCTCGATCGCCAGAGCCGCCGCCTCGGCCTGCTCGGCATGGGGGATCAGCTTCTCCACCAGGGCCGTGGGCGCCAACCCGTCCGGCGTCCGATCGAACAGCGGCGAACCCAGGGATGCCTCCAGCGAACGCAGCCGCCGCGACACCGTCGACGGATCTACCTGAAGCGCCCGCCCGGCCCCTGCCACGCTTCCTGCGCGTCGCACCGCCAGCATCACCCGCAGATCGTCCCATCGCATCCCACCTCCATCGCCCTTGTAAAATTGCAATTGGAGCATTCAAAATCTCGGCTCGCGCGGTGATTCTACACTGGTCACATTGAGATCGCCCTTCAAGGAGGTCCTCATGCCCGCTTCGCTCCAGCATCCCGCGCCTGCTTCCCAGGCGTTCGTACGTTTCACCGCCTTTGGCTCACCGGACACGATCGAGGTGGTGAACGACGCTCCCATCCCCGAGCCCGGCCCTGGACAGATCCGTGTTCGCGTCGAGGCGTCTTCTGTGCAGTTCACCGATACGTTGATCCGTGGTGGGTTTTACCCGGATCTCCGCGGCAGGCCTCCCTTCACCCTGGGCTACGATCTGGTCGGCCGCGTCGATGCGCTGGGCGCGGACGTTGACCATCTGCGCATCGGCGATCGGGTGGCAGAGCTGAGCATGATCGGCGGCAACGCCCGCTACATCCTCTGTTCGGCCGTTCGGGTCGTCCCGGTTCCCGACACCCTCGACGCGGCTGAGGCCACGACCCTGGTCCTCTCCTGGATGTCAGCGCACCAATCGCTCTTCCACAGCGGCCGCCTCACGGCCGGGGAGCGGCTTTTGGTCATCGGCGGAAACGGCGCGGTCGGACGCGCCGCCATCCGACTCGCGGTCGAGGCGGGCTGTACGGTCTGGGCGACCGGGCGAGAGAAAAACCACGATCTGATCCGGTCGCTCGGCGCCACCCCGCTGCCCCGAGACGGCTGGCAGCCCCTCGTCCGAGACCTCGGCGGAGTCGATGTTGTACTCGACGGCATCGCCGCAGACGGCTTCCGATCCACCTACCGGGCGCTGCGGCGCGGTGGGCGGCTGGTCGCCATCGGCTTCTCCGCAGCGGCCCAGCGCGGGAGCTTCTGGCCTGCGATCGTCGGCTTCGCACGCCTGGGGTGGTGGACGATCTGGCCCGATGGCCGCTCGGTGTCGGTCTACTCGATCACGAAGCGGCGCCAGAGACACCCAGACGACTTCCGCGCCGACCTGAGCGCGCTGTTCGATAAGCTTGAGCAGGGCCAGATAAAACCGCTCGTGGAGGAGCGTATGGCCCTCGACGACGTTGCGGACGCACACCGCCGCATCGAGGCGGGTGGCCTCCGTGGGAAGCTGGTCGTCCTGCCCTGATCAGCCGGAGCCGGTGACGACGTCGGCCCGCTTCTGGCGCAACGCAGCGAGAAGGCTCCGGGGCATCGGGCCCTCTCCCCGCACGTTGCGATGCGGATGTGCTTTACCGCCAGATCACAGTAGATCTGTTGTATGAGCAATCCTGTCACCGCAACGCTTGTCGCCTCAACCCTGACCGCAGGACAGCCTGGCTGGATCGCGGTCCGATACGATATCCAACCCGGCTGGCACATCTACTGGAAAAACCCCGGCGAGACCGGCATTCCCACCACGGTGCAGCTGACGACACCGCCCCGGTGGGACGTCGGCGCCGCTCAGTACCCCGGCCCGGAGCGTTTCATGATGCCGGGTGACCTCGTCAACTATGGCTATGACACGCACGCCGCGGTCCTCTTCCCGGTCACACCCCAGGACGTCGCGGCAGGCACCATCACCGCTTCGACCCGCTGGCTGGTCTGCCGCGATGAGAAGTGCGTTCCAGGAAAGGCGACGATAAACCTTGATCTTTCATCTGCTCCTGAAGCAGATCTGTCCGTCTTCCTCGATCACCTGCCGACCCCGCTGCCGGCGCAGATCGTGCCCACCCGGCGGGGCCAGGATATCTCGGTCCGCATCAAAGAGGCCGATCAGATCGAAGTGTTCCCCAACCTCTCTGCAGAGGCAGCCCTCCAATCGGTGGCGGTGGACGGCCAGACCGTGCGCCTGACGTTGAAGGCGGCACCGGCGGAAGATGCCCGGGCGATCTTGCGGGTGACCCATGGCGGCGCCGTCCGCTACCATCAGCTCTCGTTGTCCCCTTGAGCGGCCAGCGCGTCCAAAGCTCGTTTTCGCCGCCCTGGTGGTTGCGCAACCCCCATGCCCAGACGCTGTGGGGGGCGATGTTTCGGGGTTCGTTTGACAACGTGCTCCGGGAAGAGCGCCTTCCAACGCCAGACGGGGACTTTCTGCGCCTGTTCTGGAGCACTACACCACATGCCCCCGATGGACCGCTGATCGTGATGATGCACGGGCTGGCCGGTTCGGTCGAGTCGCCATATTTGCAGGGGTTATACCAAGCCTTTGCTACGTGCCAGGTCGAGGCGGTCACCTTCCAGCTCCGGGGCAGCGGGCTGGTCCCCAACGCCACCGCGCGCTCCTACCACTCCGGTAGCATCGATGACTTCGAGCATGTGCTGACCACGCTTCGGGGGCGCTATCCCCACCGACCGCTGCGGTCGGTGGGGGTCTCGTTGAGCGGCAACCTGATGCTGCTCCACCTGGGCCTTCGGGGCGCAGACTCGCTGTTGGATCGCGCGGTCGCCATCTGCCCGCCGATGGATCTGCACCGCTGTAACCAGCGGATGTCCCGGGGGGTCAGCGTGCTGTATCAGCAGCACCTGCTCCGGCTGCTCCAGGAGGCAGTGGGCCGAAAGCGCGCCATCGTGGAAGCGGCAGGCTACGACGTCGACGCGATCCTGGCCTCACGGAGCTTCCGAGAATTCGACGACCGGTTCACGGCGCCGCTCCATGGCTTCCGCGACGCCGACCACTACTATACAGACGCCAGCAGCCAGCCGGTCCTCGGCAACGTCCAGGTGCCGACCTGGATCCTGACATCTGAGGACGACCCGTTCATGTACCCGGACATCACGCCGCCGGCGTCCGCGGTGTCTGATGCGGTCACCCTGGAGGTTGCCGATCGGGGCGGCCACGTCGGATTTGTCGAGGGTTTCAACCGCTACTGGCTGGATCGTCGGGTTCCAGAGATCCTGCTGCCGTGATGATCCTGAGCGTCAGGTTGTGGCTGGATTCACGCGGTCACCCCGCGCCCCCGACACCGCCAGACGTGTCGATGACGGATGGGCTTCACCAGACCGAGACGCTGTCCTGTCACTGACGGCGGCGCCGGCTGACGGCGACCAGGATCGCGGTGAGTAGCCAGGTCCCCGCGGCGAGGCCATGGACGGTGCTGCATCCCTCATTGATGAGGCGGCTGCGCCGAAACTCCTGGCGTGGGCCCTGCTCCAGGACACACACGCTATCGCCGGCTTCTTTCAACCGCACCACATCGACGATCTGATCGGGGCCCTTCTTCTCATTCTGAGTGATCACATCGATCTCGACCTGACAGTCCACCACTTGTGCCGGAGGCGGGTACCGCGGGACAAAGCGGCTGATGTGCGCACACCCTTCCCCCTTCTCGGCACAGGCGGTGCGTTGGCGCGCGATCTCTTGCGCTGTGGTGCTGGACCAGGCGGAGTACCGATCCCGGCTCATCAGGTGAAATCGAACTTTAGAGAAGTGGTTTCCCCGAGCCCGACTCCCATCACCGAGGGTCTGCTGGGCCTGCCCCTCAGAGTGGTACGCGAGGTTGGCCCGAATCACCCCGTCCTGCGGTGCATTATAGACGACCAGGACGTGACCGGGATGAACATCCATCCCCTCCACACGAAGCGCGTGGGTGACGAACTGACGGCCTGGGGGCTCGGTGGGTGCGACGTCCGCATGAGCGAGGTTCAACGCGATCAGAGCAGCGAGCATCTTCAACTCCAGGTGTAGACCCCGCTATTGTAAACCAACCCAGACGATTCCCTTTACCAGTTGGTGTGCGTCGGCGCATCATCTGCGACCGGTCCGGTCAACAGGTCCTGCACTGCCACTACGAGGTCTGCGTCGATGGCCTGCCCGCGCTCGGCATCGGTTCGGGCGTAGGTCAGCGGATCTTCGAGGACATCCCCCTGGGCGAACGCCTCATGGGTCACATCGGTGTCCTCAGCGCTGGCGCGAACGGTCTCGGTACGGAGTGCGCCTGCAGACTCCCAGGTCACCGTCGCATCGGCCGAGCAGCGGCGGGTCCAGGTCTCCACCGGGAAGCTTTTCTCTGCCCACAGGGTCTTCCGTAACGTCGGCGAAATCGAACTCATCGACGCCTCTACCGCTGCGATCTGCTCCTGCTGAGCGGAGAGATCCTGGGACAGGGCGTTCAAGGTCTCCCACTCTCCCGCCAGCCGTCGCGCGGTCGCATCGGCCTTGTCCCGCAGTTCTGCATGACGCGCGCTCACAGCATCCAGGTTCTCCTGTGCGAAGCGCATCTCAGACCGCTGCTGACCGAGTTGACGGGAGAGCCCCATCAACGCCGCCGCCTGCCGATGAAGTCGTGGCCCCGGCGTCGGGAGGTTCGCCAGCTGACGTTTCGTGCGCGCCAGCCCACGGCGGAGCCGATCGATGTCCTGCGTCGAAGCGCGCCGGTTGCGATCGCGGCCCTCACCACCACTCGCCGCGGCGGTCGCCTGCTCGGCATCGAACGCCTCCAAAGCGGCGATCGCTTCTGTGTTGGCGGTCTGTGCCGCACGAACGGTGTCCCGAAGGGTCCGCAGCTCGGGCGCTGGCCGTCCCTCGTCGCGCGCTGTCTTTATCGCATCGCGAGCGGCATCGAGCGCCGCACGGGTCTCAGAGACCGCGCGCTCCAGGGCGCGGCGGCGGCCGCGGGCCCGATTGTCTGCCGTCGTTTCCGCCTGGGTGTCCGCCTGATCGGCCCGCGCCTGCTGCTCCAGACGATTGATCCGACGGGTCGTTCGCTGAATGTCCGACTCCAGGCGCGCCCGCTCAGCGTTCAGCCGTGCGATCTCATCGGCCGCGGCCTGGGCGCCCTGGACCTGGAACCGGAGGGTGGCGACGGCGTCTTCCATCGCCCGCGTGGCGCGACTCGCCTGACGAACCTCTCGCTGGAGCGCGTCCGCCGCGGCGGTGCGTTTGGTGCTCCGAACCTCGAGCTGGGCAACCGTGGCTTCCTGCTCGGCGTACTGCTGCTGGATGGGCGCCAGGTTGGACTGTGCTAGGGCGAGCGACTCCGCAGCAGAACGATACTCCGGATTGTCGATTCGACGTGAGCCCGAAATGTAACGGACGCTCTGAACCTGGGTGTCGACGTCGTTGTCACAGACGATGTCACCCAACTCGACCCGTGCGTTCAGTCCTGCGATCGCATCGGCCATCTGCGCTGCCCGGACGTCCTCACCGTCGACCGTCGGCCCCGGCGCAGGCGCCGGGGGGGGCGGCGGGAGCGGGTAAACATCCTCGACGACGTCGGAGTGTGCGCTCCCACACGCGGCGAGGACAACAGCAGGAAGGGTCAGCAGCAGGGCCCGCATCAGAGTGATCTCCTTGGGAATCAGCGTCAGTCACCCAACTCTGACGACTGCCTCTCTGCGAGATTCGTCAAGGGATGTCTCTGATGTTCGGGCATGGCCTCATCGAACAAGACACGCAGCCGCGGCAGCCAGCCCTTGTCCCGTAACGCCAGATACTCGAACAGCACTACACCATCGGTGTGGGCTCGCCGGGCGGCGCGGACACAGTCGGCGACCTGTTCCCAGCGAAGCTTATCCGCGTTGATTCCGGCCCAGACCTGACCCGTCCCACGGCTGCGCACATGATCCACCGCGAGGGTGGCGAAGTCCAGGCGCTGCCCGCGACGTCCCTGGACGGGCCAGTAGATCATCGGGGCGATCGCGCGCAGCGATCCTGCCCGGAGCATCTCGCGGCTGTCTTGATGGTACTCATCGCGTCCCCCGGGGACACGCCACCCCCAACGGTCTTCATAGATCCCCCAGGTCGCCGCGGTCAGGGGGATATCAACCTGTGCGTCCATGGCCTGGACCAGAGAGACGATCTGGTGGCGTCGCCAGGCGTCGAAGTCCGCCACCTCTCCCGCAGCCTGGACAGACGCATCGTCATACCCAAAGTCTCGGCCAGGATACCGGATATAGTCCAGATGGATCCCGTCGATGTCGTACCGACCGGCAATATCGGCGACCACCTCGACCAGATGCGCCTGCACTTCCGGGTGTCCTGGCGAAGCGAACTGGTAATGGTGTCGGGGGTGCCGGCTCCGCCCCGACCGATCTCGGATCTTCCAGTCCGGATGCACCTGAAGCGGATGTGGCACCCCGACCGACCGCGGTACAGTCTGGCTCGGCCAGAGGGTAAAGACGTTGACCCAGGCGTGGAGCTCCAGCGCATTGTCCTCGGCCGCTTCCACAGCCACCTGGAGTGGATCCCACCCCGGATCGCGACCCAGCTGCCCTGTCAGCCCCGCTGCCCAGGGCTCCAGCTGGCTGTGATAGTAAGCGTCGAACTGCCCGCGGACCTGAAAGAGGACATGTGTAAAACCCGCCTCATGAAGATCCGCGAAGATCTGGTCGACATCTTCTGGGCTTCGATAGCTCCAGCGGGTCACCCAGACGCCGCGAACTTCGCCCTGTCGAGGGTCAGGCACTTCGAACTCCGCCGCTGCGGTGATGGGCAGCGGCGGCGGCGACGGCGGCGACGGCGGCGGAGGCACGACCTCAGGCGAACACCCCAGGATCGCAGACAGCAGGATCATTCGTTGGTTTCGGGGTACCCGCCCAGGATCTCCTGCGTCAGATGAATCGCATAAAACAGGATGTGGGCCGGCACCAGCCACCACCAGTTGCCAAAGCCGATGACCAGATGCACACCGATGAGGCCCACAATGGCGCCCACGATCATCGGGTGTGGGATGGTGTCATAGGGGAACTGATTGATTCGCCTGGGCGCGACAAGCCCCATCTCAACGCCGAAGTAGGTGCGCACCACCCCCAGCGCCCGGGTGGACAGCATCGCCAACCCGAAGCCGCCGACCACCATCAACACCGAAAGCGCAGACAGGAGCGAGAGCTGGAAGGCGGTCACATATAGCACCGCCAGGGCACCCATCGACAGGCTCTTAAAGAAGATCGCATCGCGAAGGAACTGCCCATATGCGATCTTCGTCCGCTGGTTGTAGGTCCCGATGTAGATGAGATAGTGCACAAAGCTGATGCCCGCGACGAACGGCAGGGCGTTTCCTGAGATCAGGCTGATGATGGCCAGCAGGCCAGCGTATGCGAGGTTGGTCGGTCCGAGGAAACGGGCGATGAACTCGAAGGTGTGGGTTGTGGCCAACACCCAGGCGGCCTGGAGCTTTGCGCTGAACGAGCCGGGGGTGAGGGTGTCGAGGAAAACCTGCCGGGCGCGCTTGTTGTACATCGTCGTCCAGGTCCCGGCGAGCTTACCGACCGCCCCCATCGCCTTGGGCCGGACGAGGTAGTGCAGCTTCAAGGTGATGCGCATCTTCGGCCGCTGGACCGCGGAGCTGATGTAGTGCAGTTCCCGGTTGAAGTCGAAGGCCAGGGCATCCCCGGTGGTGATCGCGTATGCGTCCCCGCCGGAGTCATAGTCCGGTCCCGTCATCGGGAAGTGGGTCTTGACCCGCTCATCGGGGCTGACCGACAGCATACAACGGAAGACCGTGCAGAACGGAAAGACTGCGAACGGCCCGTCGAGGTGAGGGTCATAGAAGACCGTGTCCGATGTGAGCTGCTGGTCGGGGCCGGCGACATAGATCTCGTTCATGCCCCAGACGACGTCGACCTCATAATCGTCCCCATACTCTCGGCGAAAGGTCTCGAAGATCGCGCTGGAATTGGCGAGACGGACATAGGCGGCGCGCGCGTCTTCGGGGAGGTCGGTCCACCACCAGTGGGTGGTGTGAGTCTCGGGCGGGTTCTGCGCATGGACCCAGTTTCGGATCAGGGTCATGTCCGCTTCAGGCTTCGGCCCTTCCACCCGCGAGAGGTAGATTCGGTTCTGGGCGACCAGCCACCACAGCGGAGAGCGCTCGGGAATGCTGGCGGCATGAAAGACCAACGGCGGCAAATACACGCTGTGCTCAATGAAGCGGCGCAACCAGCCGGGGCGGTTGGCGTAGGCCCCCTCCATTGTGGGTTCATTGACGGCATAATGTGCCGCCCACTGCGCGAAGTAGCCGACAACCACCATCACGCCGCCCCACAGCGCTCCGAGCGGCCATGCGATCGACGCCGTGACGATCGCGATCAGGACGCCCGCTGTGATGAGCCAGGTCGCGCGAGGCACCGATGAAAACAGCACCGCCAGATATGCCCCCGCGAGGACGGGCGGCAAAAACGGACTCACCGACCCAGCGATCGCAAACAGGCCAAACAGCCCCAGCGGCGTCGTGATCAAGTGCAGCGCAACGTTCAAGCCGCTGCGATGGTACTGAAGGAACTCTGCGAGCAGCCGCTCCCAGGTCTCGCCCGTCTGGACGTGCAGCGAGTCTTCTGAGTGCATCCGGTCCTCCTACAAGATTCAACCTGCGGTCGTCGTAACGACAGACCTATATCATTGGCCAAACGCATCGCGAACATAGGCAAGGATATCGGCCATCTCCTGATCGGAGAGGTACTCATGATCCGGCATCGTGCCGATCCCATACAACACCGAGTCGACCAACGTCTCATCGTCGAGCGGCTGTACCGCAGCGGTCATCTCGGGGCCGATGCCGCCCTCCCCATTCCTGCCATGGCAGTTCGCACAGTTGGTGATGTACAGCGCCGCGCCGCTGGTCACATCGCCGGTCAGCGCGAGGATGTCCGGGACTCGATTCTCTCCGTCTGCGTCATCCCCGCACCCGATCAAGAGCGCGCCCGCCGCGACGATCCACAGCCTGATTCCCATGCTCCCCTCCCCACATTCAGGTGGAGTGCGATTGTAATGGATCTTCGACTCAGTCGCTGCGATCGGCGATGAAGAAGTCCACACGACGATTCTTCTCATACGCCGCCGCGGTCTGGGCTGGGTCGATCGGCCGGCTCTCGCCGAACCCTTCGCTCACCAACCGCTCCGGCGAGACGCCGCCGTCGATGAGGTACTGGCGCACCGACGCTGCCCGATCTTTGGACAGATTGAGGTTGTAGGCGGCGCTGCCGCGGCTGTCGGTGTGCCCCTCGATGCGGAGCAACAGGATCTCCGGATGATCCTTCATCACCTGGACGACCTCGTTGAGCAGCGGGTAGCTCTCCGGCTTGATGACCGACTTCGCTGTTTCGAAGTACACCGAGTCGCGAAGCTCGATCCGCTCCTCGGTGAGTTCGATCAAAGACGGCTTCAGATCGATGCGCACTTCGACGACTTCGTCCTCGACGACGGTGAACGTCGCGGTCTCCACCGCGTACCCATCCGCCCGTGCCTCGATGGTCTGCTCACCGGCCGGCAGCGGCTGCTCCAGCATGCCGTTGGTCGTCAGCACCGAGACGTCGCTGAAGGTCACCGCAGCGTCGACCCGCTGGCCCTCCGGGTTGAAGACCTTCACGATCACCGCCCCAGTGGGAACGACCGGCTCCAAGATGATCTCCTCAAGCACGTCGGCGCCTTCGGTGACCGTGACTTCGCGGGTCTCGCTCGTGTAGCCCTCTGCAGAGACCGTGACGGTGTAGGTCCCGGCCGGAACCGCGATCTCATCATCGGCCACCGGCCCGTCCAGCTCGTCCCCGCTGATCTCTACTGTGGGGTTTGCGATGACGTCACCGTCCGGTGACTTCACCGCCACGGCCAGCTGCTGCTCCTGCTCCGGGCACCCGTCGATGTCCTGAACACCATCCATATCCTCGGGCTCTCGGGGGCAGAGGTCCTCTCCATCCACGAGACCGTCGCCATCGGTATCAATGGGGCCAACGACCGCCTGTTGCAGCCGCCCGAAGCCCACCCCGGCGAAGATCCGATACGACGCCGCTCCAGCGCCATCGGTGTAGCCGGCCGCACCGCCGAGGGTGAAGAACGTGCCGCTGTTGAGGCGATGCCGTCCATGAAGCAGCACTTCACCAGGAGAGCCGGTGCCCTGTTGCTCATTGGCGACCAGCGCCGCCCCGTAGCGCCCCTCCAGGGTCACGCCGGTCCGCTCGCCGAGCAGATAGCCCACAGAGAGCCCACTGAGCAGGACATCTGCGCCGTTGAGGTTGATGTTTTCGATGGCGCCGTTGCCCTGAACGCCGAGGTCGCCGGACAGGGTGACCTTCTCCCAGGCATAAGAGCCGGTCACCCGCCCGCCGCCCGAGACCCCATCGCTGCCCAGGAAGTCTTCGCTCGTACCGGTCGGCACATCCAGATGCCCCACCACACCCAGACCGAAGCCCCGGTCGTCGATGTCCGGTCGAATGATCGCCACCAGCGCGCTCGCCCGAAGATCGCCGATATCGACGCCCTGGCTGCCCGCGTTGCCCAGCGATGAGAAGAACAGCGGCGCCGCGACATCCAACCGCACCCGCTCATGTACCGACACCCCGGCGTCCAGGTTCAGGGCGTAGACATTATCCAGGGCGACTTCTGAGTCGTAGATCTCCCCATCTCGGTTCTCATAGTAGAAGATCAGCGGGGACTCTGCGTACTCCCCCAGCGCGCCGAAGAAGAAGTCCCAGGCCTCGAATCGACCGGGGCGATGAACCGTCAGGCCATCCCGAAGGTCGCCGTCGAAGGCCACCAGGTTGAAGCCGTGCGCATCGATCCCGCCCAGCTCTGCGCTCTGCGCATGCGCCGTTGAGGCCCCCAGCGCCAACACCCACCATCCAGCGTGAATCATCATTGTCCTGGCTCCAATCGTTCAAGCGGCCCGGCTCCGACGACGCCGAAGCATCGCCAGACCCAGCAGAGAGAGCACGATGGCCAGCGGAGCATCTCCCCCGCCACTGGTCGTCGCGCAGCCACGACGGCCACCCGCAAAGTACAGCTGCGCGAGGTCGTCATCGTAGAAGTTCGGATCCGTCCCGTTCGCGATCTCATCGCCGTCGTTGACCCCACCATCGTCGCTGTCCGCGTCGTTCGGATCGGTGTCATGGATGTTGACCTCGTCGCCATCGTTGAGACCATCATCATCGCTGTCTGCGTCCG
>JBCBLB010000214.1:0-13612 GCA_038520555.1 Myxococcota bacterium | reverse complement strand
GGCACAGACCTCCGGGGCGCAAAGACCGATCGGGCGCTGCTGCGCGACGCCGACATGAGCGGCGCCATCTTCGATGACGATGACCTCACTGGCGCGTTGATCGACGATCGCACCCGCTGGAGCGATGGAACACAGCCGACCCGGGGCATCTGGCGGCTGGCCCGGGGCGCGGACCTGCGGCGGGCCGATCTGTCTGGCCACGCCCTGCACCGCATCAACCTCTCCGACGCCAACCTGACCGGCGCCGATCTCTCCTATGCCGGCCTGTTCGAGTCCCGGTTCGCCGGCGCGCGTCTGGTCGCCTGTGCCTTCATCGGAGCGAACGCCGAGGGGGCCAACCTCTCCGATATCCAGGCCCGCGCGGCCAGCTTTCATCAGGCGAACCTGATCCGCGCCGAGCTGACCGGCGCAAACCTCGTGGACGCAGACCTGCGCGAGGCCGATCTGGATCAAGCCGATCTGCACACCGCATCGTTGCGCGATGCCGACCTCCAGAAGGCCGAGCTTCGCGGCGCCACCCTGACCCGGGCGGACCTGACCGGCGCAGACCTCCGCGACGCCGATCTTGGCGGCGCTTCGCTGAGAGAAGCCGATCTGACCGGCGCAGACCTGTCCGGCGCAAACCTCTGCGCTGCCGACCTGTACGGCGCGAAACTTGGCAACGCCCGGTTCACGCGCGCGCTGTGTTCTGCCGAGACCCGATGGCCCGCCCGGGCCCCGGACGACGCCATCTCCCTGCTCCCCCATGGACAACGGTTCGGAGCCGATCTTCAAGGGCGTCCGATCCATGGCGGCGGGACCTCGCTCCGCTTCGAATGCATCGACCTGCGCGGCGCGAACCTCAGCGGTGCGCGGCTCAACACGATCCGGTTCGCCGAAGCGTGGCTCCAGGGCGCCCACCTGCAGCGGGCCAGCCTGACCGACTGCGACCTCGTCCGGGCCACGTTGCAGCGAACAGACCTACGCGACGCCGTGATGCAGAGGGTCTCGTTCCGCCAAGCCGACCTGCGTGGAGCAGACCTCCGCGGCGCCACCCTGAGCGCGGTCGATCTGCGTCATGCAGACCTCCGGGGCGCAGACCTCCGCGGCGTCGATCTGCGAGACACCGCGCTGCTCGGCGCATGGCTGGAGGGCGCGATGCACTCTGCAGAGACGTGGTGGCCCGACGGGTTTCTGCCCCCCGCGCTTCCCGTAGCGTAAGATCTGCTCAGGCCAGGACGTTTCGTCCTCGACCTCGAGCCTGGAGCCCATCCGATGTCGACGATGCGCAAGACTGCGTCCGCCTGGGGAGAAGCGACCCTGTCGTTCCTCGACAACCTGCCTGCCCTCAGCCTCGCCGTCGGGCTGCCCGCCATCCTCCTCGGCGTCGGCGCCCACAACCTCGTCGTAGAAGCCCACGCCCTGGGGGGGTTCTTCGTCCTGCGGCTCCTCGCCGATCTGCTGATGAATACTGTCGGGATCGCCGCGGCGCTGTGGATGTCTCGACGCGAGAGCTTCTTCGACCCCGGCCTCGGCCAGATCATCGCAGCGCTGTACACCTACGGCGAGCGCATCTTCTGGTTCACCGTATTCCTCGTCGTCCTCGTCCGCCCCATCTATGGACTCACCTTCCCGATATTGTGCCTGCTGCTGCCCCTCGTCCGGATGCCCCGGTGGCTGGAGCGTGAGGGCCGGCTGTGGTCCGCCCCCCGATGGCACCTGCTGATCGGCGCCGCCCCCATCCTGCTGCTGTCCTTCCCCGTCCAGATCGGCTTCATCATCTGGGACATCTGGTCATTGGAGGACAGCACACCGCTGATGTTGGGGCTCGACTACTTCGTTCGTGGCCTGCTGCTCACCTTCGCCTGGACGGTGCTCTTCCGCCTCGACCGGGTGTTCGGCGACGCATAGGAGCCAGCCCGTGAATGCCCCTGCCATCGATCGACTGACGCCATGCAACCGCCCGGACCGCGCCGCTGCCGGCCACCAGAAGTGGCGCACGCTGCTGTTCTTGCACTGGCCGATCCCTGCAGACGCCCTCCGCCCCCTGATCCCATCGGGGCTGTCGATCGATACCCACGACGGCGTCGCCTATATTGGCGTCGTTCCCTTCGCGAGGGAGGGGGTGCAGCCCTGGTGGATGCCGTTCGGGATGGACTTTTTGGAGTGCAACGTCCGCACCTATGTGCACATCAACGGCGAGCCGGGCGTCTGGTTCTTTTCATTGGAGGCGGCGTCCTGGCTGGCGGTTCAGGCGGCCCGGATCGGATGGAGCCTGCCCTACCACTTCGCGGAGATGGGCGCCCACACCGACGGCAGCCAGCGGCACTATCACACCACCCGGCGCGGACAGCCCGACGCGCGGCTCTCCGCCCGCTACACCGTCGGCGCCCCGCTCGGCGCGCTGCCGCCCGCGTCGCTGGAGTTCTTCCTGATGGAGCGGTATCTGTTGTTTTCCCAGCGAAACGGCGCGCTGTACCGGGGGCAGGTCTACCATACGCCGTACCCCGCCCACGCCGCGACGCTCCATGAGCTTGATGAAGGGCTGATCGCTGCGGCGGGGCTGCCGGCACCGGTCGGTCCACCACCGCTGGTCCACTACGCTCCCGGCGTCGACGTCGACGTGTTCAGCCTCACCCGGATATAAGTGACAGCTGCGCCCCCCCGCGGTGTCCAATCACCGCAACAAAACAGCGGAGGCGCTGATGCTCTGGTGGCTCTTCGCGGCGTGCGCGCCGCCCCCTTGTCCGGGCTTCCCCGGCGACATCCCCATCTCCCATGGGATCAGGCCCGCATCGTCGGATGTCGACTGGGACGCGCTCGACGCTTTCATCGTCGATGAGATGGAGCAGGGCTGCGTGCCAGCGCTGAGCCTGGCCCTCTCGACGCCCGAGGGCGTGCAGTGGTCGGCGGCTTATGGCTGGGCCGACCTGGAGGCCGGGATCCCGGCCACCCCCCAGACGCCGTTCATGCTCGCCTCGGCCAGCAAGATGATCGTCGGTCTGTCCCTGGTCATCGCCCAGCAGCAGGGGCACCTGTCGTTGAACGACCCCATCGACGACCACCTCAGAGCGGACATTCGCAACCCGCGGCTGGCGGACAGGCAGCCGCGGATCCGGGTTGAGCACCTCGCCACCCACACCGCTGGGATTCGGGACAACTGGACCATC
Source organism: Myxococcota bacterium (assembly GCA_038520555.1). Lineage (GTDB taxonomy): Bacteria > Myxococcota_A > UBA796 > UBA796 > UBA796 > JBCBLB01. The sequence continues at coordinate 10,463 of JBCBLB010000214.1, read as the reverse complement.
CTCGATGAGACCTACGTCGATGGAGACTCTCCCCTCCAGCTCGGTGCGTTCCTCCTCGGTTATCTGCGCGAAGGAGGCGAGTGGTATGACGCGCGACAGAACTTCTTCCGCTGGTCGCCGGGCGATGTGTGGATGTATAGCAACGTCGGCGCTGCCCTGGCTGCCCACATCGTCGAGGAAGCGACGGCGCAGTCTTATCCAACGTACACCGATGAGATCCTGTTCTCGCCGCTGGGCATGACCCAGACCCGCTGGTTTTTCGACGACTACGACGACCCGACCGTCCTGGCCCGTCCATACCGCTTCGATGAAGACGGGCAATGGGAGCCGATCGCGCACTACGGCTTCGCCACCTACCCGGACGGACAGCTCCGAAGCACCGCCGAAGAGATGGGCCGGGTGCTGAGCATGGTGACCGCAGACGGTCAGTGGGACGGGCAGCGCGTGGCCGAGCCGGACGCGATCGCGGCGATGCTGACAACAACGCCGGCCTTATCGAAGTGGTATGTCCGAGACTACATGAGCGAGCAGAAGGTGTTCTGGTTCGGGATGTTGCTGGGAGAGCGCGAGATCATCGGCCACGACGGTGATGACTCTGGAGTATCGACCGAGGTCTTCTACGACGCAGACTCAAAGGTTGGGGTGGCGGTGCTGATGAACCTCGCCGACGGAGAGCGAGGCGGCCAGCCACGCGCGGCCACGGAAGCCATCCAACAACGGCTGTATGCCATCGGAGCGTCGCTGTGATCGGACTGTTTTTGGTACATACGGCCCTCGCAGCGCCGCCGATGATGCCCACCGGAGATGCTCCATCTGCAGCGGCGCTCGCCGCAAACGCTGTGCTGTTCGGCGTGGGCGCATCCCTCAACACGCTCGATGGAGACACGACCTTCGGCGGCGCGATGAGCGTCCGAGGGGCGCCGATACGCCGCCTGCAGCTGTCGGCCGAGATCGAACAGGGGGCTGCGTGGCTGAGCTGCCCGACCTGCGGTGGCACCACGACCGTCGCCGCGGCCCGCTACAACGTGATCGAAACCGACGCGTTGTGTCTGGGCGGCTACGGCATGGCAGACGCCCTGATCGCCCGCAGCCTCACCGGGCAGCTCGCCGCCGGGATCTCTGCGGAGGGCGGTGTCGGCCCGGTGCGGGCCGATGTCACCGTGCCGGTCTGGAGCAGCACCGATCTGTTGGAGCGGATGCTGTACCTGCCCGAGGCTGGCCTGACGGTTCGGCTCTCAGACCACCACGCGACCCGCCTGTCTGCCCGGGGGGTCCAGTTCCGTCCGGCGGTTTCGTACCAGTACAGCCGCAATGAGGGCTGGCTTGAGGTCACGGCGCACAGCCCGGAAGCGGGCGGCGTTGCCGTGCGCGCCCAGATCGGCGTGCATCTCTGACACCCATCACCTGACGCCGTTCAGGCGGTCAACGCAGACCGTCTGTATGCGTGTGCTCTGCCCTGGGCAGCACACGCGTGATCTCCACAAGCAGAAGTCGCCGATCGATGGGTTTGCTGACATAGCCGTCGAAGCCCTGTTTCAGGTAGCGCTCGCGATCTCCCTCCATCGCGTCTGCGGTGAACGCGATCACCGGAGCGTGGATCCCAGCCTGCCGCATCGCGGCGAGGGTCTCGGCGCCGCTCATCCCGGGCATCGAGCTGTCCATCAAGACGACGTCGAAGTCCTGATCGTGGATGCGCGCCAGCGCGCGCTCCCCGTCGGGCGTTTCTTCGACGGTGACCCCTGCAGCGCGCAAGAACGCCGCGACGACGAACCGGTTGGTGGAGACGTCATCGACGACGAGGGCCTTCACCCCCTGTCGGTTCAGGTGTGCGTTGAGCCTGTGCTCATCAACGGATACCGGGACGGTGGTGTGATCGACGCGTTCGATGCAGATGTCCAGGTGAAACGTGCTCCCTTGACCAGGGACGCTCTCCACCCGGATATCGCCCCCCATCAGCTGGGCCATCTGGCGTGAGATCGGGAGGCCGAGCCCGGTGCCGGAGCGCGCGTCTCGCCGGACGTCGACCTGTTGAAACTGCTCGAAGAGCTTCCCGATCGCCTCTTTCGGAATCCCCGGCCCGGTGTCGATCACAGAGACCGTCAACCGCACCGTCGCGGGGGCGTGTCCACCAGGGCGGGCGCGGGCTGCGATCCGAACCACACCGCTGTCGGTAAACTTGACCGCGTTTGAGACCAGGTTGTTGAGACATTGCCGAACCCGGAGCGCGTCCATAATCGCGAACTGCGGCACGCTGTCGTCGATATCCAGGTGGATGGTGGTGCCCTTCTCCGCGGCGGTCGGTGTGAAGAGGTGCTGGACGGTTCGCAGTTCCATATGCAGATCGGCCTCTGCGGGCGCGATCTCCATGCGGCCGGCCTCGATTTTCGCGAGGTCGAGGACATCATCGACCAGAACCTTCAGGCTGCGCCCCGATCTCATCAGCAGGTCGACATGATGGTGGTGGTCGTCGCTGAGATCGTCTGCTGCCTGCAGGAGCTGACCGACGCCGAGGATGCCGTTGAGGGGGGTGCGGATCTCATGGCTCATGGCCGCGACGAAGCGAGACTTGGCCGCGCTGGCGAGGTCAGCGCGCGCCCGCTCTGTTTCGAGGGTGTTGAGGAGCCGGTGGTTGTTGAGCAGGATGGTGAGGAAGTAGCCCATCGTCGCGAGGATCGAGGCCCCCAGGAGCAGCGTCGCTTCGAGATCGTTTGTGTCGAGGTAGTAGCTGACCGGCAGGGCGACCTGTACAGAGAGGTGGGCGAAAAAACCGGCCAATCCGAAGGGAAGATGGGATATTCGGACCGTCGAGATGAAAATGACTCCGCCGAAGATATAGATGAAGCCGCAGATCTTCTCGTATGTGTTGGGCTCCATCCACAACAGCACACCCGGCGCGGCATACACCATGCACAACACCCCGGTCATCAAGAGGTGCGCGGTGTATTCAGCGGGGCGAGCGGTCTGAACCACGCGCCAGAGCGTCCACATCACCAGCGCCTCGATGATGCCGTAGGCGATCGCCCAGGGCAGCACGTCATATGGAGAGACCATATACGCGACCATCGCCATCGCGAAGGCCGCGGCGACGTCCCGGCCGACGACGTCGCCCTTCATCGCCGCCCAGTCATTCTCCAGCTCCCGCTGCCGACGAGAGCTGCTCCCCTCGGTTGAGATCTCACGGCGGAACATGGGAAGCCTATCGGCCGAAGAAACGGTGGCTGAAGGGTCGACTCCCTCAGATCCGCCTCCCTCAGATCCGCCTCTGCCAGGCCCAACATGACGTTCGTCATGGGAGGGTGCTGGGATAAAGGACGGATGTGATGACTCTGCTGTTGTACTGGCTGGGCGCTGCCCAGGGGACCGAGGCGCTGCCTGACGACGCGGCGCGGGACGATGAGCGCCTGATCGTCGAGTTGACAGATCTCGACGCGGCCCGTGGGGTTGAGCTGATCTGTCCGGACGGGCACCGGGATGCGGCGCGGTTCGTGTTCGGCCGCGCGGTGCTGACCACCCCCGAAGATGGCTGCACCCTGCGGTTTATCGGACCGCAGGGTGCGGTGGTCGAGCCGGCCGGCCCGGGCGAGCTGATGTGTGCGGTGGGCGACGGCCTGGCCGAGTGCTTCTCGACCTGCACCGTTGCGTCCCCCCGCTGAGCGGCATCATTTGGCGAACATCTCGTCGAGCAGGTGCTGGTAGGCCTTGATGACGTTCCGACGCTTCATGCTGAGCTTGGGGGTGAGCATGTTGTTGTCGACGGTCATCTCTTCAGTGATGAGGCGGAAGTCCTTGATCCGCTCGTAGCCTTTGAAGACGGTCTTCTGCTGGGCGTCGATCTCTTCGCGGATCTTGGCGAGGACCTTCTCGTTCTTGCACAGCTCCTCATCGGTGCCAGAGACGCCGCTGGCCTCACCCCATTCGCGAACGGCGGCGAAGTCGGGGAAGATGACGGCGACGTTGAAGAGCTTGTTGTCGCCATAGACCATCGTCTGGCTGATGAAGCCGGAGAGGGCGAGGTGATCTTCGAGGGGCGCGGGGACGACGTACTTTCCGTTCTCGAGCTTGTACTGCTCTTTGATGCGGCCGGTGATGAACAGGTAGCCCTCCTCATCGAGGCGGCCGATGTCACCAGAGCGGAAGGCGCCATCTGCCCCGATGACTTCGGCGGTCTTGGCGTCGAGGTTGTGGTAGCCCTGCATGACGTTGGGGCCCTTGATGACGACCTCTCCCTGGTCACCCAGCTCATTGCCGACGGCGTCGGTGTCGATGAGGATCTCAACGCCGGGGAGCGCCTTGCCGACGCTGCCGACCTTGCGATGGTCGGGATAGTTCATCGTGGCGATGGGAGAGGTCTCGGACAGGCCGTAGCCCTCAAACACGGTGACCCCGATGTTGTCCATGAAGATGGCGACATCCTTGCTGAGCGCCGCCCCACCGGAGAAGGCGTGCTGCAGCCGCCCGCCCAGCCGATCGCGGATCTTGCTGAAGACGACCTGATCAAACATACGGTGCTTGAAGTTGACCCATCCGCTGCTGCGGCCCTGGCGTTCGAGGGCCGTCTTCTGCTCGGCGGTCTTCATGGCGGCGTCGAAGACCATCTTGCTCACCGTCGAGGCGGCCATCTTCTTGTGAATGCCATCATAGATCTTGTTGTAGACGCGCGGCACCGAGAAGAAGACCGTCGGCTTGATCTCACCGATCTCCTGCACGAGCAGGGGGACCTCAGAGTTGATGGCGGATGCGCCGCCGAAGGACAGCAGGGTGTGCAGCTCACAGGTCTGCCCGAAGGAATGTGCCCAGGGCAAGAAGGACAGCGACAGATCATTGTCCCGCATGGGGAACAGCCCCTGGACGGCGTTGACGTTGCTGGTGAAGTTGTTGTGGGTGAGCTTGACGCCCTTGGGACGGCCAGTGGTGCCGGAGGTGTAGATGAGCCCGGCGAGGTCACCGGGGTTGGGGTCGGCGGGCTGTACCGGAGCGCCCTGCCCCGCGTCGAGCACCTGCTGGTATGTCATGTCGGCGTGGTCGTTTCCGGTGAGGTTGATGACCGTCGCGACGCCGGGCAGGCGCTCGCGGATCCCCTTGATCTTGGCGGCGACCTTATCGTCGGCGACGAGGATCGCCTTCGCGCCGCTGTCGGCGATGATGTACTCCCAATCTTCGGGGTTCTGCTTCTCATACATGGGAACATACAGGGCCCCCCGACCGTAGGTGGCGTAGGCGCCGACGGCCCACTCGACCCGGTTGTTGGAGATGACCGCCACAGCGTCGCCGCGCTCAATGCCGATGCTGGCCAACCCGGAGCGGAAGGCGTCGACCTGCTCGCCCATCTCGGCGAAGGTCATCCACTCCCAGGCGCCGTTCCGTTTGGTGCCGAAGCGTCGATTGTCGGCAAACTTCTCGACGGAGCGGCTGAACATGTCGACGAGGTTCTTGAATTGTTGTGGCATATTGAGGTCTGTCTCCCAATGTTGGAGTGAACGGTGAATCATTCGGCCTGGAACCAGATGATATCGGCGCCATTCGCGTGAGGCTGCTTGTTTTCGTCATCATCCTGCTCACCGGTTGCGCCACCCTCAACCCGGCCCGCCCGTTAAATCCGGGAGAGCACGCGGTCGGGGCCACGTTGGGTGGTCCGGCGTTTGCGTTCGGCGGCGCCCCGCTGCCGATGCCAAACATCGTCATCGAGGGCCGCTCTGGCATTACCACCATTTCAGATCGTCCACTCGACGTCAATTATGGCCTCAACCTGACCGGTACGGTGTTTGGGATCGCGGGTGTTCATGGCGGCGCCGCGTGGATGCTATCAGAACAAAGGCAGGGTGTTCCGGCCTTCACCATCAGCGACCGACAGTATCTTTACACGAACGTCCTCGATCCCCGAAAAGAAGATCGGGGGGGGTTGGCCGTCAACCAGCTCGAACTCACCGCCAGCTGGCAGGTCCAGCGGACGCTGCTCTACGCAGGTGTGGCCGAATACCTGGTTTTCTCGGAGCCCTCGCTGTTGCTCACCCCCTTCATCGGCGCCCAGCGCGCCATCGGCGCGTCGTGGATGCTTCAGCTGGAAGGGCGTCACTACGCCATCAACCGCACAGAGAACTTCGACTCGATCCAGTGGATCACATACGGTCCCGGTGCGCTGGGCCTCAATATCGGCTTCGCCAGAACGTTTGGGGGCACACCATGATCCTGATGTGGACCGTCCTTGTCGGCTGCGCCGGGCTCGACTCGTTCATCTTCAACCCGGTCCACTGCTCGACCGTTTCCCAGGAGACCTGTGAAGATCGTGGCACCTGGGACCAGGTCTGTACGACGTGCGAAGACGCCTATCCATGGGATCGGAGCCATCCGTGGATGGCCGACACCCTCGACGATGGGGAGTCGGTTCGGCCCATCGACCCCGCGACGGTCACACAGCTGACCATCGATACCGCCGATGGACAAGGCACCCTGGATGGATACCTGATCCCCGGCTTCGGAGAGAACGCGGACGTCACGATGCTCTACAACCACGGAAACTACGCGGGCATCGAGCACTATCTGCCGCGGCTCCGGTTCCTCCATGAGGCCGGCTACACGATCATCGTCTGGGACTACCGCGGCTACGGCAAGAGCCAGCCCGACACCGTCCCCACCGTCGAGCAGTTCGAGGCAGACGCCCAGACCGTTCGAGACCGCGCCGCTGAAGACGCCCCGGACCCGGATCGGATCATCCTCTATGCGAACTCCCTCGGGGCGATCCCCGCGGTCAATATGGGTCGTGAAAGGCCAGGTTGTGCAATGATTTTGGAAGCCCCGCTGACTTCGCTGGAGGGGGTGACCCGATCAGAAGCCGGGGTGCCGATCCCGGACAGCTTTCTCAGCGAGGGGCGCTTCAACAACGTCGACCGCATCATGGGCTACGACGGCCCTCTGTTCGCCATGATCGGCAGCGCCGATCAGCGGTTCTCGCCCGATGACGTCGAGGAGATGGTGGACAACGCTGGCGCAGACCCGGCCAACAAGGAGCTGTGGATCCTCGACGGCGTCCAGCATGGCATCACCGGCGGCGGCGTCCCCGAAGCGGGCCTGTCCGTTTATCTGGAGCGGATCGCGGCCTTTCTCGACGAGAAGACCGACTGCGTTCCCTGATCGCTCTTAATCCCCGACAAACAGCCGCTGGACCCGGCGGCTGTCGACCTTCACCATCACCTCATAGGGGATGGTCCCGGCGAGGGCGGCGACCTCCTCAATGGGCAGGTGTGCGCCGTCGTGGCTCCCGAACAGCAGCACATCTTCGCCGATGCCGACGTCGGGATGATCGCTGAGGTCTACGACGAGCGAGTCCATCGAGATCCGCCCCAGAAACCGGACCCGCTGCCCGCGAATCATGGCGTGGCCGCGGTTGGACAGCCGCCAGGGCACCCCGTCGTTGTAGCCCATCCCCACGACCCCGGCGCGGAGGGCATCTTCAGCGACAATATACGTCCCCGAGTAGCCGATCTTCTGACCGCGACGGAACGTGGTCACATGCGTGATGCGTCCGACCAGGGCGAGCGCCGGTTGGAGCGGCAGCGCAGCTGCCGCTGCCAATGAGGGCGGGACGCCATACATCGCCAACCCGACCCGAATCATGTCGTAGTGGGCAGACGAAAAACGCGCCGCTGCGGAGGAGGCGGCGGCGTGCTTGAGCAGATCGGTCAGCCCTTCGGCCTCAACCGCGGCGATCGAAGCATCGAAGGCGGCCTGCTGGGCATGGGAGTAGGGGTCAGCGCCGGGGTCATCGGCAGAGGAGAAGTGGGTCATCAGCCCGGTCGCCCGCAGCCCGCGGGCATCGCGGACCACCCGGGCCAGGGCGGCGATGTCCTCGGGTTGGACGCCGAGCCGGCCCATCCCGGTGTCCACATGAAGGTGGACGTCGATGATCGCTCCGGAGCGGTCGGCCGCAGCGATGAGCGCATCGGCGATGGCGTGCGAGTAGACGGCCGGGGTCAGCCGGTAGCGGATGACCTTGTCGACCTCTCCCCGGTCGAGCAGGGTGACCAGGATGGGCAGGTGCACCCCGGCGCGGCGGAGCATCGCCCCTTCATCTGCGGCGGACACACCGATCCAGTTGACCCCGGCGGCTTGCAGATCGCGCGCGACCCGCGCCAGCTCCGTGCCATAGGCCCACGCCTTGAGCATCGCCAGAATCCGGACGTCGGCGCCGACCAGCCGGCGGAACCGGGCGATGTTCTCCCGAATCGCGGCGAGGTCGACGATCAGGCGCTTGGGCGCCATCGACTCCCACAGCGCGCGGGCGGCGTCCTGTAGGCCATCGCGCCGCGGGCCCTTGATGAGGATGACGTCGCCGGGGCTGGCGAGGGAACGGATGACCTCACGAACGGCGTCCGCGGAAGGGACCCAGGTGACCCGGTCTTCACCGAAGGCCGTGGCGGTGTGGGCCAGCGCGGGCTGCTGGAGCAGGACCAGCCGGTCGAAGCCCTGATTTCGTGCGATCTCTCCGACCAGAGCGTGCTCTGCGGCTTCGCGCCCGCCGAGCTCGCGCATGCCACCGAACACAAAGATGCGCCGCCCCCCCGCAGAGGCACCCACGGTCGCCGAGCGAAGCGCGGCCTGGACAGACATCGGATCGGCGCTGTAGGCGTCGTTGATCAGGGTGACCCCTTCGGGCGCCCGCCAGACCTCCATTCGCGTGGGTCCCGGCGAGAACCCCTCCATCCCGGCCATGATCGCATCCGCTGGGACGCCGAGCTGCCAGGCCATCCCAGCGGCGACCATCAGGTCTTCGATCAGCGGCTGAGATCGTGTGCCGATACGCACGGCGTGCTCATCCCCATTGTCGAATCGCACCACCAGCCGGGCGCCTTCTCCGTCATCCCGCTGTCCGACGAGGATCGGCAGCGGCGCCCGGCCGCGGCGCACCACCCTGACAGAGAGCCCAGCGAGGTAGGGTTCCAAAAGCGGCTCATCGGGTGGCAGCACGAGCCATCCGCGGCTCTCCTTGAACAACCCCAGCTTCTCACGCGCGGTGATCGCCCGATCGCCGAACCCGGCAATATGGGCGAGGCCGATGTTGGTGATGGCCCCATGATCGGGCTGAAGGATTTGGGCGAGGCGGGCCATCTCACCGGGCGCCGAGGCCCCGGCCTCGAAGATGGCGACATCGACCCCCGCGGGCGCCCCCAGGACCGCGAGCGGCACTCCGAGCTGGCTGTTGTGGCTGCCGGGGTTTCCATAGACCCGTTGGCCGGCCATCAGTCGAAGCAGGGCGTCTTTGACGATGGTCTTGCCGTTGCTGCCGGTGATGGCGACGACGGTTCGGAGGGAGGTCCGCCGAACCCAGGCGGCGAGTTGTTGGAGGGCGCTGAGCGGATCGGCGACCCGGAGCAGCGACCGGCCCGTCCCGGCATAATCGGCCTGTACGATCGCGGCGACGGCCCCGGCATCCAGCGCAGCCTGGACGAACCGGTGGCCGTCGGTGTGCTGGCCGGGGAGGGCGACGAACAGGTCTCCTGGCCCGCACCGGCGGGAATCAACGATGACGCGTCGCACCGGCCCGCCGCCGCGCCGAGGCGACGTGGCGCCGAGGACATCGGCGAGGGTTCCAAGCTCAAGCGGTTGCATGGGGTCGTGTATCCGATTGCGGGGTGTGGGGTGTGATAGTGTCCGATGTCGTGTGGATCAGCGCAACGATGTCATGGTGGGTATGGGGCGTACTGGGCTGCGGCCTGTTCGACGGCGGCGAGCCATCGCTCCCTCCGTCGGTTTTGCCCGACGATCCCATGGAGTTGGAGCAGGGGGAGGACCTGTCCCTGTCGTGGCGGGACACCCTCGCCGCTCCGGTCGAGCGGATCCCGGCGGAGACCAGCTGCGAAGACGGCGACGGCGACGGGTTCAGCAACGCCCTGAGCTGTCCGGGCGCGTCGCCGGCGCGGCTGGACTGTAACGACGCTGACCCCGCGGTGACGCCCGCCAACGAGCGCTGGGTGCAGCCGGGGCCGTTCTTGATGGGCTCGGACTCGGTCCAGTCCAACCTCGACGAGCAGCCCATCCATGTGGTCCAGCTGGCCGGCTTCTGTATGGATCGCTATGAGGTGACGCAGTCGGAATATGCGGCCTGGGCCAACCGGCGCGGCCGGATCCGCTATACCCCCATCCCGGGCGCCGAGCGTCACCCGGCGACCGGGGTGAGCTGGGCCGACGCCATGGCCTACTGCACGTCGCGGGGCAAGACCCTCCCCCCAGAAGCCCACTGGGAGAAGGCGGCCCGGGGCGGCTGTGAGCTGGGCAACGACGCCAGCCGATGTGATCCCAACGATCTGCGCTCTTACCCCTGGGGCGACCAACCCCCATCGTGCGCTTTGAGCAACCACCGGATGACGCTGGGCGGTGACAACAACCCGTGCAACACCGGAACCACCGCCGTCGGCCAGATGGCGGCGGGGGTGGGACCGTACGGCCACCACGACCTTGCCGGGAACGTC
>JBCBLB010000854.1:0-3617 GCA_038520555.1 Myxococcota bacterium | reverse complement strand
GACGATGTGACGATCCGCTTCGAAGCGAAGGCGACGATCCCGGTGCCCTACGACAACCAGGTCGTACAGCGTCAGGATTTGAGCTGGACTGTGCCGGCTGGTAACGGCTCGATCGTCTTCGACGCGACCACCAATCCCCAGCAGGCGCCGTCATGGGGCGCGCAGATCGGCTTCCAGCTTGGGGGTTCGCTGGAGATCACGGTGACGCCGAGCAACGCCGACGGCAGCACCCAGCTGTTGACGATCACCACCCAGGTCGCGGGCGGCGCCCTGCAGAACAGCACAACCGCCAGCCAGAGTCCCCCGGGCTCCACCACGCACACCGCGCTGTTCAACCAGGCGCAGGCGGCCCCGGGGTTCGAGACGTGGTTCTACTGGGGCAACAACGCGGGCAACCGGGAGTCGTTCATCGCCCTGTTGTGTCGGGATCCGGCGCTGTTCACGGCGATGCAGCCCTTCAGCCAGAGCAAGGTCGGCGCCGTCGCCCAGTGGCAGCCCTGATCGGGCGCGATCGGGGGGTGTAACGCTTTTCCGGCGCGCCCCAACTCATGAGAGCACGGCCGGCCAGCAGGCTGGCTACACTCAGGGATAGGTCAAAAAACGACCGGCCGCGGATTTCTTTACAATCCGCTGGTCTCCGGGACTATCAATCGGGTATTCTTAGAAGTACCAAAAAATCCCTGGAGACTTCATGGCTTCGTCCGCCAACGTCAACGTGCCCCAGTGGTTTCCCTCTTCTATCATTGAGGCCCTGCACAGCGTCCGTGTGGCCGTTGATGCAGATCTCCGGGGTGGGATACAAAGCCGCACAGGTCAGGGCACATCGTCCCTGAACCTCGCCCTGATTGAGAAGTTCATCACCATGATCACCACCCAGGTCCAGGATGGATTCATCCCCGGGTGGGTTTCGACGGGCAACCGCAACTATCAGCTTGAAACCGGTGCGGAGCGGTTGTGGATGCTGCAGGAGGACGATGTGCTCATCTCCCTCCGCACCATCACCCGCTTGACCAACTACACGTGCCCGTTGAGCGGGGCGCCATATGAGGCCAGAAACATCGAGAAATCGATCAGCGATCACGTCCCCGCGCCTGGTCATGTGAGCGTTTTGGGGAAGGACGGGCCGACCTATCGGGAGGTCTTCATCATTGGTCCTGTGCCCAACACCACCCCGAACTACATGGACAATCCGCCGCGGCGCCACGGGATACAGGAGCTGTTCATCGGCGCCCCCTCGAAGGTGGTGGGGGGCCGATGCATCGAATGGAAGCTGGGGAGCGGGGTGGTGCTGTGGCCTCCTTCGGATGAAGTTCAGCCCGAATTCCTCCCCCTCTCCCCCAACATGCAGCTCCGATTGATGTGATGCATGCCGAGCATTTCGATCCCCACCGCTTGCTCATCGCGAGGCAGTTGAGCGGGCTCAGCCAAAGCGCCCTCGCCAGCCATCTGGGAATTCATCAGACCACCGTTTCACTGTACGAGTGTGGCACAAAAACACCCAACGACGAGATGATCTGCGGGCTCGCGAAGGCGCTGAGTTGTTCCGTACAGTTCCTCACACCGCTCGAAGACCTGGCGACGATGCCGGCAGAGCACCTCAGTGAGGTGTTCTTTCGCTCCCTGCGATCCACGCCCAGCCCGGATCGTCTACGAGCGCTCGGCATTTGCGGGGCCGTGGAGCTGCTGGCGGCGATCCTGCTGGAGCTGGGCCACCACCTGCCGAAGGTGGCCCTTCCCCTTGAGCGGGGCGATCTCCTGGATGAGGAGGCGCTTCCCGAGACCGATGCGCACTTCCTGCCGAAAGACAAGGACGGGTTCACCTCATTCGTTGATGGGATTGATCCCCTTCATGCGGCCTACCAGACCCGACAGGCCTGGGGCTTGGGTGACGCCCCCATCCCAAACCTGCTCTCCCTCTTGGAGCAGCATGGTGTCCTCACCGTCACCATCCCCGACATGAACGCTGGGACCGTGGACGCGTTCTCCTACTGGAAAGGAATGCGGCCAATCGTCGCCCTGAACCACCAGAAACGGGACCCGTTCCGCAGTCGATTCGATGCCGCCCACGAACTCGGGCACCTGCTGATGCATCGCGGGCTCCCGTCAATGGAGCGGGAGTCCAAACAGAAAGCGCCCCGCAAGCCATCTCAAATCATGGAAGATCAGGCCAACGCGTTCGCAGGAGAGCTGCTGGTGCCGGGGCATGTGTGGATCTCTCAGGCGCCTCGGAGCGCGAATCCCTACGCATATCTGCCAGGGAAGAAGCGCTGGGGGGTCTCGGTCAAGGCGCTGATCACCCGATCTCATCGTGTGGGCATCCTGAACGACAAGCAATACCAGGCCGCCCACAAGCGCTACTCAAAACTCGGCTGGAATCGCGGCGAACCCAATAGCGACACGATCGAACATGAGCAGCCCAGCCTCCTCGGGGAATTCGTTGCTGCCGCCGCTGCGAAGCATCACCTGTCCCCCAAGGCCTACCTACAACAACTCCTTCTGCTCCCCGGCAGCATATCGGAGCTGATCTTCCCGGATACGGAAAAGAAGCTTCATTCCCTCAATGACCGACGCAGTCGGATGAAACAGAATGATCCCCGGATACAAGGGGCCATTCGTGAAACCTTGGTGCCCGTCTACAACCCCGAGCTGCTCCCCCTCGGAGCCAACCAGCCAGATCCACCTTCTCAGGTCGTTCAGCTCTTCCCGAACAAGAAATAGCCACCAGGGCCCGAGTGTGAAGTTTTTCACACCTGGAGGTCTGGATTCACACCTGGCTGCGCAACATTTCATCCAGCCGATCCTGAAACACATACAGCGCCGGCAGCGCCAGCGTCAGCGCCGTCCACCGCGCCTCGGAGAGGAGCACATCTCGGCGAGGCACCGGCACCTGGGCGTCTACGCGGATCTGCGCGTCGTCTCGGGGCAGCCAGGGGCCCCGTACCCGTATCCATGCGCCCACGTGCGGGTCGCTCATGAAGGGCGCCTTGCATCGATCCGCGCCACCTTGGTCAGGAGATCCTTGATCTGGGTGGTCTGCTCCCGCAGCGGCCGGATCACGCTCTCGATCCTCGCCCGCTGCACGCTGCCGACGTGATCCACCTCCGCCTTCGCCGCCTCGGTCTGCTCACGGAGCAACTTCTGATGCCGCTCCGACTCCGCGGCGAGCTGGCGCCGGGCCGCCTGAGCCGCCGCGTTGGCCGCCTCTGCCTTCTTCTCTGCCTTCTCCACCCGGGCGAGGATCGCCTCCAGCGAAGGGAGCGGCTCACCGTTCGCGTCCCGGAGCTTGCCCGTGAGCCACTGCGTCCGGGCCGCCTGGTAGCCGTTCCGGTACGCGTACAGCGCCGAGCCGATGATGGAGCCGAGGGCCCCGAACCCATAGAAGATGAAATCCCACCAGTTGGCCAGCATGCCGGCCAGCCAGCCGGCTTTTCCGCTTCTCTTTGGGGTGTTCTCCTGCCCCCCTGCCTGCCGCACGAGAGGCACACCCTGGACGTCGACCCGCTTCCCTTCTGCGGCCTCGGCTGGATCCGATTCCAACAGCGCGGGGTCGAGCCGATCGCCTGAGGGGACCTCGACCAGCGGTACCTCTCCGAGGGGCGCGTCCTGCGCGTGGGCAG
>JBCBLB010000311.1:0-10881 GCA_038520555.1 Myxococcota bacterium | reverse complement strand
GCAAGGATCCCGGCGCGGTCCCGGATTCAGACATCGCGCAGTACTACCTCGACGCAGAGGTGCTCCGGGATGACCGCCGTCGGGAGCGGCTGTGGCACATTTTCTATCGCCACAACCTGGATCGGAGCAGCTTCTTCAAGACCGAAGACATCTTCCCTCTGGTCACACAGGCGTTCCTCCCCAAGCGGGACCCGGACGGGCAGATCCGCACCCGAGATGCCTCGGAGATCGTCGCCGAGGTCCGGGAAGGGCTCACCCGTCGCGCGGGCGACATTTACCGCGAGGCGATGGGCGAGAGGGGGATGAGCCTCGATCTGAGCCGGGCGCTCGCCCTGGAGCAGCGGTACATCGCTCTGCTCGACGCCCGCGAAGACATCGAGACGCTGTATAAGACCGGCAAGCTCGATGAGTCGGTTCGGGCCGTGCCGATGACCACGGTGCGCAAGGGCATCCAGGACAAGCTCCAGCGGCTCTATGATGAGTGTGTGATCCTCGCCAACATCGATGAGCTGCAGCGGGACGATCCCACCGTCACCCCGGCCGACGTCTTCTATGCTGGGCTGTCCAACAAGTACGACACCGAAGAAGACGACTCGCTCGGCCACTTGATGCGGGGCGTTGTCAGCGGCATCAACTTTGTCTCCGGGTGGGAAGAAGACGACGCCATCGTGATGTACAAGGCCATCCTGGGGGTGCCCGTCTACTTCTTCAAGAACGTCGAGAGCGAGCTTCAGCCGGCCTACCGCAAGATCATGCGCGACCCACAGCGGGGCTACCCCCTGCACATCGAGCACGCCTGGGACGCCGGGGAGGGGCTGCCTGACCTGGACCCGATCGAGATGCGACGGGCCGATGAGCGCCGACAGGCGGAAGAATCGGCCCGGCGGGCGCGGCAGTCCCGCACGGCCAAGGTCGAGCGCTTCGCGCTGTGCAACATCATGGGCAACGTCGTCGCCGATGAAGCGGGGTTCTCGTGGAACTATGAGGGCATGTCCCAGAAGCTCGCCCCCAAGCGAAGCGAAGCCTTCAGCGCCTTCGACAGCATGGACCCCGACCTCCAGCAAGAGCTGGTCGACACCGCCGCCAAGAAGTACCGCAACCAGGCCCTGGAGCGCCGCCCCCGTGCGCGGCTGCTCGAAGACGTCAAGGCATACCTCAAGCGCCTCAAAAAAGAGATGTTCGCCGCAGCAGCGAACTATGAAGACGCCGAGCAGCGATACATCAAAGAAGAGCGCGAAGTGGTCGATAGCATCGTCGAACGCCTGGAAGCGGGCGACGCCACCCTTCACATCGAGTAGATCCCGATGAAGCGTCCCCTGTTGCTGATGGCCGCGTTCGTGTTGGGCGTCGGCTGCCGTAAGCTCCCTGAGACCGGCCGCCGACAGCTCAACGTGGTCCCCAACGGCTATATGAACGACCTGGGCGTCCAGTCGTATCGACAGGTTCGCCGCGAGAGCAACATCATCACGACCGGCCGGGACGCCGAGATCCTCGAAGCGGTCAAGGACCGGATCGCCACGGCGGCCGACAACCCCGACTACAAATGGCGGGCCACCCTGTTCCGAGACAACCAGACCGTCAACGCCTGGTGCATGCCTGGTGGAAAGATCGGCTTCTATACCGGAATTCTACCGATTTTAGAGAACGAAGCGGGCATGGCGTTCGTCATGGGCCATGAGGTCGCCCACGCCACGCTCCGCCATGGCGCAGAGCGGATGAGCCAGCAGCTCGTCACCGTCGGCGGCCTCGGCGCCCTGTCGCTGTACCTCAGCAACCGGGAGGCCGCCGACCCGCAGATGACCACGATCGTCTTGTCGGTCCTGGGCCTGGGCGCCCAGGTCGGGGTGCTGCTGCCCTACTCCCGGCTCCATGAGTCCGAGGCGGACCGGGTGGGGCTGATGTATATGGCCAAAGCTGGCTACCCACCTCAAGAATCCATTAAGGTGTGGAACCGGATGCAGAAGAACAGCGGCGGCGACAACCCCCTCGAATTCCTGTCCACCCACCCCTCATATCAGACCCGTCGACAGGAGCTGAACCAACGAATGGGGAGAGCCAACCGCCTCTACGAGAACAACCGCAACCGCACCAACGGCCGGAACGTTCAGCAGACCATCTGGCGATGATGATCCTGATCGAACGTTAACTTTGGGGTGGATGTCGCCAGGTCTTCGTCTGTGGTCGATCGGTGCGTGTATGATGGCGGCTCGCTGCTGAGCGTTTCATTTTTGAAGTCGGACAGAATCTGTCCATGGTTTCGTTGTGGAGGGTGCGTACTCCTCGCCTCCACCCTGATGAGAATATGCATGAGCCCTGAAGAGAAAGAAGCTGAAGAAAAAGAGAAATCTCGTCATGACCGCTTCGAGGCCAGCTGCGGCCTGATCATCGCCGTCCTCGCCGCCGCCCTGGCCATCACCGACATCGGCTCCGGCCGCTACGGCGACGACGAGCTGATCGCAAACAGCCGCCGGGCCAGCGACTTCCAGTGGTACCAGTCCAAGTCCGTCAAAGGCAACCTCGCCGAGAGCGAGCGCGACCTCCTCAGCGCCCTGCTCACCGCCCAGGTGATCCAGCCGGACGCCCGCCCGGCCATCGAGAAGCGGATGACCGCGCTCACGGAAGCGGCCGAGCGATACGACCAGGAGAAGAAAGAGATCCTGCTCGGCTCTGCTGCCGTTGGCGAGGAGAATTGGGTCCAGGATATCGACGGTGAGATGGGCAAGCTGGTGGGCGCGGTCCAGTGGGAAGCCCGCGCCGCTCACCTGGAGTCGGTCGGTGACATCTTCGACTTCGCCACCTTCTTCCTCCAGATCTCACTGGTCATGGGCGCGGTCGCCCTGCTCGTCGACGCCGAGCGGCTGCAGATTTTGTTCCGTCGAATCCTGGTTGGCCTCGGCGTGATCGGCTCGGCCCTCAGCGTCATGGCGTTCTTGTCGGCGATGGTGGGATGATGGCGTGCCCCATTCTCCAGCGTCAGATCGTGGCGTTGTTGAAGTCTGGTGAGCCGGATCAGGTCGACCAGGCGCTTGAGCTGTTGCGGTGTTTGCCGGAGGTCACGGTCGGCCTCGATCTGCGCCGGGTGCGGCTGACCCGCTTGAATCTGTCGAGCGCATATTTCCGGCGGGTCAACCTGGAGCGGGCCAGGCTCATTCTGAGCGATCTTGGGGGCGCAGACCTGCAGCGGGCGAAGCTTGTGCGTGCGCAGCTGAGCTGTGTTCGACTGGCCCGCGCCGATCTGTGGGAGGCCAATCTTCGGGATGCGCGTCTTCGGTTTTCCGATCTGCGCGGGGCGGATCTGCGGCGCGCCTGCCTGCGGCGCGCCGATCTGCGGGAGTGTGACCTCTGTGGCGCCGATCTGACCGATGCTGACCTTCGGGACGCCCGGCTGGACGGGGCCCGGTGGGACGCCCAGACCCGATGGAGTTCGGCGCCGCCGATTGTGATCAGGTGACCAGTAGAATACGGTGTGTCTGATTCGAGCCGGAGGGCCGAGATTGTGGGCGTGGTCTACCCGACTGTAGCGGCGGGCGTGGGGGAGCTGGGGCAGGCCGTCGTCGCGCGCCTGACCGCCTCGCTGGACAGCGATGAGCCGCTGCTCAGCGTGCTCCGCGCCGCCACCGCCGATGAGGTCGGGCCCGCGTTGGGAGAGAACCTCTCCTCGCTGCTGGAGGCAGGTCGCACCGCGATGCATTTGTCCGAGCCGCGGCTGGACCTGCTCATGTTCTCCCACGGCTGGGGCCAACGCCCCGTCGACCTGCTCCGCCTGTGTAAGGACAGCGCCACCATCGTCGGGCGACGGTATAGCGCGATGTTCCCCAGCGGGCGTCCGCCCGGGCAGCGCACCGCGGGGATGCACCTCATCCTCATCGTGCCGCCCATGATCGGGGAAGGGACCGCGCCCCTGCTCCGCCGGCTCAAGCAGCTCGAAGACTGGGCGAGCAGCGAAGCGCCCGACTACCCGCTGCTCAGCCGCGTCTGGCTGTTGTCCACCCACTCCCAGGCCGGGACCCTGTCCCGGGCCGACGCCGTCGCCAGCGCCGCCGCGTTCGGCATCTCGCTCATCGGCAGCGGCCTCCGGGAAGAAGACGCCATCTCCGCCCGGATGAAGCACCTCTCCCTCTCCCGGCGCGAGGGGGTGTTCTCGTTCTTCTCAGCGGCCAGCCTGGATCTGCCCAAGGCCCGGCTTCGAAGCTATGCCACCGAGCGCGCCCTCTACGACGGCACGGCACGGCTGGTCGGCCGCGTGGAGAAAGAGGTCGATCCGTCCCTCGCCCAGAGCGCCATCACGCCGTTGCGCAGCGAAGCCTGGCTGGAGCCGTTCACCAGCGGCGAGCCCGCCCGGCGGTGCCGACAGCTGGCCGCCAACTTCTCCGGCGCCACCACCGCCCTGCCCGATCGGATCAAGGTCGATCCCTTCGACGAAGCCGCAGACATCAAGAGCAAATACGACATCCTGTTCCGTCCCGCGACCCAGGTGCGGCCGCCCACCCACGCCGACATCTCGGCGCTGGAAGAGATGATCGTCGCCCTCGACAAGGCAGAGGCGGGCTCGTTCCGGCTGATGCGGGATGGGATGCACCGGATCTTCTCAGTGACGTTGGGGCCGAAGTCCGGCCTTCATGAGCTGCCCCAGGTCGAGGCCGGCATGAAGCGACTGCTGGCGTTCATGCAGGACGAAGACGCCCGCGAAGAGAAGAGCCCTGACCAGGGACCGACCGACGCCGATCCGCTGCGGGATCTGGTCGAAGCGGCGCTCACTGAGCTGCCCTCGCGGCGGATGCTGCTCGCCGTCGCGGGCACCGTCGGCGTCGCCATCGGCGTGATGACGCTGATGTTCGCCACCGGGATCACCGCCAACGAGCTGGAGATCGACGCCAACTATCACCCCGTCGTCGTCCAACGCGTCCGGATCGCGACCTGGGGGTTGTCTGCGCTGATGGCCGCCCTGAGCAGCTACCTGTTCGCCCGGTGGGTCGGCGGTCGGACCCGGGCGAAGGTCCAGGACGCCCTGGAGCGGCGGCGCGACGCCATCGCCGACCTCTGGCGGGTCGGCGGCGGTGGGCAGCCCGGGCGGCAGGCCGAAGCCCAGCTGCGCCAGCGCCGGCTCCGCGTCCGCCGCGGCGCCATCCGCCTGATTGAAGGGACCCTGGAGCACCTGCAGGCGGTCCGGCGCGCCATGCTCGAAGCCCGCGACCAGGGGCTGCGCCGGCTCTCCGAGCTGTGCCCCAACCCACAGCCCGACCCCGCCCTGGACGACCTGCGGCCCCTGCTCGGCGAGCCGCGGCCCCTCCATGCGCCGCTCGTCACGCCCGTGGTGGCCAACTGGTGGGTGCGATCGTGCAAAGAGATCGCCGACGAGAGCGTCTGGGCCAACCGCCTGCTCGAAGGAAGCTGGCCGGCCGAAGGCCTGGCCATCGACCTGCCCTGCGCCGATACCGAACGCCTCAAGCAGCTCGGGCGGAAGCAGAGCGCGCCGCTGGTGAAGCGGAACCTGTTCGGCGATCCGCAGGGCGCCGAAGCCGCCGCTCGTACCGTCGCCGAGTTCACCGCCCGGGCACCGCGTGCGCTCGCCCGCCCCAGCGATCCGCGCGACCAGCACGGCGATCCGGCCCCGGGCCTGCGCGGGGGCGAGATGTTCGCCGTCGCCCCTGTCGAAGCCCGCAGCGTGCTGAAAAGCATCTTCGACGAGGCGCCCATCACCCTGCCGGCCCTATGGACCAGCGCCCGGGCGGAGCGGGTCATCTTCGTCCGCACCTGGGAAGGCTACACCCTCGCCCAGCTCGCCCGCGGCGCCGGGTTCACGCCGCCGGCCAAACCGCAAGCCGCCCAGGAAGGCTGAACCCGATCATTCAGGTCAGGACATCGCGCTGACTTCGCGATTCAGCCGGACTTCTCTACAATCGCCACGACAGCTGCTGGTGGCGTCGGTGGTCTTCGCGTTCTGCTGGAAGTTGGCGGGTTGAGGGCGTCGACATCAAGGAGAGTATGCAACGCCTTACCGCTCGTTGCCCCACAAAAAGATCGTGACCCGCTCACCAGGTCCAGGGTCGACACGCACCTTCGCGGTCCACGCATCCGTTGACATGCGTGCCCCACGACTGCCTGGCGAGGGTTCTTTGACCCACCAGCCCGCTGCTTCTGTTGCGCCGTTAAAGAACGCGCTCGGATCAGGCTTGAGCTCTGGCAAGCCCGCTGACGCAAGGAACGCAGGCACCTCAGCCGGATCGGCTTCAAACCGTAGCATCACGAATCGGTCGATCCCGCCGCGGGTATAGAAATCGACCGGTCGATCATCAGGGAGGTCACAGTGACACATTCCCTCTCGAACGGCGAGGTCAGTGGGCACAGGTTCATCGAATAGCCCACCACCACAGGCAACGCTGAGCGCAACGATGGTCATGAGGGGGGGAGCGCGCATCTGCGGTCCTGCGTTTGATGAGAGGAGCGAACGGCTCGATATGAGCGGTGGGGTCAGAAGGTGAATGTATCGATGCGTTCGCGCATAACGGCTCTTCTACGTCTGCGCACGGCAGCGCGGGGAGTTGGATGGATGGCCCACCCTTGATGCCGCAGCGGTCGACGAGCGAGGGAGACCTCAACAGGACCCGTGAGGAACATCACGGACAACGGGTTCGTGAGGAGACGTGCGGCCCCCCTCCGCTCAGACGCTGAACCTGTACAGACAGGGGTGCAGAGGTGGTTCACCCACGATCCTCTACAGGCGGCTCTGTAAACCTTAGAATCTTCCATTCAAGCCGATGTAAGCCAACCCGATCGTGGGCGTCAGTTCCACTGCTGGGCGCCGAGAGGTATGGGTCACCCCTAAATCCTGCCGTAAGCGTTCGTTATAGGAATCAATGAGCTGATCGGCTTCATGGGCTTCATAGAATAAGGACACATACCGACGGCGAATCGGGGGAACAATCCCAGCGATCATCGCGGTTCCCATTCCGGCGGTACCGATGAGTGACCAGGTCAGAAATCGCCCACTGTCCAGGTCGTCTTCTTCGATGCCGTTGGTATTGTCTGCGTTGGAGTACTCGCTGAACGCGATCCCAAAACCGAGGATCATCGCCCCGGTCCCTGCAGCGGTCGTCAGGACTGCTCGGCGGGTTTTCCCCTTGAGGCGTCGAATCATTCGCTGATCGCCGACGGTCTCTGCAAACTCTCGCACGGTGTACGGCTTTCCACCCCCATCATAGACGCTCCAGGTGTCATAGGTGCTGATAGAGCCGCCGTATATCGAGTAATACCCGCTCGTGACGGTCAACCGATCTCGACGCAGCCGCTGACGGTCATATCGCTCCTGAGCGCGTGGATCGGTGATCGGTTGGGGCGCAGAGAGGGGCGGATCGCCCCCGATCGTTGCCGCGGTGATCGCTTGTGTTCGAAGCGGAGCGTCGGAACTCATCGCCGCCATCAAGAACAATCGCAGCAACGATGGATCGGTTCGTTGGGCTGCATCGAGCGCACGCATCGTGGCCAGCCCATTGCTGAGTTGAGCGACCGCGTTGGCATCGTCCGCGTATCGGGCCAGCGCTTCGGAGAACAGGGCCTCGCGTTGACGGGCGGTCGGGGCGGTCGAGATGGATTCGACCAGCGCATCAACCGGAAGAGGTTCTGCGGCGTCGGCGACTTGAACCGTAGCGATCGTGAGGAGAAATCCAATCATGCGAGGTTGCGATGCTCCAGTGAGGGTGCACCCTTTCTGTGTCTTCTCAATCCGGGTCGTCACATCCAGGTGGCTCCGGAGACGATTTTCCGATGGATTGTTCTCTCCCCTTCACTCCTCTGGCGAGGCGGCGAGCAGCTCAGGAAGGCTGAACCACGCTACGATTCCGCTGTCCTGGTCAAACCCACAGGCGCTATACGCCCAGATCAGGTCTCCGCCCCGAGAGAACCCCACCTGGCGATAGTCCGGGAAGTCACACTCCGGCAGCGTCGCCAGCGCCTGCCGGCGGTAGGTCTTCGCGTCGAAGACGTGGAGCTGCGTGGCATTGATCGAGGCCATCACGCTGCCGTCCGGGTTGAACGCCGCCGCCCGGGGCACCGCCCCGGCGCCCCATCTGCCCTGCTCTTCGAGCAGGTCTTCGCTGCTCCGATCGATGATCAGGTCGTCGCCGGCGCACACAAACACCAGCTGCGTTCCATCCGGGGACAGGGTCATCGACTGCCCGTTCGCACACCCTTCCACGTTGATGAGCTGCTTTTGATCGAGGATGTCATCGTCGGTGATGGTCAGTCGGCTGATCCGCGGCCGCGTCTCCCCCCGTTCGGCGATAAACACCCGCTGCTGGTCGGGATCAGCAGCCAGCAGCGTCCCCGCCGCGCCCGTGGCGATCGAGCGAACCAGGCGTCCGTCTGCCCGAGCCACGATGTCCAGGTCACCTGGGCGGAGGGCGAGCAGCTCCCCGTCCGTCCCCAGAACGAGTCCGGTGAGATCGTCGGTGAGGCCGCTGGCAGGATCAACAGCTTCGGTTTCCAGATCCATCCGGCTGCCGCCGCCAAACAGCGCCCCACCGGAGACATCGAGAGCGACGACGTTCGGTGCCGCCTGCACCGGCCAGCGGTTGAGGATCTGCTGACTGATCACGTCCAGCCAGATGAAGGCCGGATCGTCCAACGTGCCAGCCACAACCTGACCATCACAGAGCCCGGCGATCTCTCCCAGCGGCGGCGTCTCCATCACGCCGGACGGCGCATCGAGGTTCACGGTGTCCGTGTCACAGTCGTAGAAGTCTGCGACCTTCAGCGCCGTCTCCAGCCCGCCCGTATCCACGACCTCATCGCCTGGATCCGGCCGCTCATCATCCGACGGAGAGCGGCAGGCCAACATGATGAACAGCCACATTGAACACCCCTTCCCTGTTGCGGCCTTAATTGGATATCTCGGTTGCAATCCAGGTGGCGTCGTCTTCCATCCAATCAAAGAGAGATCCAGGCAAAGAGAGATCGACGCACCCCAACCGACCATTGCGGCTTTCTGTCCTCCTCCGAGCAGCGTGAGCCGATAATGGGTAACCAACACGATGAAAGTCCAGATGCTCGTCGACCTACGCGACGGTCGAACCTACACCCTTCGCACTTCTGCCCCGGGGTTTCAGCATCGAGGACGCCCGTTGACCGTCTCCGGGGTCTGCTTCGATGCCAGCGGTGACTTCCTCGCCCACTCGACCCCGAGTCACCACAGGGACCGGCCCTGTTCGTGGGCGTCAAACGATCGAGCGGTTCTCGCCGGGGAACCATCGTAGCGTACTCGCTCTGATTGATTCGCTTGACGAAACGCTGGTTTCCATCAACGGCTGCACCAATTGGGGACCGGATGAGCGTTGCCTCAATCAATGCTCCCCCTCCCGTTGAGGCTTGTATGGCGCCCCCGGTTCGCTTCTTCTCTGCGCTCGCCGTTCTGACCGGTTGCCAGGTCGAGCAGGACATCAACGACGTCACCGACCCACGGTTTGATTCGCTCCAGCAACAAATCGACGATCTCGCTGCACAGAACGCACAGCTCCAAGACGCCATCACGGCGAAAGAGAATCAACTTGCTGGCCGGATGAGCACCATTGAAGTCGATTATCTGATCTCGACCTCTCTCACACCGGTCGACGACCGGCTCACGGCCATCGAAGCGGACTATCTCACCCGCGCTGCCCTCGACGGCACCGCGACGGAGTCCTGGGTCCTCGCCCAGGGCTACCTCACCGATGGGGACCTCACCGCGCTCAATGAGGAGGTGACCCGGATCGATGAGCAGCTCTCCCGCGCGGACACGCAGCGAACCACCGCGGACGCTCGGGTGACCGCGATCAGCGGAAACCACCTCGTTGAAAGCGACCTCGACGGCCTGGTGACCGAAGCGTGGGTCAACGCCCGGGGCTACCTCACCGACAGCGACATCGACTTCGACGGACTCGATGTTCTGCTTACAGCCGTCGACATCGATGAGGAGAGCGAGGCGCTTGCCATCGTCGGCTACAACGTCTTCATTCAGTCTGGATCCGGAGACACCGACGACGGCTGCGCGAGCAGCAGCGACTTCTACTGCACCGCCGGCAGCCTGGACGGGCTCGGCAACCTGATCATCGGCTATGGCGATCCGGGGACCGGCAGCCACAACCTGATCATCGGCGACGACCACGACGTCACCAGCTATTCAGGGGTGGCGACCGGGACCGGCCACAGGGTCTCTGGACCGATGTCCGTGGCCCTCGGCGGCGCAGAGAACACGGCGGCGGACTACTTCTCGGCCGTGATCGGCGGCGCAGAGAACACCGTATCGCTGGGAACGACGATGATCACAGGCTCCATCATCCTGGGCGGAACCCGCAACACCACCGAGGGGAGCATGGCAGCCGCCATCGGCGGTGACAGCAACATGGCATCGCAGAAATGGGCCGTCACGCTCGGCGGTGACGACAACGAAGCGACAGCGGTCGGTGGGATGATCATCGGCGGCGCGGACAACATCGCACGAACATCTGGCACCCCCATCGTGGTGGGCGGCCGCTCGAACGTCTCTGCCGGCCAACAATCCGCCGTCGCGGGCGGCCAGAACCACCTGACAGACAGCAGCTACAGCGCGATCCTGGGCGGCTCCGGCCACACCGTTCATGGGGGCACCGCGGTCGCCATCGGCGGCGCAGAGAACACCGTCAACAACGCCAACACCGCTGCCGTCGGCGGGACCCGAAACATCGTCGATCTCACCCACGGCGTCGCCAGCGGCGCATCTCCTCAGGTGTCGACGACGGCTCCCTTCTCTTCGTACCGGAACGCCGCCGCCTTTGGCGGGGCCGACGGCACCGCATCGAACGGCTTCTCAGTGGTCGTGGGCGGGACGGGCAGCGCCGCGACCGGCTCCTATGCGTCTGCCGTCGGCGG
>JBCBLB010000459.1:0-7986 GCA_038520555.1 Myxococcota bacterium | reverse complement strand
GAATCGGAAAGCAGTGCGCCGACTCGCCACAACCCTTCATCTGAAACCCAAGGCGCGTCATGCGCCACAACCACTTCACTATTTCCTCAACCCGACTGTCTCAAAACCCTTGACACGTAGCGCTTTCGTGGGTGCGTCTTCATGTCTTTCGAAATCCTCCGACCGGTTTGCCATGGCGTTGATCCAGTTCTCATGGTCTCTAATGAGCCCGAGGAGGAATTGATTTCATGATGGCGGTCCTCTGAATACAGCCTCGGGCATTGGCGCTCAATTTTCTGGGCCTACTGATTTTATTCTCATGCAAACACTGTTTTTATGTAAATTACCGGCACAGGAGTGCGAAATTGGAAAGAAATGTGAAAGGCTATGCTGTCAGTTGTCTTTGCGGAGGTCTGGTGTTTGTTTCCGGTATTCGGTCAGAGGATGTCCGCCTCAGGGGGTTGTGATGCACTAAGATGCCTGTGCCTGTATGTGAGAGGTGTGGGTGTCTGACTTGTATTCATTTTCCGTTCTCTCCGTTGAGGAGCGGATCGTTCGGGTTGCTGCGACAAGGGTCCATCCGGACGCTGGCGGCTTTGCGGCGACCAAGAACTTCGCCCTTCAGATTCTATATGGGCCACTGTACGATTGGACGGACGTGGGCGAAGCGGGTCGGGGCGGTGATCTCGATCAGGCGTTTTCACAGGACGATTTCACCAACGATGATTATCTGCGTCTGGTCTGCCATGAATATATCGAGAAGGTCCAGGTCACCGATCGCAGCGGTGATGATGCGGTATATGTCATTGAGCTGACCGCCCCGAAGTGGGGCGCTCACCTGAAGGCGGGGATGTCCTGGGACTCTGCGGACTATAACCGTGGCCCGGACCTCCCCAGGCCGAAGACACGGAAGGGGGACTCGTTCGGGCCACGCAAGCGGGTGGTCCGTTGGGGGGGGCGCAAGCTTCGGGTCCTTTCGTCAGACACGTTCGCGAAGGCGACCGGGCTGAAGATCCTCGACCTCTCAAAGAACCACCTGCAGCGCCTGCCGGACAACTTCGGTGACATGGGGAAGCTCGAAGTTCTCGACCTCAGCGACAACCTGTTGCGAACGCTACCGGACTCGTTCTGTGACCTCACATCGCTTCGGGAGCTGGATTTGCGGGGCAACCAGCTGACATCCCTCCCTGAAAACTTCGGGAAGCTCGAAAACCTTGAGGTGCTGCACCTGTCGAAGACCAACGACTCGATGCCGGACATGTTCCCGGAGTCGTTCTCTGAGCTGTCGAAGCTTCGAATCCTGCAGGCGCAAGGCAGCGGGTTGAAGCGCTATCCCCGTGAATTTCGGCGACTCCAGGCCCTCGAGGAGCTGTATATTGGCAACTGCGCCGGCGAGTACCTGATCGAGGGGTTGTATGAGATCTGCCACATCCCTCGGCTGCGGATCTTCCATGCCTTCGCCCTGTCGACGCTCCCACGAGAGTTTGGAAACCTCGTCAACCTCGAAGCGCTGGACATCGCCTCCTGTTCGCTTCATAAGCTACCGGACACGTTCGGAAACCTGACCAGATTGCGCTCGTTGAAGGCGTACTCTAACAAATTGCGCATCTTCCCGCCGTCCCTCCGTCCGCTGGCGAAGAGTTTGCGCTATCTGAACCTTCAGAGCAACCTTATCGACTCCATTCCGGATTGGATCGCAGAGTTTGAGGTGTTGGAAACGTTCCTCTTCGAGCGTAACCAGATCACCGGATTGCCAAGGTCGATTGGTCAAATGCCACAGTTGAAGTGGCTGGATATCCGATGCAACAACATCGAGACGCTGCCGGACAGCCTGGGCGATCTGAAGACGTTGGAGACGCTTCAGGTTGGCCAGTGTGAGCTGACCTCGCTGCCGGAGTCGCTGAAGTCTCTGCCCAACCTCCAGCGGCTGGAGATCCACTCCAACCCCCTCGACACCGACGTAGACGCCTGGAAGGCGGCGATGCCGGACACCCACATCTGGTCATAGACTGAAGGAGCGATGATGGACCCGAGCCTGCTGGAGAACAGCTGGGAGAAGAAGGTGAGCCTGCGCGAGGCTGTGGACGCTGGAGACGTGGACGCGGTCCGCGCGTTCGTGACGGCGAACCCGGGCTTCGTCGACGCCCGCTATGAGTATGGGGTGACGCCGCTGCTGCTGGCCTGTAAGGCAGGGAATGAAGCGATGGTCCGCCTGCTCGTGGACGCAGGCGCCGACATTGAGGCGGAGAACAGCTATCCGTATACACCGCTCCAGATGGCGTTGGAGCATCAGCATGCGGACATCGCGCTCTTTCTGCTCTCGTTGGGTGTCGATGTGAACGTGCGAGAGTCGAACGATCACATGCCGCTGTATTCGGCGTTCGACAAGTTTTCGAACGATCCGGTTCGGTTCAGTCTGGCAGACGCGATGCTGGAGCGGGGCGCAGATATCAACGATCGCACCCGGTACCACACGATCCTGACCCTGGCTTGTGACTACGATCCCAACCTGGAGGATGTCCGCTATGCGATCGGGAAGGGCATCGACGTCTCGATCCGGACCTATGAGGGCAAGAGCGCCCTGATGCTGGCCAGCAAGTATGGAAACCTCCAGATCATGAAGCTTGTCCTTGACGCGGGCGCGCTCGTGAACCAGACCTCACAGGTCCAGCTACAGTATGGGTGGTCATCGACCCGTGACGAACAGGGGCTGACCGCGCTGATGTTCGCGGCGAAGAATGCCCAGCCTTACGCGATGCGGGTTCTGCTGGCCCATGGCGCGGATCCGAACCAGCGGGTGGATTATCACGGCGAGCGGATCCGGATGGCGAACACGCAGGATCAGGGGCGAACGGCGCTCCACTTCGCGGCGGAGAAGGGCGATCCGGACTGCGTCCGGGTGCTCCTTGCTGCAGGCGCGGATCCGTCGATCGCCGATAACAATGGCATCACCGCACAGTTGTTGGTCGACGGGGTGCAGATGGAGCGGTCCGAATCCACCATCCACCATCCGTTCAGCTGGGATCTGGCGAAACACAGCGAACCACCGACTGCAGAAGAATGGGCCACGATCGTGGCGAACCATATGGAGTTCCTCAACAGTAAGCCGCCGTATGGGCATTGGAAGACGTTTAGCGTCTCGGGCTTGCCGTTGGCGGTGTTCTCCATTCGGGACATGCCGAAGGAGAAGCTTGAGCTTCAGGCCAACCTTCAGCTCAAGAACCTGACTGCGGGACTGCCGGCGCACGTGGACTGGCGGTATTGTGGGTTCGCCGGGGCGTGGGGGCCTGCGGCCGACTTCTCGAAGAAGAACCTGTACGGCGCGCTGTTGGTGGATGCATACCTGCGCGAGGCGTCCTTTGCGGGTGCGGACCTGTCGCGGGCGGACCTGTCGCGGGCGGATCTGCGTGGGGCGAACTTTACCGGCGCGCAGATGACCCTGACGGATTTTGAGGGCGCCGACCTGCGGGGGGCCGACTTTACGGGGGCGATGGTCTGTGGGTTGAAGCTGAAGAACGCGCGGTTGGAGGGGGCGGTTGGGTTGTTGGAGCAGTTCGGCCTGCCGCCGGTCCCTGGTGAGTCCGTCGAAGGCTGATATCTCCCGAGTGATCAGGAGAATGTATGCCAGAAATCGAAGCCAATGGCCAGTCGCTCCATGTCCAGGACAGCGGCGGTGACGGCCCGCCGATTGTGTTCCTTCATGGGTTCTTGATGGACGGGGACATGTTCGACCCCCAGGTCGCGGTGCTGTCACCGTCGTGTCGGTGTATCCGCATCGACAGCCGCGCGAGCGGCCGGACCGTGTGGGACGGTCAGCCGTTCTCGTTGTATGACACGGTCTCTGACGTGGTCGCGGTGCTCGATGCCCTGGAGATCGACGCGGCGGTCGTGGTGGGCATGTCGATGGGCGGCTATACGGCGCTCCGACTGGCGCTGCGCCACCCGGAGCGGCTTCGCGGGGTGGTCTTGATCGGCACCCGCCATTCTGCAGATCCGGAGGCGGTCCACGGGCAGTACATCGAAGCCCGTGAGGTCTGGAAGGCGCACGGCGCGGTCGACCAGCTGGCGCAGGGACTGATGACCGCGATCATCGGCCCACAGGACCAGAACGCGGCGCTGTGGGATACGTGGATGCCGAAGTGGAAGCAGTACCCGGGGGCGTCCTATGCGGCCGCCACCAATGCGCTGCTGGAGCGGGACGATCTGCCCGATGATGCCATCCGGGGCATCACGCTGCCCGCCCTGGTCGTCCATGGCGTAGAAGATCTCGGCGTGCCGCTGGCGAGCGGTGAGGCGCTCGCTGCGCTGCTGCCTGGCTGTGAGACGATCGTTCGGGTGGCTGGCGCCAGCCACTCTGTCAACCTCACCCATCCCGAAGCGGTCAACCCCCCGCTGCAGGCGTTCCTCGCATCGCTGGATTGACGTCTCATCGGGCCTTGATTGATGGCCTTGCTCAAATGGTATGGCGTGGGATATGCCAGAAATGCACGCAGGGTTGACCGGTCAACCCTGCGTGCATTTCTGGCATTCTGGGATGGAAGACAAGGCTGGGCCCTTCGTACCCGATGGCGTGGCCATCGGGGTTCATGCAAATCGGGAGCCTACCGTCTGTGCAGGCGGAGTGTCATGACGATGCGTCGGCCCCCGGCGCGGACGCCTTCGGCGTCCGCGCGCTCTGCCAGCGCAGGCGTCCATGCGGTGTCGGGGATCTCCTGGAAGCCATGACGAGCATAGAACGGCCCGTTCCATGGGACATCACGGTAGGTCGTCAAGGTCACCTGTGCGCAGCCATGTTGGCGCGCGTGGTGGATGACGGTCTGGAGCAGCCGCCCACCCAGCCCGCGTCGTCCATGATCGGGATGAACATCCATTTCTGCGAGGTGGGCGGTGTCATCGTGGATCGCATAGACGGCGAAGCCCACTGGCTGATCGGACTCATCAGCGGCGACGAGGAGGCCGTCTTCATCAAGCGCTGCACGGAGCGCGTCGGTGGACATCACGGTGATGTTGCCGCTGATTCCGGCCTGTTCGAACAACATGCCTGCGGCGTGCTCGATTGGTGGGAGGCGGGGGATGTCATCGAGTCGTGCGATTCGGATGGTGTAGCGCATCTGGCGCCTTTCCTGGAGCTTGTGTTGTCATGCTTCGTCCGACAACGCCTGGAGCCGGCGTCGCATCGGTTCTTCACCGTGATGGGGCGAGAGGATTGTGTCGCGCGCGCACGCGGAGGGTCAACCGTCGGTGCGACGCTGTGAGATACTCGGCCATGTCACGCGATCGACCTCCGCTGGATGGGCTGGATTTGAACCTGTTGGTGACGTTGCGGGCGCTGCTTCGGGAGGAGAGCGTGACGCGCGCGGCGGCGCGGCTGGGGCAGACGCAGCCGACGGTCAGTCGCGCGTTGGCGACGCTGCGGACCACCTTCTCCGATCCGTTGTTGGTTCGGAGCGGCCGTGGGATGGCGCTGACGCCGCTGGCGACCTCGCTGCAGACGCCACTGGAGCGAAGCCTGGGTGCCCTCGACAGGCTCCGAACGGTCGGGGACTTCGATCCCGCGCAGGACGCGCGGACCTTTCGTCTGATGACGCCCGATATCCTCGGGATGCTTCTGGTGCCTGCCCTGCTCGCTCGGGTCCGGCAGCAGGCGCCCGCCATGACGTTCCAGATTCTGGGGTCAGAGCGGGACGCGCTCCGTCGGCTGCTGCACGACGAGGTGGACCTGGTGGTCGCGGCCCCTGCGATCATGCATCCGGAGCTGTCTACCCGGCGGGTGAGGGGGGTAGAGATGGACTGGCAGGTCGTGTTCGGCGCCCACCGCGCTGTCTGGGACGACGGGATCGACCTGGAGGGCTGGTTGGCGTCTGCCCACCTGCAGCTTATCCCCGCCGGGCGCCCTGATGTCCCCAGCGTCCTCGACGACGTGCTCCAACGCATCGGGCACACGCGGCGGGTGGTGTGTCAGATCTCCGACATCGCGTCGGTGGCCGATACACTTCGGCAGACCGACTGTGTGGTCTCGCTGCCGACGCCGATGGCCCGGCGCCTCGCGGACGGTGATGGCCTCAAGCGCGCACCGCACCCCCTCAACGACCAGCTGTCCCCGATTCCGCTGCGGATGACCTGGCATCATGCCCGGCAACCCGATCCCGGCCATGCGTGGCTGCGCGACCTCCTCGACGATGTGATCGGGACGGTCTTCTCTGCGTCATGAGGCGCTCAGAACTTGCCGCTGTTGACCCGTTCGTCTTCGGGCGGGCACGGCTCGACGTTGTCCCAGTGCTCCACGATCTGTCCGTCTTCCAGGCGGAAAATATCGACCTGGGCGTAGGGCTGTCCGTCGAAGGTCGCCCGACAGAGCGTGGCGACGAAGTTGCCCGCGCCCGCCAGCAAGACGATCTCATCGTAGAACAGCGTCCGCTCCGGTGAGGTCAGCAGCGCCTTGAAGTGCGCCAGCCCGTCCGGGACCGCTGGGTTGTGTTGGATGTACTGCGTCGACGAGATGAACGTGTCGACCTGCTCCGGGTCCCCCTCCCGCATCATCACCGTCTTGAGGAACGCGCGGACGATCGCTTTGTTTTCCGCGGTCTTGTCCAGGTCGGTGATCTGGGTTTCGCCGTCGACGCTGGTGTGGCCAGAGGGCGTCTGGCCGACGTAGGGGGCGATCACGTCCCAGTGCTCGACGATCTGGCCGTCTGCGTCGGTGTCGAAGAAGTCCGTCGTGACCCACTCTGCCTGGCCGTGGTTGAGGTCCTGGTAGGCGTGGATGAAGACGGTTCGGCCGTCCTCCCAGCCACGGACGATGCGAATGTCCCGCGACGGGTTCCGCTCCAGGAACGGCTCGAAGAATTCGAGGAAGCCTTCTTTGCCGTCACGAACGCCGGTCGAGTGTTGGGTGTAGCGGTCGCCAATATAGCGATCAAGCGCCTCGCGCGGCCGCCCGTCTCGGATCCCCTCCAGGTACAGCCCCTTGGCGTTGTCCAATCGTTTTCCCATCGGTTCCCTCCTGTAACGGTAGGGTAAAGGGATGCTTTCGTCGGGGGTATGTCCATCGGGGCATACAGGTATTCCGCTGGTGAATCCGATGACGGTGCAGGCGGTGCAGGCTATGGCTGAATCTGCCGGTTCAGCCCAGAGATCGAGCGTGCTGCCTTCCGGGAGCGGTACCACCGCTTGATCGCGCGGGCTGCGGGCTGCTCGATGTGGATGGTCAGCTGCCAGGAGAGCAGCAGCGAGACCGCCAGGGCTGCAGCGATGGCCACCACGGTGTGTTCGACCAGCCCGCTCGTATACAACCGCTCCATGACACTGAAGCCGACCACCTGATGGACCAGATACAAACTATACGACCACGCCCCGAGGGTGAGCAGGGGCTTGACGGCCAGGAACTTGAGCCGGCCGGCCAGGAACAGGCCGAAGGTCCCAAACGAGGCGGTCACCACAAGGCAACTGACAAGGTTGATGTGATCGCCCGGGTTGAACAACATCGTCCAGTGGGCCGCCAGGCAACCGGCGAGCAATGCATACAAGCGCCAGTCCCGTTCTCCCTGATGGAGCTTGAAGAACACCATCCCTGCGATGAACAGCTGCGTATAAGGGACGGTGAGCTGTCGTGGCATGATCGGAAACGCCCACCCCACAAGCGAGCACACCGCAGCGAACAGCGTCGCCCCGATGAGCCCGGTGGCCATGACCGGGACGAACCGAGACGGCTGGAGCAGCCGCGCGCGGAACAGGATCGCGATGATAAAGTAGAACATCAGCTCAAAACCCAGCGACCAGTACGCCGGATCGATGAACGCCTTGGTGACGAAGCCGGCCAGCATCGTCAGGTTCATCAGCACGAACAGCGGCTCAGTGGTTCCGATGTCGACCGGGTTCCACAGCTGAAACAGCAGGGTCACCCCCGCTGACGCCCAGAAGACCGGATAAAGCCGCGCGAAGCGAGACACCGCGAAGTCCGTCAGCGTCTGGGTGCGCTGGATGGTCAGGAAGATCACGAACCCGCTG
>JBCBLB010000468.1:0-7865 GCA_038520555.1 Myxococcota bacterium | reverse complement strand
CTTGCGTCCCGGCCCTGACTCTTCGATGCTGTGCCACTTCGCCAAGACCTGCGGGTCATCGACGGATTCCACCCGGGTCAGGACCTCCTTGACTGAGCCGGTCAGTGCTGCCCGAATCGCGGTGATCTCCGTGGGCTCTTCAGCGGGCTGGCTGGCCCCATCAACTGCGGCATCGCGTGAAGCCGGTTTCTTCGTAGCGGCCTTCTCCGCACGCTTCTGAAGGACCGCCAGGCGTCCTTCTGCGACAGCCTTATCCCCGTGCCGCTCGATCTCAATGTCGCCTTCGACGATGCGGAACCCGCCGTGCGCTGCAACGATCTTCATGGCCATCTTGCCCTCCAGGATGTGCTTGGGGTTTTGGATTATTTGCACTATCACACGAAATGAGGATAATCTGCTCTCGAATGGGCCGCCGCCATCTCGGGCGAAAAGCACTTCCACCCATGGGCCGCCGCCATCTCGGGCGAAAAGGGGTCTTTCTCCGATGCAGACGAGTCTTTCGTGCCGTTCCCTGACCGCCGTCCTTGCTGCCATGAGCCTCCCGTCATCGATGGGCAGCGGCTGCATGGAGGAAGAGGTGCCGGGCGAAGAGGACTGGGATCTGGAGGATTGGGAGACCGAAGACGAGCCGGACGACCCGCCGAAGGACGATCCTCCGAAAGGCGACCTGCCGAAGGACGATCCTCCGAAAGGCGACGACAGGGTGCCGCTCTCTGCCTTGGAGAAAGAGCGGAAGGCGCGACAGCGCGCCGAAGAGCGGGCGCGCAAGCTCGAAGAGCAGGAAGCCGAGCGCAGGCGCAAGGCCGAAGAGGAGAAGGGCGAGTTCAAGTCGCTCTACGAGCAGGAGAAGGCCGAACGGGCCGAGGAGAAAGCCGAGCTGGAGGCGCTCCGCAAGGAGAAAGCCGATCGCGAAGCGCAGCTGAAGACCACCAACAAGGAGCGGCTGGACAAGCTGCCCGACGCGCTGAAAGCGCTGGTGCCAGAGGGTCTGTCCTCAGAAGCGATGGCCCAGCAGATCGGCAGGCTCGAACGAATGGCGGGGGACGAAGACCAGCCATCCGGCACGTTCCGACCAGGTCGCAAGAAGAAGAGCGACGCGAAGATCCCTGCCGAGGCGCACGAAGACGCGCGCAAAGCCGGAATGAAGAACGGGGCCACTCAGGAGTGGTTCGAGAACGTCTGGACGAAGCGGGTGCCGCGCGGGCGGCGCTGGGCGAAGGCGCAGAGCGCCGACTGAACCGAGGGCGAACGGCCCTCCTCATCACCATAGGAGGGCCAGATGGCCAAGAGTGACGGCTACGGATACCGGCGCGGCAACCGGCGCGTTGTTGCCTACCCCCTCGACGCAGACGCGGCGGACATCGCCAAGAGCACCGCAATCACCAAGGCGGACGCGACCGCTGGGTACTTCAAAGAGGTCGACGCCGCCGGCGAGCGGGTCTCTGGCTTTGCCACCGCGAGCGTGCTGTCTGGCGCCGCCGACGGCGACAAAGAGGTACTGGTCGACATCTCCAACGAGAGCGTCTACGAGTTCCCACCAGACGCCGGCACGGTGAGCCTGGCGCTTATCGGCAGCACCTGTGACATCGGCGCCGACGGTCGCACCATCGACATCGACGGCAGCGCCGACGACAGCTTGATGATCGTCGACGTCAACCTGACGCGGAACACCGTCTACGTTCGCCTGCGCGACGCCGTCAAGGCGCCCGGCGTCGCTTGAGCCCTCTTCCGGGCGGCCCTCTGCTGCCCTCATCCCCTTCGCGCAGACCACCCCTGGAGACCCCATGAACGCAGAAGAGCTGAGCGCACTCGTCGCTGAAGCTGGATTTCCCGTGATGATGGAAGCCTACGAGCGTGAGCCGCTGTTCTATCCCGAGCTGTGCGAGGTCATTCCCCACGATCCCGCCCGCGAGTTTGGGGAGAAGCAGACGGTCATCACCGGCATTGGCGAGTTCCGCGAGAAGCTGGAAGGCCAGGAATACGAAGCCACGGAGATGATTCAGGGTCCGAGCTTCTACCTGAAGGTCCGCGAGCTGGGCCGCCGGCTGCCGCTGTCCGGGCGTCTGGTCGAGATGGCCAACGCGCAGCGGCCGGGCACCATCGCCAACATTGGCGACCTCATCGCCGCCGCGGCCGAAAGCGCGGGGCTGAATGCCCGCGAGAAGAGTGAGTCGATCATCGCTGGCATGTTCCAGAAGGGCACCCTGACCGCAGGCTCCAGCGAGCACTTCAACGGGACCTTCAACGACAACAACACCATCACTGCGGACCCGTACCCGAAATTCATCTACACCGGCCAGCCCTGGTTCGACACCGCCCACCCCATCACCGTGGGGTCGTCGACCTTCAAGAACCACGAGGCATCGCTGACGCTCTCCGAGGACAACTACAACACGGTCCGCGTCCGGATGACGACGCAGAACAACCGGGATGAGCGGAACAACCGTGTGATGATCCGGCCGGACACCCTGCTGGTGCCGCCAGGGCTCCAAAAGACGGCGCTTCAGATCATCGACACCCCGCTGCAGCCCGGCGGGGAGCTGAACGACGTCAACGTCTCCCGCGGCACCGCGGCGGTGATGAGCTGGAGCTACCTCGATGACGCCGCGTCCTCGGCGGCCTGGTGGGTCACTCAGCGCGGTCGGGGCTCTGGCATCCGGGTGCGCGACTCCGGCGATCCGGTCATCCGCATCGCCTACGACCCCCTGAAGAACGAGTGGAACATCATCTTCTCGAAGAAGTTCGGCGCTGCTGTGACGGACTGGCGCTACGCGTACTGCGCCAACAAGGCCGCATAGGAGCCGATCAGGTGAGCTTCTCTTACGACCTCGCGACGACCATCGGCCAGATCCGACTGCACATCGCAGACACGGACAGCGCCGCGTACGCGTTCGAGGATGCGGAGCTGACCTACCTCTACAGCCTGGAAGGCACGGTCAAAGACGCCGCCATCCTGGCGCTGAAGATCCTACTCACCGACACCGCCCGCCGGGCGCGCCGGTTCAGCCTCAACGGCCTCAACATCGATGACACCGCCCAGGTTCAAGCGCTCAAAACGGCGCTGGAGATGCTCGGCGGCAACGTCGCAGAGGCAGGCAGCGTGTTCATCCATTTCCCGCCAGACCGCGGCTATGACCGGACGGTGATCCAGTGAACCATCACCGCTCACCCGGGCTGTCTGCCGTCGGGCGCGCGTCCATCGTGGCGTCGGTTCGTTCTCGCCTCAATGATCCGAACATCGCCCGCACGATCCAGGTCAGCACGCCCACGACCGTCACCCGCGTCTCCGGCACCCTGACCCAGGACCTCACCTACCAGACCGACCAGCTGTCGGCGGTCTTTGAGCCCCTGTCGCTCCGAGAAGTCGAGACGAGCGGCGGCCGGTACCAGATGGGGGACCAGGTCGTCCGGGTGCTCGCCGATGACCTGAGCACGCCGCCCACCACCGACAGCACGCTCATTATCGACGGCGAGACCTATGCAGTGGTGATGCCCCAGCTGGACCCCCTGTCCATCCATTGGCGGCTCATCGCCCGCCGCTCTCCCTGATCCAGGAGGCCTCGTGGCCCAATCTGTCAAAGCGTTGCGTGTAGAGGTCGAGATTGAAGGGCTGTTCGCCGGCGACGACGGCGCTCAGCTGGTCGTTGACTGGGCCTATGATAAGACCTTCACCGCCGGTGGCGCCGTCGACCAGGTTGAGCGGGTTTACCAGGATCTGGAGCGCGCGCTGACCACCACCGGCGAAGATGTTGATCTGGGCACAGTTACTGACTTTGAGAACAATGCGCTCGGCCTGGCCGATGTCAAGGTGATCGCGCTCCGAAACCTGTCCAACACCGAAGGCGAAACCGCGCAGCTCAAGGCCGTTGCTGTCGATGACATTGGCCTGTTTGCCGGCTCCGCCGGACTGCACAACGTCGGCCCGGGCGGGCTGTTCATCGTCATCAACCCCACGGCGGGCGGGTACACCGCCGGTGACAACATCGGCCTCGACGCGTCGGCGTCGCTGGATGTCTACCTGCTCGTTGCCGGCGACACCGGGAGCTGATCATGGCCCAGACTGCAATTCGACTCCGCGTTTCTGTCCGCATCTCCGGCCTTGTCGACGGCGACAACGGCGCCCGCCTCGTCCCGATACTCAGCTACTCAGAGAGCTTCGTCAACGGCAGCGATGACCGCGGTGTGACCCGGGCCTACCAAGAGCTTGCGGGCACCGTCACCAACGGAACCAATGAGATCGCTCTCCAGACTGGGACAGACTTTGAAGGCACCGCGTTGGGCTTAACAAAAGCCAGGCTGGTCGCCTTACAGAACACTGGCAGCAATGAGATCCTGTTCACGCAGGCGAACAGCGACAGCATCTTCCAGAGCGGCGTCGCGATTCAGGTCGACCCCGGCGGCTTCCTGCTGGGGATCAACCCTGGCGCCGCAGGGTGGGCCGTAGATTCAGACGACATTGCCTTGCGCATGACCAGCAGTGCCACCGATCGCATCGATTATGACCTCCTGGTTGTGGGGTCGTAATGGGAGTGGTCTTCGACGAAGCGCGATTTGATCAGGCCGTGCGACGCGCTCTCAAGGCGCTGCCTAACCAGGTGGCGCGGGTGCTGCGCGTATCCGCCGACGGCGTGGTCGAAGAGACGTTGCGCACCTGGCCTGTCGACACCGGCAACAGCGCGAGCGGCTGGAAGGCAGGCATAACGAACGCGCAGCAGACGTCTGAAGATGGTGTCGTCGAGATCTCCATCACCAATGACGTCAACTATGCGGTCTACATCGAGTACGGCACAGCCAGACAGCAAGCCGGCGAGCACTTGCAGCGCGCGCTGCGGAGAGCCCGCCGGAGGGCTGCTCAGCAGCTCGGACAGGCCGTTGTGACCGGGTGGGGTGCGCGATGAGCTTGCATCCCTCCGCGCGCAGCCGGAATGTCCGCGCCACTCTGGTGAGCTATCTCGCTGGCCTGACTATCACTGGCGCCCCATCGTTCGATCCGACCGAAGTGCAAAACAACAGCACTGCGATGGGCGTTGGCCCGTGGATGCGGGCAACGGTCGATCTTCAGGACGGAGAGTACAGCGGGCTGTACGAAGAGGGCGTTGCCGCTCACCGTGTCCCCGTCACCGTCACCATTCAGCTGTTCTGGCCGTCTGGGCATCGTCCGCCGATGCCGTCGATGCCTGGACAGACAGTGACCGTCGACTACGGCGAGATCGACACCGCAGCGGATGAGGTCGCTGACGCCTTTCGTCACCGCCACCTTCCCCTGCTCGACTACGTCGGCACACCCGACAATCCGCCCGAGGTCGTGGGCCACAGGCTCATGTTCCGCGACCCCGCCTCTCCTCGCCAGTTGCCCGCCCAGGGCCCCTGGCGCCGTCGGCAGATCGTCGCCGACGGCGAGTACATCCACCGCCACACCCTGTAGGAGGCCACCATGGCGAACCTCGACTCTTCCGTTCCCCATTACTGGTCTGGCGGCGGCACCCTCGTGCTTGAAGACGGATCCGGAAACTCCATTACCGTCACCTTTATGCAGGGGACCTTCTCCTGGTCGGAGACGGGTCGCGACTACACCGAGGCGATGGAGCGCGAGCGGCACGCCTCGGTCCCGGTGCTCATCGAGACCGGCGATGGCAACGTCACCGGTCAGTTCAGTTTCCTCATCACGAGCTTCAAAGGCAACAGCAACGTCCACCCTTACGAAGCACTGACCTTCTCGGGCAACGCCAGCGGCTGGACGTCGACGTCGTCCGGCACGAAGAAGAGCCTGCGCGCTCGGTTGACGGTGGACAGCACCCAGGCCGGCGGTGGACTGCAGCAGGCCCTCTTTAACCACCTCGTCCCCACCAGCGTCGACCCGGACTTGGCCGGCGCCAACGGCCTCGCTCAGGGCACCGTCAACTGGACCGACCACGAAAATCAGCCTCAGTACGTCTGATTCTTTCCCCCTTTCCTTCCCGGGTCTCTCCATGAAGCAAAAGTTCACTTCGATCCCCTCTCGCACCGTCGAGATCGCCCGCAACGGCGAGTCCATCACCTTGACCATGACCGCGCTCCCGCTTGGCTGGATCGAGCATCTCAGCGCGATGTACCCCGAGCCTGTCGAGTACATCAACGGCGAAGAGGTGCAGAGAGACGACCCCGAATACTGGGGTCTGTATGGCTACCTCCAGCTGGCGAAGGGGCTGGAGCCCAGCGGCGAGTTGGACACGCCAGCCCCACAGGGCGGCGATCGAAAGATGTGGGACACCTACGCCCGCGCAGTCCGCGAGGAGTTCAGGGAAGCGGGCCTTTTGGCCGGCGACTACGCCCAGCTCCTGGAGATGCTCAACGATCTGAGCAAGACCAGCGTGAAGAAGACCCCTGACCTGGGAAAGAATTAGCCCCGCAGCGGGGCACCTTCAGCGACAAAGCGCTCCTCTACGAGACGCTGCAGCGGGTGGGTGAACTCGATCCTGACCGGTTCTTCCGGCTCCACCCTGCGGTCCAGCGCAACCACCTGGAGCACACCCGCAACTGGCTCAACGGCCGATACAACCCGCCCCAACGCAGCCGGCGACCAGCGATGGCCACATCACCAGCACACGGGGCAGCGCACAACCAAGCGCTCCAGCATATCGCGGAGCAGCGCAACAAGACGCGTCGGAGGTGAGCTTTGGAGGAAAGCCTTAGATTTAAGCTCGTCTTCGACACCAGCGAATACCGGCGTGGTATTCGCGCCGTCAAGCGCGACAGTCAGGGCCTCGCCCGCGGCATCAGCAAGGACGTTGAGGAGGCAGAGGATCGCACCCGCCGATTCTCCCGATCCCTGCAAGGCGCTGCCCGAAACGCCAAGCAGACCGGTCGCCAGATGCGCGCCTTCGGGGACGCCGCCAGCGGCGTGAACAGCCGCGTTGGTCGATCGGTTCGCACCATCGGCCGCCTGACCACTGTCTTCGCCGGCGTCGCCACGGTCGGCGGCCCGGCGTCGCTGGCGGTGGCGCTGGTCACCACAGCCCTCATCGGCACCGTCGCCGCGGCAGCGTCTGCGACAAGCGGGCTGATCCGGGTGAGCCGGGCAGGGCGGGAGACCTACGAGGAGCTGGAGCCCCTGTTCAAAGACGGCTTCGGCCCATCTCCGAACGCGCTCCAGACCTTCGATGAGACGACCGCCGCCCTGGACGCGGTGCGGAGCGCAGCACGGGCCACCGGCCTGGTCCTTGCCGAGCAGTTCGCTCCCGAGCTGCAGCAGATCGCGCGCTACGCTGGCGCCGCGGTGCTGATGATCGAAGAGATCTCACACCAGACCCGCGACTTCGCCCAGCACCTCATCGACAATAGCCGGGCGGCGCAGAACGTCATCTTCGCCTATCAGTTGATGAGCGCGGTCACCCAAGACAACACGAAGTCCAGCAAAGAGCACGCCCGCGCCCAGCGCACCCTCCGCCAGCGGTTCGAAGACAACCTCAAGCGCATCGACGATTTGATCAAGGAGCAGTTCAAGCTCAACGAGACGAACCGGACCGCGAAAGATCGCGCCAAGGCACTTCGCGAGGAGCAACGGCGCCTCCGGGAAGAAGAGCGCAAGCGGCTGCGTCAGATGCGGCTGGCCCAGCGGCTACAAGACGAGGTTGCCGGCATCGAGCGGAACGCTGCACGTGCGACGATGAGCGAAGGCGAGCGCATCCGGGACATCTACCAGGAGCGCCTCGATCGCCTTCGGGAGATTGCCCAGCAGACCGCAGGTGGGATCGACGTCGCCCGGGCTGAGGCCGCAGAGATCGCGGCCCTGGAGCACGAGCTGACGGAGCTGCAGGAGCGCCAACGCCAGGAGCGCGAGCAGGCCGAACGCGAGGCCCACGAGCGCGCCATGGCCCGGGAACGTG
>JBCBLB010000051.1:0-23305 GCA_038520555.1 Myxococcota bacterium | reverse complement strand
GGCGATGCGAATGGGACGCGCCCTGCTCTGCCGACCGGATCTGGAGGTCTTCCTTGCGTCTGGAACACTATGCGCTCCGCCCGCCGGTGCTGATCATCGTAGCGTCGCGGCAGCGGGAGGTGGGCGGCGGCGACCTTCGCCGTCCACAGCTCCCAGCTGAGGTTGTGGCCGGCGCCGACGCAGACGAACCGCTCCGCCGCCGGCAGCCGGGTGAAGTGTCCCTCCCAGTACACAGTGTCTGTTGGCATCATCGCGCGCCATCGGAGCGGCAGCCGGTTCGGATCGCCGATCACCGCCACCGACGCCCGCGGTCCCGGCGCCCGCTCCAGACGCCGCACCAGCGGTCCCACGAAGATGCCCTCCACATCGCCCTCCCAAGCGCATGCGTCCGGCGGATAGGGCAACCATCGCACGTCAAAGCGGTCGGCCAGCCTCGCATAGTCTACATAGGTCCCGCGCTTGAGGTGCCGCTGAACCAACACCGTCTGCGAGAAGCCGCCCAGCGTGGCATCGTCGATCTCATGAGCCACGCCGCCGGGGAACGTGTCCACGATGAGCCGCTCGGCTGGGTGCGCCGATAGCCACTGGCGCACCCAGGCCGCCGAGGCGCCTTCAGGCAGGCGCGTGAGGACACCGCTCATCGGTGACGGGGGCTCATACGGCGCTTGATGGAGGATTCGGACCGGTCCCAGGATCGCAGCGAGGTTGAGGGCCCGGGTCAGGTGCCCCATCCCACCACCGAGGGCATAAATCAGGTCCATCCCCGGCTCAGCTGTCGTAACGGTGCAGCGCCTGATCGGGAGACTGGGTCCGCTTCTCGAACACCGACAGCTCTGCGTCGGTGAAGTCGAACATCTCCTGCCAGGACACCTCAACCACGCCTTCAGGGCGGGTCCACTGCCCTGCACATGACAAGCACCGGCCGTCGGCCGTGTGTCGCTCACAGATCGGCGTTCGACACCGTCCGCAGACCGTGCGCGCTTTGCGTCCGCAGGGATGTGCCACCAGCTTGCCGACCACCAACCCACATCGCATCACGACCTCCTGGCCCGCTCAGTGTATCGCAACCGCTCCAGTTGTTCGACCAACGCCACAATCGACGCCTCAGCATCCAGTCGGGTCGCCGATGGCGGGGCATGCGCTGCCAACGCCTGCTCGACCCCTGCCAGATCGACCCCGCAGAGCGCCGCCTGCGCGGACGCATGCTTTTGAGCGATCCGTTCCGTTCGGGTGGACGATGAGATCTCCAGGACAACATAGGCGGCGCCCGGCCAGTCGAACCCCGTGGCCAGGGTGCCTTCGATGATGAGATCGTAGCCGTCCCGGTCCGCCTTCTCGGCGTGGGCGGCCAGCAGCGGTCGCGCACGCATTGCTCTGGCCGGATCCGCCCACCCCGGGCCGCGAAGCGCCGAGACGCCCATCTGACGAAGGGTCACCTTCAAGAGGTCGGTGTGGAGGACCAGAGTGGGCGAAGTCTTCGCGCGATGGGCGGCGAAGGCCAGCGCCAGTCGGGTTTTTCCCGATCCAGGCGCCCCCGTCAACGTCCAGATCATCCCAGGCCTCCGATGGGTAGGTGGGGGTTTCGACCGCGTCACTGGGTGGGGCGGGCGATGCTGCTGAGTATGTCTGAACGCGGCGACGCCCTGATGCGATGGTGCCTGGCAGAAGGGTATCTGATGGAGACCCCCGCCGCCCTGATCCAGGGGTTCGTCTCCGAAACCCGACACCACGGCATCGCCATCGACCGGCTGATGCTCACGCTGCGAACGCTTCACCCCCAGCTCGCCGCGCTGGGTTGGTCGTGGGAGACCAACAGGGGCTTCCAGGAGAGCCGGTACCCGCGCGAGAACCGATCCACTCCCGAGTATATTCACAGCCCCGTCCGGCCGATCCTCGAAGAGCTGTGCATCCACAGCGACACCCATCCTGGTCTCCGAGGCGTTCGCCCAGGCCTCCACAGGCGCATTTTCCCTGTTCGGCCGCTTCAACCTCAAAGGGATCGCGGCGCACGTGCCCGCCTACAGCCCGGTCGAGGCTTCGCATTAACGATCGGCAGGGTGTCTCGCTCTGAACAGGGCGAGAGGTGCCTGCATGTTTGACCGACTTCACCGCAAAACGTCCTCTGATCGTCGCCGCCAGCGGAGCGCGCTGCTGCTCGCCCTGCTGCTCAACTTCAGCGGCGGCGCATCGCTGATGGCCGTCGGCAGCGACCAGACCGTCATCATGACAATGGAAGACGTCGTCGTTGTCGACTGGGTCGAGGAAGAGCCTCGTCCCCAGGTTGTCGGCCCGCCGGGGCCGCCTGCCCCGAAGCCCGCTGCAGCCCCATCGGCCCCCGCGTCCGCTGGGGACCGCTCTCCCCAGCCCGCGCCCGGGCCTGACCCGGTGCCAACGCCAGAAGATGAGGTTGAACCCAATCCGCTGGCGAAACTGTGGGAGACCGCCGATCCGGGCAACACCGAACGCGTGTCCTCTGGGGGCTCGGGGAAGCAGGGCGCGGCAGATGGGATCGTTGGCGGAACGCTCAACGGCCCCGGGGGAGGGAGCTGCCCCATCGGCGAGGACTGCTCAGTCCTGTCCGTCGGCGGGAGCGCCGTGGTGCCGCGTCGGCGGGTGAAGCCGGAGTACAGCGCCGCAGCGAAGGCGCTGGGGCTGGAAGAGACGACCTGTAGGGTGACCTTCACCGTCGATGAGAAAGGCCGACCGGCCGATGTGGACATCGCGGGGTGTCCGGTGGTCTTCCACCCGAGCGTCCAGCAAGCGGCCTGGCAGTGGCGGTTTTATCCAGTGCGAGGAGCGGACGGACGGCCAACACGTGCGCGGTTCACCTTGAAGCTGACGTTTCGCCTGCGGTGAGGCGCGTGTCGCTCATCGGGGCACGATGTTCGCCGGAGATCGGACGTACATCGCGTCGGTGCGGAGGACGTCCTTCCGCCCCCGCGTGACGACCGCGCCCGTGTGGGCGACAGGGTGAAGGAAGAACAGCGCTGCGCCGGTCTTGGGGACCACGATCAGATCAGCTTCATCCTCATCAATGCGAAAGAGGGTCTCACCGCCGTCACAGTCGTCGCTCAGATACAGCATCACCGTCAGCAGGCTTCGCTCAGTCGGGCTGCGGACGAACGCGCCGTCGCGGTGCCAGTCGAAGCGCTCGCCCGGGTCGTAGCGATACCACCGCAGCCGTTCGTTGAGGCCCACGAGCCGCCAGTCCATCAGCGTCGGCGGGAGGTGGGGGCGAAGCCGCTGAAACAGCGCCCCGGCCAGCGCTGCATCATCGCCCATCGCACGTTGATTGTTGCGGACCTCGCGGAGCATCTGCGGCCCACGCGCCGTCGTCACCGGCGCGGCCGCGTACCCCAGCGCCTCTGCGTGCGCCAACAGGCGCCGGCACTCTGCAGCGGTGTAGACGTCCTCGATGAAATAAATGTAACTCCCCGAATCAATCACCTGTACGCGCATCGTCCCCTCCTGGCTGTGTGATCGCGATGGCACCGACGCTGGGCACCAACCCCACGATACAGTCGCGTGGGTCGGCGCGGCCCACGGTCACCCGCGGTGTTTGTGGGTGGACCAGCCGGCCGACGCCCGGGCCGGCGTATCCACGATCCCAGCGATAGCCTCGCTCCAGAAAATAATCGATCTCTCGCTTGAAGAAGCTTGGATCTGCAGCTGCACCCATCGTCTCTGGCGTCATCGCATGGGTTAAGACCACAGGTGCCTTGCTGTCGATGATCCCCTCCATCCATGCCAGGTTCTGGGACGGTGTCCAGCCGCCGATCCAGACCTTGGTGAATGCGTTGATATCGGTTACCACGGCCTGGCTCTTGGAGAGGGCGTCACGAACGGCGTTGTAACGGTCTCGAAACGTGGCCGCGTCCTTCCCGATAATCGCAACGTCTGCGCCCTGGCCTGCGCGTCGCGCCTTCTCAGCGAATCGCTCGCGGGCCGCGTCGTCCATCTCTTCGTAGTACAGATGGAGCATGCTGTCTTCCGCCTCCGGCATTCGGGTGATTTCCCGACCGCGCTCGACGAGATCAGGGGTCGACGG
The DNA here is from genome assembly GCA_038520555.1 of Myxococcota bacterium. Taxonomy (GTDB): domain Bacteria; phylum Myxococcota_A; class UBA796; order UBA796; family UBA796; genus JBCBLB01. The sequence continues at coordinate 19,257 of JBCBLB010000051.1, read as the reverse complement.
CGACTGCTCGACGGCCTGATTCGCCGCGCCAGCCGCCCATCCCTCATGAAGGCCCGCGAGGCCGCCACCAGCCCCGCCGACGGCGCCCCCGATGACGAAGCCGCTCTTCATCGACGCGACGATCTCTTCCCCCGTGCCGCCCGCCGCTGCCGTACGCGCCCCCTCCTCCAGCGCTCCGATCCCAGCGCCAGAGGCGCCCCCTGCGATCGCATGCTCAAGCGTCCGCTGTAAGATGAGCCGGGTCCGCTGCGAGATCGCCGGCAGCACCGGCAGCCGCCGACCGATCTGCTGTACCCCCTGTAGGGCGAGCTGATCGGCGCGCATCCCGATCAATGAGAACACCCCGTCGAGCGTCCCCCGGCAGAACGCCGCCCAGGTCCGCTCAGACGCCGCCGACCAGTCGATCGCATCCAGCACCCCGGACAAGGACAGCTCATCGGCCTGGGTCAGGGCGATGCCGACCTCTGAGATGCCCTGCAGGCCCGATTCTGTCAGCCCACCGACCGTCGCCGCGGTGCCCAGCGACGCCACCGCACCGGCAGAATTTGCGATCAGCGAGCTGGCGCCGAGCTGGAGCGCGCCGCCCGCCACCATCCCGCCCACCACCGGCGCCGCTGCGACCGCAGCCGTGCCAGCCAGGAGCGCGAACGCGATGTCCCGCCCCAGCTCTGCGTAGAATGCGGTGTCCTCTGCAGCTTGCGCCGCACCGTGGAGATAATGCAGAAACGCATCGGTCTGTGCGACGTCGAGCCGATACAGCTGCTCGAAGGACTGCAAGCTGCCCGCGATTTCATCCCCGACCGCGGCCGCAGACTGCTCCTGGAGTCGCGCAGACACCCTCGCGTACTGCTCCGCGATCGGCAACCAGCGAGAGGCGTTGGGCCGCGGGACCTCGTTGAGCCAGGCAACGAACGCGCCCGCCCAGCCCCGATGCTCCGCATGGCGCCGCTCATACTGCGCCATCGACGACGCGCCGCTCGAAAACAGGGCGGCGCACTCGGCGTATCGGAGCGCCATCTCGCGCAACGCGGCGTCCACCTCTGCCTCGGTCAGCCCGGGCGTCGGCGCGTCCTGGCGCAGCGCGGGCGCATCTGCTGCGGTCCTCTGTGCCGCCTGCTGCGCTGTTCGTTCGATCGTCGGTGCATCCGACATCCCATCGAGCCGATCCAGGATCAGCGCTTCGTTGCGCGCGGCCTCGCGTTCTGTGGCGTCATGGGGCGATGAGACCGGCGCAGCGTCACTGGGGATGCGCCCTTCATCATGTTGAACGACATGGGTGAGTTCATGAGCCAACAACCGCTGACCATCCCGCGTCCCTGGCGCCCACCGGTGGGCGCCAAAGAAAATGTCCGCGCCGACCGCGAAGGCCGCCGCGTGAATCTCTCGCGCCGCCTTCGCCGCCCGGCTGTCTGTGTGGATCCGAACATGGGTGAAGTCATGACCGAAGGCACGCTCCATCCGATCCCGAATCGGCTCTGGGAGGGCGTGCCCCTGACGCACCCCCAGATCGATGTCCGGCGGCGCGATGCCCTGCGCCCGACGCATCGCCCGCAACATCATCCGATTCGATGACAACCCGCCCGCCGGCGGGGGCGCGATTCCGGCCATCTCCATCGCGACCGCGCCGCGGATCACCGCGCTCGTCGCGCCCTCTCCAGATAGCGCGTCCCTCACCGCGTGATGCCCCCAGGTCTCCATCGCGGCATGTAGCGTCCCACCCCCCGAGACATCGTCGTCATGTGTGGTGGTGTTTGTGGTGTCCACGATCCTTCGACGTGGAAGGACACGTACGTCATTCCCATTCATAAAAACCTTCAATCAATCTGGGGAAAACAACAACCCAGGTCATCAACATAGCGACCCTGCCTCGCCCCGGCAACCCCGATGGCCGTGCGGAGGTGTATCCTCGGGCCATGTCTGAGATGCCTGATCAGGAATCGTCCACGACAGACCGGGTCCGTGAGGCCCTGGTCACCTGTTACAAGGCCCACGGCGCGGCTCTGTGTCTCGACCACCGCCGGGTCGAGCGGCTGCTGACCGCCGAATTCCCTGATCGGCCCTGGCCGGTGGTGGCGGCGCATGCCGCGGTGCGCGAGGGCGTCGCCGCCGACCTGGTCGCCAACGTCGGCGATGAGCTGGGTTCGATGCTGTTCGAGCGGTTCTCTCGTCGGCTGGTCGAGCGGGTCGGCCTGTCGAAAGGCAGCGCCGCCTGGGCGGTGTCCAGCTGGGCGGAGGCGATGGGCCGGCCGGCCCCCGCGCAAGGCGCGCCGCGGCTGCGGGGCGCGCCGGTCAAGCTCCGATACAACCGACAGGTCGTCACCCGCCCTGGGGGCGCGCCCTGGCATCTGCGCGGCCATCGGCGGATGGTCACCGACATCGCCTTCAGCCCTGACGGCGAACTCATCGCCACCAGCAGCCTGGACCGGACGGTGCGGCTGTGGGACACCCGGACCGGCCATCAGGTCCGCTGTTTAATGGGGGGGCATCGGGACTGGGTCCGCGCGGTCGCCTTCAGCCCCGATGGGAAGCGGCTGGCCAGCGTCGGCGATGACGGCGCGGCCCGGCTGTGGGACCCGACCACCGGCGAGCGCACCGGCCGGCTGCGCGGCCATGAAGGATGGGTCCGCGACCTGAGCTGGAGCCCCGATGGACGCATCCTGGTCACGGGCGGCCGCGACGGCTACGCCTGCCTGTGGGAGGCGCACTCCCTCCAACAACTCGCCCGGCTCGGCCCGTTCGAAGGGGGAGTGAGCCGGCTGTCCTTCGATCCACGTGGCCAGTGGCTGGCCGTCTGCCGCACCAACGCCCTGGAGATCTGGGACCTGGAGACCCCGCGACGGGCGCAGCTCGCTGAGGTCGCTGGAGACCGGGCCGTGGTCGTCGCCGGCCGGGGAAACCTCGTCTACGTCGGCGATGAACGCGGCGCAAAATGCTGGAGCGTCTCCGATGGTCGCTGGGTGCGCGCCTATGACTCTCATCGCGGCGCCGTGCGGACCATGGCCATCCACCCCAACGGCAAAGCGCTCATCACCGGTGGACGGGATCAGGCGGTGCGGCTGTGGCACGCGGTCGAAGGCTGGGAGGGCTACGTCTTCCAGTTCCGCAACGTGCGCATCACCGGGCTGGGCTTTCACCCCGCCGGCCACATCGGGGTGTGCTTCTCGGACGGCAACGCCCAGATGCGCGAGATGATCGCAGGAGGCTCGGTGTGATCGATGAAGATGGCGCCGTCGAGCGCACCCTGGCGGACCTGCTGTTGGAGCAGGGCGCGGACCTCTGGGAGAAGACCCGGCGGCTGGAGGGGCTGCTGCGGGATTACCATCCCGCGTCCCCGCTGGAAGTCTCCGTGTTGATGGAGGCCGTCGAGCGGGGCGTGGTCGCGCGCCTCGCGGCGCGCCAGAGCCCGCCGGGCGGCGCAGAACGTGAGGTGCTGGTCGCTGCCCTGACCGAGGGCTCCGGCCTGAGTGTCCGTCCCGCGACGTGGGCGGTCGCGGTATGGTCGCGCACGCTGCTGGGCGAGCGCGCCACGGAGCGCGCCCGCACATCATCACCCCCCCCCTCGCGGGTCCAGGATCGACTCGGCACCCTGGCTGCGGTGCTGTCACGGGAACAGGAGACCTCGGTATGACTCTCTGGAGCGCGCTGTCCCCCTTCGCCACCACGGCGAACGGCGGCCTCGTCTTCCTCTTCATCCTCATGCTCATCGTCCTGGGGGTGGTGTGCGCAGCGCAGGAGCTGTTGTTGCTGGGGCGGGCGGCACGGCTGTTCCGGACCGTCGCCGGGCTTCGGGGCCGGGAGACCACCCGCCGACGCCGACAGGTCGAAGAGGTCGTCCACCTCATCTCTGCCGCCGACGCCAGCCTCGCGCCGGGCGCCCAGGCGCTGCTCGACGCCACCGTCGAGACCCCCGAGCGCGTCCGCCTCTCCCGCTCCCCCGAGGAGCTGTTCCGGGTCGGTCAGATCCGCCGCGCGGGCGGGCTGGTCTTCCTGCCGCCGGTGTTCCTCCAGGCTGCCCCGTTTATCCTCTTGTTCATCGGGATGACCGGCGCCGCCGCTGGGCTGGTCGCCAGCATGCCCGCCGACGCCGCTTTTTCCGAGATCAGCGCCGCGCAGGCCGGCGATGCGCTCCGCGCTCTGGTCTGGGGCTTGCTCGGCGGTGGCGCGCTCTTCGCCCTCTCCAGCCTGTCCGCTGGCCTCGCCGATGCCTCCATCAACAACCTGATCACCTGGATCGAGCAGCAGCTTGGCGCCGGCGACGGTCCCGCCCGCGGTGGACGCAGCGCCCCCGATCGGGCGCTGCGGACCGCCGCGCAGCAGACCAACCAGACCCTCACCGAGATGCTCGCCCAGCAGCAGGCCGCTCAGGAGGCCCATCAGCAACAGCTCGAAGCCCTCACCGAGGCCCTCCAGCAGTCCGCTGGCGGCGGGGGCGTCGACCCGGCGTGGCTGGAGGCGCTCTCCGAGCAGATGCTCAAGATGGTCGCCGCCCGCCCCTCCGAGCGGCGCGCGCGCCCCGTTGAGCGCGCCGGCCCCGCCCTGCCCGCCGCCGCAGGCGCCCCCGATCCGGGCTGGCTCGATGCGTTCTCCGATCGGCTGGTCGATGTGCTCCGGCAGAACCCGCCCATCGCCGCGAGCACCAGCGGCGGCATCGACACGGGGAGTATCGACAGGGGGAGTATCCAGCGGGTGGTCATCGACCTGCAGGCCGCCAGCGCGGAGCTCCAGAGCTCCGCGCGGCGGATGCATGAGGCCAGCCAGCCCGTCGCCCGCGCCGCCGAGTCCTTCCTCACGGCCAGCGAGCGCATTCAGCAGTCAATCCCTCAGATGGACGCCGCCGCCGACAGCTACGCCCGGGCCCGCGACGGCCTCGACCGGTCCGCGCAGGTTCTCAAGGACGGCATGGAGGGCTACGCGAAGTCCAGCGCCATGCTCAAAGAGATGGTCCAGCAGATGCAGCAGACCCAGCGCAGCTATGGCGCCAACGTCGAGGGGTGGGAGCGCTCCGTCGGCGGCGTCCGACGGCTGGTCGAAGAGCTGGGGGAGGCCACCCGGGAGATGCGGAAGGGCGCGCGACAGCTCGGCGAGGTCGTCCAGCCCGCCGCGGTCGCCGCCCAGGCCTTCCAGACCGCCAGCAAGCAGATGACCACCGTGCTGCCAGAGCTGTCCGGCGCCGCCGAGAGCTACGCCCGCAGCAAGGCCGCCCTCGACCAGTCCACCGAAGCCCTCAAGCGCGGCTCGGACACCTACCTGCGCTCTGGCGACACCGTCCGCGACATGCTCAACGAGCTGCGCGCCGTCCAGACCCAGCAGCGGACCACCATGGACGCCTGGCGGGCCTCGATGAACGGGGTCACCCAGTCGGTCACCACCCTGCGCGAAGCCGCCGGCGCGTTGCAGCAGAGCGCCGCCAACACCCAGACCATCATGCAGCCCGCCGCACAGACCGCACAGGTCTTCCTGCAAGCCGGTCAGCGGCTGGAGACCGTCCTGCCCCGTCTGGAGACCACCGCCCAGGCCTATCTGCACAGCCGGCAGGCCATCGACAACGCCTCCACGGTCCTCCGGCAGAGCACCGCCGGGTACAAGGAGGCCGGCGCCCTCGTCGAGCGCCTCGTCGCAGACCTGCGGGACGGGCAGACCGGACAGGGCGCCCTGTGGGACCGCGCCGCCGAGCGGCTCACCGGTGTCCTCGAGCAGCTCCGCGCCACCACCACCGACCTCGTCGAGGTCTCTCAGAGCATCGAGCGGACCACCACCCCCACCGTCGAGGCCGCCCGCGCCTTCCAGACCGCCGCCGCATCGCTCAAGGAGGCGATGCCCCAGATCGAAGCCACCGCCCGCGGTCAGCAGGACATGCGCGTCGCGCTGGAGGCCGCCGCCGCCACGCTGGCGAAGGGCACGGCCGGTTACGAAGCCGCTGGCGCCTCCGCCGAGCGGATGGTCACCGCCCTCGAAGCCCGCCATGAAGCCGCCCTCCAGGCCGCCAGCGACAGCGTCACCGCGTCCTTTTTGGAGCCGATGCGGTCGGTCTCCGCGCAGTTCGCGAAGCTCTCCGCCGCCCAGGCCCCGCACCTCGCCGCATGGCAGGAGACCCTCGACCGCCTCCAGCCCGCCCTCGCCAACCTCAACGACACCACCGCCGGCGCCACCCGGCTCTCCGAACAGTTCAAGGAGGCCGCAGAGCCTGCGGTCACCGCAGCCACCGCCTTCCGTGAGGCCGCGGCGAAGCTGTCCGGGCTGTTCCCTCGGCTCGAAGACTCGGCCGATGGCTACGAGAAAATCAACCGGGCCCTCGCCGACGCCGCCCGCGAGCTGTCCCAGAGCAGCGTCGCCTACCGCGACGCCGGCGAGCGGATGGAGACCCTCAACGACGAGCTGCTGAAGACCATCAAGGGACAGATCCTCGGCACCCGCGAGTTCTCCGTTGCCATGGACAAAGCCTCCGGATTCGTCAACGCCATCGGCCCCGCCAGTGAGCGCGTCGCCGAAGCCGCCACCGGGCTGCAGACCGCCACCGATCGCACCGTCATGGTCGTCGACACCGTCCGAAACGCCGTCGGCGTCCAGGACGCCGCCATGGCCCGGATGAGCACCACCGCCGAGAAGCTGCTGGAGTCGTTGCAGGTCCAGTCCAACTCCTGGAGCAGCTTCCTCAGCGAGCTGGATCGCCTCCAGACCACCCTGAGCGGAAGCGTCGAGGCCGTCTCCACACAGCTGCCACAGAGCATCGACCACACCCTGGTCCACTTCGACGCCGCCCTCGGCGAAGGCGTCGCCCGCCTCGGCAGCTCCGTCGAGCGGCTGAGAGAGGCGATGGACGACCTCCAGGAGCGCCTGGAGACGCTGATGATCGACCCCGCCCGGCGTCGGTGACCGGTCGTGCTCAAGGCCCGCCCCAACCGCCTCGTCGCCGCCGCCGCCGCACTCGATGCCCCAAAGGGAGAGCTGCGCCCGTCGGGTACGGCGCTCCAGGAGCAGCGCAGCCGGCTGCTCCAGATCCCCATCGACAAGCTCACCCAATTCCGGATCAATCCCCGAGCGCTCGATATCCTCCCCACCCTCGCCGTCGAGGTGCACAACGCCCCGTTGCGAGCGCGGGTGATCGCCCTGGCCACCGCGCAGGTCGACGACATGAGCTGGCCGACCCTCGCCCGGCTTCTGCCCTGGCTCTATGACGTCGGCGAGCTGCGCAAGGCCGCGCGGAGCCGCGCCCGCCGCGAGCCGCCCGCCCCGCCGCTGCCACGATGGCTGGTGCTGCATTGGCAGGACGTCCTCACCCGCGACGACCCCGCCGGCTCGATGGCCGCCGCCGCGGTGCAGCGGGAGCCGGTCCTCGCCCGGCTGCCCCGCGCCCTCCAGCTCCCCCACGGCGCCCCCCTCGCCAGAGACACCCTGCTCGCCGTCCTCAAGCAGGGGGACGGCCGCTGGCTCGACAGCCAGCCCTACACCGAGACCCTCCGGTTCATCGAACACAGCGGCGCCGCCGCAGCGGTTCGGATCGCGCTCGCCCGGCGGGTGCTCCGACGCTACGGTGGCGGAATTCGCGCCACGGACGACCTCTCTGAGGCCCTCGAAGAACTCTACGCCGTTGTCCTCCAGCTGTTCCAGGGCGGCCCCAGCCTGCGGCCCGGGATGTGGCATGGCACCCCACCTGGCATCCGGCGCGCCGCGCGGTGGGCAAGCCGGCTCGTCGCCCTTCGGGAGACCTTCCCCGACCACCGCGTCCAGGCGTGGCGGCGGTGGCTGCGACGCATCGATCGCATCGACCGTGTACGGGACATCGTCGGCGGAGTCTGGATCGCTGGGACCGTCTTCGCCGAACCCCTCGAAGACGCCAGCGTCTGTCGGATCTACACACCGGAGACCTGGATGCAGTTCATGGACGACCAGGCCGCCTCGGTGGCGCCGATTCGACCACCGAAGACCGACCAGCGCGTCAAGCTGCCTGGCGGCGACCCAGCAGAACTCGACAACTGGATCCAAGCACGGATGGGCCTGCGCCCATAGATCTACCGCTCGCTACGATCCGCTTTGGGACTTGATCTTTTCAAGGACCGCGCGGGCCGTGGACGACAGGTTGTCGGGGTCGAGGGCGGCCTCCAGGGCGCGGACCTGAACGGTCTGCTCGAAGGCCTCTTCGCGCGCTTCGGCGGAGAGATCGTGCCATGCAGGATGCGCCTTGATCGACCCGTCTGGTGATTGCGGGCGCCACGCGGAGAGGACCTGCTCGATGAGCGCGTCTTTGTCTTCGGTGCTCATCGGGGGTCGGTCCCAGGCAACGAGACGCCGTGTTCGGCCAGGCAGCGGGCGAGGGCGAGCCGCGCGCGGCGGATGTTCTGGAGGAAGGTGTTCAAGGTCATCCCGATCTCCTCAGCCAGCGCCGTGTCCGGCCGGCCGCCCCGGGCGGCCAGCCGCTGCGAGAGCGCCTTCGCCGGCCGCGGCGGCAGCCGCGACCGACAGGTCTCTATCTGTGTTCGTAACAAGGGATCCGGCATCGCCGGTGGCTCGGTGGCCTGATTCAGCCGCCGCTCCAGTTGTTCGATCTCGGTCGGATCCAGTCGTGCGCGCCGAACCTCGCTGATGGCGTGGTTTCGGGCGATGCGGATCGCCAGACGCACCAGCCCGTCGGGCCGCCCGTCCGGTTGAAACCGGGGGGCGACCTGCCAGACCCGAAGCAGGGTCTCCTGGAGGACCGCCTCGGTGTCGACCGCTGCGGCGAAGCTCCGGAGGCTGCCCCGGATACGTGGCTCCGCCCCGGCGACCCAGCGGCCAAAGGCCGCTGGGTCGCCCGAGGCGATCGCCGGCAGGAGCTCGTCCGTTCGATCCGTCACCCTACTTCAGTGTCACGCTCACGACCGCTCCGCCAGCATCCACAAACTCCACCGACACAACCGCCGCCCGATCTGCAGGGATGTTCGCCTGCTTCAGTGTCAGCCGAAGGATCTGCCCGGCCGTCACCGTCCCCGGGCCGGTGCTCCGCGGGACATCCACAGCCACCCGAAGCCGCCGCCCATCCGACAACAGCACCCAGACCGGCTTCACCGGTGACCAGTCGAGTGCATCGGGGTGGACGGTGATCTCAACCACCAGCTTGCCCGCCCGTTGCAGCACGACCCGTCCACGGAGCGCACGTCGGGGCACGTTCTGGTCCCGGCTGGATCGGAAGATGCCCCGATCGCCTCCGCCCCCGCTCTCAGATGTCTCACGGCGCCGTGCAGGCGTCTCGTACCCTTCGGGCAGGCCGATGGCTGCGCTCCCCAGATCCAGCTCCCTGGCGCCCTTCGACACTGGAGAGGAGGGCGGCTTCGCCGAGAGCGCCCGTCGACGCGCGCTTCGCTTGTGGGAACGATTCGCGGACATCCCGCGCGCCTGTGGTGGTGGTGCGAGGCTGGGGGCACGCAGGCCGAGGCCGACGGCGCTCATACCGCTGGGCAGGTTCTGTGGCTGGTTCACCCGACGCCCTGGCAGCTGGGGGTTGACCGTCGCCGCCTCGGAGACCGCCACCCACGCGGTGCGCCGCGTGGCGATCTGGTAGGCCAGGCCGATCGCCTCGATCTCTGTGTCGACGTTCTCTCCCACAGCAGCGCGAAGTTCGAGCGTTTCGACACGAACGCGGCCGACGGTGGGCACGACCGATGCGCGCTGCGGCCCGGCCCCGGCCGGTGCGACCGGGATCGTCTGGGACCATCTCCCCGCAGCGGTGCGCCCATACACGTTGATCATCCCACCTTCTGGTCGGAGGCGAACGGCGATGGTGGTCGGCCGTCCGGCGGTCAGGTCGGGCAGCCGATGATTCTCCACCTGCACGAGGGCGTCGCCGGAGAGCTGCAGATCGACCACCTGCGGATCGGCGGTGGCGTCGACGAGATCCGCAGCGGCCTTCGCCGGGTCGGCGTCGATGTCCACGATGATCTCCAGGCCACCGCCTGCACGGGCCACCCCAGAGAGCAGCGTGCGATTCGTCGACCGGCCGATGCCCAGGGTGTGCACCCGAGACCCCGACGGCAGCTGTGAGCGGATGGCGCCGATGATCTGCTTCTCGGCGCCGATGAGGCCGTCGGTCACCAGGACGACCTGCCGGCGGGCCTCGTCGCGGAGGGTGTTCAACGCAGCGAGGATACCGGTGCGCATCTCGGTTCCACCGCCCGCGGACAGCGACCGCACCCACTGTGCAGCGTCCCCCCGGTTCGCCGCCGTGGCCTGGACCGGCTCGATCCTCCAGCTCCGGGGCCGGTTCGAGAACTCGATGATCTGGAGGGTGTCATCGGCTTGGAGGCTCTCGATCAGCGCCACCGACACCGCCTTGGCCTGGTTCAGCGGCGCCCCGGACATCGAGCCGCTGGTGTCCAGCAGCAGGATCAGATCCCGAGGCACGGACACCATCGGCGTCTCAGGCGGCACCAGCGTCAGCAGCCCATGCGTCTCCGACACCTTGTCCGACGTCCCCACGATGAGCCGCGCGCCCGGCGTGGGCTGTGCGACAGACCAGCGGACCACCACGTCCCGATCGAGGGGTGCAGACTCTGCGGTGAGGCCGATCTCGCCGTCAACGAGGTGCAGCGCATGAGAGGGGCTGTCGACGGGACCGGTCAGCGGATCGTGGACGCGCATCGCCAGAGAGACCGTCGCGCCCGTGTCGCCCTCACTCACCGGCACGGTCAGCCGCTCCGCTTCCGCGGTGTGGGCGATTTCCCCAAGGTAGCGAGGGGCGACGACGGTGGGGAAGCGCCACTCCCAGCGGCCGCCCTGCCATCGCAGCCGCTGGTCGAGGATCAGCTCACAAACCACGTCTTCGCCCGGCGGGATGTTCCCCACCTCCTGCTGGAACACGCTGCTGCGGGTCTCTTCAAGCAGCGCCGCGGTGCGCCCGTCCAGCAACGCCTCCTCGAAGCGCTCGCGTGCGGCATGAAGCGTATCGACGACCCCCACCGTGCGGGCACCGGCGATCTCAAAGGCGAAGCCCGAGACCGCCGCGTCAGCAGGGAGCGGGACCGCATACGTCACCCGAAGCGGCTCGGGGTGGGGGTTGTGGAAGGTCTGTCTCAGCACCACTCGGGCGAGGCCAGCGTCTGCAGAGACCTGGAGCGCGCCCACGCGGAGCGGGAGGATCTGGCCGTCTGTGGAGACGAGCCGGCAGCCAACAGCAGAAGCGACGGAAGAGGGAGAAGGAAGTACAGACATGAGGGGCCTCCAGGGGTGGGTTTCAATCGACCAACGCAGCCCCCCCCGGTCTTGTGACAGCGGATCGCAAAATATTTTCTAATAATCTTTAAAATACACTTTTCAGGTGATTTACGTCTGATTTACAGAGAATTCTGGAACGCTGTGACAGGACGGTCTGTCAGGACACCACATCACTGTTGATCCCTTCAAACCCGGAGCACAACATGCGCACGACCCTTCTGTTCATCCCCTTGATGGCTGCGGCCACGTTGTATTCCTCAGACGCAGCCGCCTGCGCGATGGCCCCGATCGAAGAGATGGTCGTCGCCGAGCAGGCAGAGGCGCCCACCCTCGAAGATCTGTTCGCCGAGATCGACAACGCCATCCCCGTGGACGCGGTCGAGGAAGCGGCCGAGGCGCCGATCGCAGACGCTGAAGTGGACGAGCCGGAGCTCGATCTCAAAGACGGCAAGCAGGTGTCCTGATGATTGGGCTCGTCCTGCTGACGAGCCTGTCTCTGGGCGCGCCGCCGTCTGCCGAAGCGCAGGCCACGCTGGAGGCAGGCGGCTGCACGCTGTGTCACAGCGTGCCCGGGGTCACCGCGGCACCGCGTGAGGCGTCCTGCCACACCTGCCACACCTGGATCCGCGCGGTGGCATCGGATCCAGCGAAGCGGGCCCGGGCGATGCAGATCTTCCCGAAGTGGGAACGCTATGAACACACCGTGGCCTCGTATATGCAGGTCCCCTCTTTGGAGGCGGCCCGTGCACGGCTGGAGCCGTCATGGGTCTCTCACTGGCTGGCCGATCCCCACGACGTCCGGCCAGCGCTCTCCGAGGGGATGCCGCGGTTCGACCTCGACGATGAACAACGCGAATCCATCGCGGAATGGCTCGCCGCGGGCCAGGCCACCGTCGCGGAGACGCCGCCCCCCTCTACAGAACGGATCGATGCCGGACGTGCGCTGTATGCCCAGAAGGGCTGCCCGGCCTGCCACACCTTCGGTGCACAGACCGCAGCGGCGCCGAACCCGATGGCACCGGATCTGGCGGTGACCCGTCATCGGATGACCCCCGACCGCGTCGCCGCCTGGATCCAGGATCCGCAGCAGGTCTCTTCTGCGGCGACGATGCCTGCGATGGGCGTCTCTGCCGAAGAGGCGGTGGCCATCCGAGACTATCTGTTGCTGTCCGATCCAGGCGGCCGGACCGCGGCGCCGCTGGGGCCTGCGCCGGAGCCCGTGCAGACGCCGGTGACCTGGGCCGACGTCGAGTCCCGGGTGTTCGGCAAAATCTGCGTCCATTGCCATATGAAGCCTGCGCTGAACCAGGGCCGGGCGGGGCCGGGGAATGCAGGCGGGTTCGGATGGGACGCCACCGGGATTGAGCTGCAGACCTATGAGGGCGTCGCCGCCGCGGCAGACCTGATTCCAGATGCGTTGCTGCGTCGACGCCTGGAAGCCCATCGGGATGTGATCGCGCCCGGTGAAAAACCCGCTGAGGTTCTGCGGCCCACGAAGCCAGGGATGCCGCTCGGATTACCACCGCTGCCCGATGAGGACATCGCTTTGGTGCTGGGATGGCTCCAACAGGGAATGCCTCGCTGAAGCAACCGTCCTTTGTCGGTTTTTCGAGACAAACACAACCTATATTTCAGGGCTCTCTCTTGATTGCCGATGAGAGAGTTGGGCATGCTACTCGTATTCTTGTATGACAGTGACGGAGACCAGCACTGACTCCCAATCGGTGAACCCGCTCGATCGGCTTCTGATCGGACAGGTGATCGCCGAACGCTACCTCGTCACCGGTTTGCTGGCGAAGGGCGGGATGGGCCGTGTATATCTGGGCCGTCAGCTGTCGCTGGATCGCCCGGTGGTCCTCAAGGTGCTCCCCGGCGCCCGCGATCCCGAAGGCCGCCCCGCACACCAGAAGCGGTTCATGCGCGAAGCGTCGACCTGCGCGCGGCTCGAACATCCAAACACCGTCACCATCTACGACTACGGTGAGCTCGATGTCGACCAGGGACGCATCCACCTGTTCTACATCGCCATGGAGTACGTGCCGGGCCGCTCGCTCTCCGACGTGCTCAAGGCCGAAGGCCGGCTCTCGCTGGAGCGGTCGCTGCGCTTGACCTGGGAGATCGGTCGCGCCCTGCGCGAAGCCCACGACAAAGGCGTCATCCACCGCGATCTCAAACCCTCCAACGTCATGGTTTATGAAGGGGTGGAAGGCGAATCCATCAAGGTCCTCGATTTTGGTATCGCCAAAGTGCTCGAGCAGACCGACAACGAAGCCATCACCCTCGACAACCGGATCGTCGGCTCGCCTCGGTATATGGCGCCCGAACAGATCCTTGAAAACCACGCCAGCCCCCGAAGCGACATCTACTCGCTCGGGGTGCTGCTGTATGAGCTGCTGTGTGGACAGGTGCCCTTCTCCCGCGGCGGCGCCACCCAGACCATGATGGCCCAGGTGCATCAGCCGGTCCCCGCCATGGCCACCCACGGCGTCTCCGTGCCCGAATCCGTCGAAAAGCTCGTCCTCCAGTGCCTCGCCAAACACCCCGAAGAGCGCTTCGAGAACATCGGCGCCCTGTTCTCAGAGATCCGGCAGCTTGAGTGGCTCAGCGACACCAACACCACCGAAGAGAACACCGTCTGGACCCTGCATATGACCCAGCCCCCCGGGCAGGTCGCCAACACGGCCCGCGCCTGGTTCTCCTTCCAGCTGCCGTCCCACACCTCAAAGACCCTGTTGGGCATGATGCTCCTGCTCAACCTGCTCATCGTCGGGCTGCTCATCGCCATGCTCATCCAAGGCATGTAGGCTTCACTCTTGACCCCTACTCTTGACCCCCACTCTTGACGAAGCAACGATAGCTTCGTAAGTGCAAGGTTATGGAAGGGTAAGATTGTCCCCTGTGTAGGGGTCATATTTTACGTCGTTTTCTATTTCCTTTCACGGTGCATTCTTTTCCACCGCTGTTACCCATTGGTATGACCCGTCTGATCGAACCTCTCCTCATCTTCCTGACGGTGGTGGCCACCTTCGTGTTGACTGCGGACACGCTCTGGACCCAGGAGCTGCGGTGGGTGTTCAGCTACAGCGCCGCCGTGATCCTGGGTCAGGGGCTGATTCGTGATCTGATCACCCTGCTGCGAAGCCGTGACATGACAGCCGCACCGGTCACCGATCTGCGCGGCCTGTGCGCTGAGTCCACCGTCGGCCTCAGCCTGCTCATCGTCGGCGCCGGGGGGTTGACCCTGCTCGGGGTTCACCAGACCGTCGCCCTTGGCCAGGTGCAGATCACCATCCTCCTCGCCGTCCTGCTGACCGCTGGGTGGATAATGAAGGACTACGTCGTCGCCCTGCGACGCGTCGAAGACCATCGTCAGGTGCGGGTGCGATAGCCTTTACTGTGGCGGAACCACCGAACGCATCCGCTCGGTCCACTGGCCGTCTTCGTGCTCCAGCACGGTTAACGAGGCGTTGTCGATCCAGATCTGCCAGGCGGTCGTCCGCTCCAGGCCCATCACGCCGGCCAGAAGCGTCTTGATGACCATGCCATGGCAGAAGATCCAGGTGTGGGCGTGGGGAGCGGCCAGCACCTCATCCTGGATGAAGCGCAGGCCGCGCTCGTAGACGTCGCTCATCGACTCGCCGCCGGGCGCCCGAAAGTGCCAGGTCTCCCGGTCCATCTGCGCCATCACCGCCGGGGTCCGGACCGCGGTGCGCAGCTGGTTCTCCCACTCGCCCTGGCTCATCTCTTCGAGGCGAACGAAGGTCTCCAGGCGGCGGCGAGGAATCTTCAGCGCATCGAGGGCGTAGCGGGCGGTCTGCTGCGCCCGCACCGCCGTCGAGGAGATGATGCGATCGACGGGGATTTGTTGCTCACCGAGCCACCGCCCCAGGCGGCGGGACTGCTCGACGCCCAGGGGCGTCAGCTCCGCCCAGCGGCTGCGGCCGCCGATGACCGGCGGATCAGCGGCGTTGACTTCGCTCTCCCCGTGACGCATCAGGTACAGAGTGTGCCGCATCTTCGGCTCCTGGGAAAAAAACGTTTCTGTTGATGGGTGGTACAACAGGGACCAGCAAGGAGCGGAGATGTCCAAACGGATCGCCCTCGTCGCCCATGATAACTGTAAAACAGAGCTGCTCAACTGGGCCACCGACAATCTCGACGCCCTCTCTCAGCATCATCTGCTGGCTACCGGGACCACGGGCGCGCTGCTCGAACAGAGGCTTCATGTGCCCATCGAGCGGCTGCTGAGTGGTCCCCTGGGCGGCGACATGCAGCTCGGCGCCCGCATCGCCGAGGGCACCATCGACGCCCTCATCTTCTTCTGGGATCCGCTGACGGCGCAGCCCCACGATCCCGATGTCAAAGCGCTGCTGCGGCTCGCGGTGCTCTGGAACCTGCCGATGGCCTGCAACACCGCGACCGCCGACTACATCATCCGCATCCCCATCATCGAGCACGACCGCCCCGACTTTCACACCCTCCAGGAGCAACGCGTCGCCCAGATCCTCGCACAAAGCAGTGAGGACTGACGAGGCGACCACGAACGGATCCCTTGTCGAAACCCTTGTCGGAACCCTTGTCGAAACCCTTGTCAGAGGCCGAAGGCGTTCATAGATGACCTTCCATAGTGTTTCTTCGACAGGACAGGAGGAAGGTCTGCCATGACGTTGTCCACGCTGCTGCAGCGCGCGAACGAGTTCGAGCTACAAGCCTACCAGCGCAAGCCCGTTGATCCGGAGTCGTTAAAGACGGACCACGTCGCGTTCTCCGGCTCACCGCTCCAGCACCCTCATCACGATGACAAGCTTCTGTTGGTCGCAGAGCCCTACAGCACCAACCCGCAGTACTACGAGTTCTCCACCAAAGACATCGCCCACGTCGAGAAGCTCCCCAACCTCGTCAACGTCGACGGGCAGAGCGTCACGATGGCCCGCATCTGGGTCCGAAAGGGCCGCATCGGGATGCGCTACGTCCCATTCGTCGTCGAAGACATGGCTGGCCACATCCTCTGACGCGCCGATCCCACTCATCGTTCGAGGCAAAGCCGCCTAAGATACCATACAGCCCCTGAGCGCGAGAACGTGACCGTTGCAGAAGGATGATGCGAGCGATCGACACGACATCTACTTCACAGAGGTGATGTCGCTGTTCGAGCGACTGTGTGATGCGTCACCCGCCGAGCAACAACAGGCGCTCTCGACAATCCACACGCTGGCGCTTCGGGCGATGTTGGCGGAGATGCTCCACGCAGACGCCCAGGCGACGTCGTGGGTGGATCGCCGCGCGCCGAAAGCCGCGCGGTCGCCGCCGCCTCGGATCACCGCGGCGCCGCTCGGGCCGTTTACGCTGCAGTCACCGCTCGGCATCGGCGGGATGGGAGAAGTGTGGCGCGCACACCATGACGCGTTGGGGCTGCCGGCTGCGGTGAAGCTCATCCGCCCCCATCCACAGCTCCATGAAGGGTTTCTGGAAGCGTTCCGCCAGGAGGCGCGCGCCGCTTCGCAGCTCGATCACCCCCGCATCGTCACGGTCCTCGACTATGGGCGTGTCACAGAGGCAGAGTCTGAAGCGCTCGGCGTCGTCGCGGGGCTCCCCTGGCTGGCGATGGAGCTTGTGGAGGGCGGGACGCTGTCGGCCTGGGTCCGGCGCGCGGTGCCCTGGGCGCAGCTGCGCCGCGTCCTCGTTGGTGTGCTCGACGCGTTGGCGCATGCCCACGCGCGCGAGATCGTTCATTTGGACATCAAGCCGGCCAACGTCCTGCTGAAACCGCACGCAGATGATTGTGAGGTCTGCCTGACCGACTTTGGCCTCGCGCACATCGCCCGGGGCCAGGCCGCCGGCACGCTCTTCGGCACGCCCACCTTCATGGCTCCCGAACAGTTCGCCGGCTTGTGGCGTACATATGGCCCCTGGACCGATCTGTACGCCCTGGGCGCGACCGCGTGGCTGCTGCTCCATGGCACCGCATGGTGCGACGGCGCCGATTGGGCCCCTCGCGTCGCGACCCCGGACGGGCTGGAGGGGTGGGTCCGAGCGATGATGAGCGCACACCCTCGCGCGCGCCCTCAAACCACCGCGGACGCCCTCCGCGCGCTGCGTCACATCGATCCGACGCCGACCCGAACATGGTCGCTGCCCGATCCAGATGTCACCGGGTGGCGCTCCCCGCCGCGTCCGAAGCAGGAGGTCGCTCGTCAGCTCCGCAGCCGTGGGCTGGGGGTGTTCGGGCTCCGGGACTTCCCGCTGATCGGTCGAGAGGCCGTGCGACAGCAGCTCTGGGAGATGCTGGATACGCCGGGAATCTTCATCCTCCGCGGTCCTGCAGGGGTCGGCAAGAGCCGGCTCGCGCGGTGGCTCTGTGAACGCACCACAGAGCTCGGCCGCGCAGTCAGCTTCCGCGTCGCCCTCCAACCCGTCGGCGATCAGGATGGGCTGCTCGCCCTGCTGGAGCGCGCCCTGAAGACCGAAGGGCTCGAAGGGGATCCGCTGCGACGGCACCTCTCGGCGCAGCGGTCCTCGGCCGGGATGGTCGATCTGGCCACCGCGCTGCTCCGCCCCACCGGCCCACAACGTGCGCCTGCGACGGGCTGGCGACTGCTTCGCGCGATTCTGGGCCCGCGCAGGCTGGGGATCGTCTGGATGGATGATGTCCAGTGGAGCCCCAAGACACTCCAGACCGTCCAGGCGTTCGATCCCACACACCATGGCCCCCTGCTGATCGTGCTGACGGTCCAGGATGAGTCCCTCGCAGAGGATCCGGTCGCCGAAGCTGCGATAGCTGCGCTGATCGCGAAGGGGGCAGACACCCTGACGCTCACACCGCTCGCCCCCACGGAGCAGCAACAGCTGATCGCGTCTGCGATCCAGTTTCGACCTGATTTGTTGGAGGCGGTGTCCGAGCGGACGGCGGGCAACCCCCTGTTCACCATTCAGTTGGTCCGAGACTGGGTGGACCGCGGGCTCCTTCAGCCCACCCAGGAGGGCTTCTCGCTCCGCGCCGACGCGCGCACGACGGTGCTGCCGACCTGGCTCTCGGAGGTCTGGCACGATCGGCTCCACGATCTGCTCGACGGCGCGCCCCCAGGCGCGGCGCGCGCCCTCGGCATCGCCGCTGCGCTGGGCCTGGAGGTTGAACGCCCCCTCTGGGAGGCCGCGTGCGCGTCCGCAGGCGCAGATCCGGCAGATGTTCCGGTCGACCTCATGTTTCGGCGCAGCTTCGCGCGGCTCCACCCCAACGGCTGGGCATTGGCCCACAGCATCCTGCGAGAGACCATCATCGAACTGCGCCGCGGGCAAGGGGCGTGGGCCGAAGACAATCGAGCATGTGCAGCGGCGATCTGGGGCCAGAACATCAAACGCGAGCACGATCTGCGCCGACTGATCGTCCATCGCCGCCTCAGCGGCGATCCGCGAGGCGTCAGCCGAGCGATGGTCTTCCTCTTCCAGCTCAAGTGGTCTCGCCTCGATGAGGCCGGCGCTGCAGAGGTGCTGGAAGAGCTGACCGCATGGAGCCAGCAGCACCCGACGGACCCATACCTGAGCGCAGAGGCCGCGCTGCACGAAGCCTCCCATCTGCGACAGCGGGGAAGCCATCATGCCGCTGAGGAGAAGCTGACCGCGCTGTTGGCGCGACCGCCGGAGGGCATCGCGCAGATCCTCGTCGCTGCCGCTGAGGAGCGATCCTCTCTCACCGTCCGCCGAAGCGACCTCGCTGCGGCGTATCAACAGCTCTCGACGCTGATGGCGCAGAAGCGAACAGACGCGGACGGCATCCCGCCGACCCTGCGGATGAATTTCGCCGGCATGCTCTACAAGCGACGAGAGATGGACGCCGCAGCCGGTCATTATCAACATATCCTGGCGCAGCCGATGGTCGTCTTTGATCGGATGCGGGCGACGAGCATGCTGGCCGAGATCCGGCTGCGCCAGGAGCGCCTCGACGACGCCGCGCAGATGTTCCAGAGCATCGCTGACGAAGTCGAAGCCTTCGACAGCCACCGGATGGCGATCATCAACCTCGCTGCGCTCTCTGAGATCGCGATCCGACGCGGCGATCCCACATCGCGTCGCCAG
>JBCBLB010000418.1:0-8889 GCA_038520555.1 Myxococcota bacterium | reverse complement strand
GACACCGACACCGACACCGATACGGACACCGACACCGATACAGACACCGATACAGACACCGATACGGATACGGACGCTGATCCGGTGGCGTCTTTGTCAGTGGGTGACATCGTAATCACGGAGTTCATGTACAACCCCGATCAAGTCAACGACGACTTCGGCGAATGGTTTGAGGTTCAGAACACCACGTCTGCAGAGATCAATCTTCGCGGGCTGGAGGTTCGAGATGCGGGCTCGACGGATATCGACTTCACGGTCGAGACGGACCTGCCGGTCGCGGCGGGTGGCTATGTGGTCTTTGGCTTGAGCGATGACACCGCGGAGAACGGCGGCGTTGATGTGGACTATGCGTATGAGGGGTTGACGCTTGGCAACGGCGATCCGGACGGGCTGTTCCTGCTGTATGGGGACACGGTGTTCGACATCGTTGAGTATGACGAGTCGACCTGGCGGACAGAGAAAGGTCGCTCGAACATCGTCAACCCGGCAGAGGCGGCGACCCCTGAGGGCAACGATTCCCCGAGCAGCTGGTGCTTGTCGACGACCCCTTATGGCGACGGTGACCTGGGGACCCCCGGTGCCGCCAACGACACCTGCGCCGAGCAGGACTGCGGCGACGGTGAAGACAACGATGTGGACGGGCTGACCGACTGTGAGGACGAAGACTGCCTGGAAGCCTGCATCGAGGACTGCACCGACACCATCGACAACGACAAGGACACGTTCACCGACTGCGACGACGACGAATGCTATGGGATCGACGGATGCGCCGGACCGTACAGCCTGTCGATGACGTTGGACTTCGACGGTATCGATCAGTACTTCGTCGAAGATGTGACGTCGACAGGCACCATCGCCAACCAGCGCTTCTACATGTCGACGTTCTTTTCCAAGTCATCGATCTACGGTGACATTTCCATCACCGGCACGACAAATGGGTGGTCTGGGGATGCGTTTCGTTGCACTGGCCGGGTTGACTTCCGCATCGGCAACGCTGAGTTTGAAAGCTCTGGGGGCGGTCGTCCAAACTACGGTGGCGATGACATGAGATTCAACCGCTATGGTTCGTCAACGTCACCGAGCCTGCGGTTCAGCTTCGCGCCCGATACCAGCGATGGCTCGCTCACCTGGGATGATACAAGTTGCCCCATCACCGCGATACCGGAAGCCACCCTGGGTCACAATATCGGGTCGGACTACCTCCTTCGCTTGGATGGATCGACCTGGTCAACCCAATATGAAGCCGCACGTTCTGATTATAACGAAAGTTTCTATACAGTCGGGACCTACTCACGAACCTTCAACTTCAACAATATGTACGACGTGACACAGGTCGACACGGTCACCTGGGAAGCCAACTACTACATTCCCTGATCAGTCCGCGACCGCGACGGGGTGTTCGCCCTGCCACCAGGCGATCATCCCGCCCTCCAGATCGACCACCGACGCTGCGACCCGCTCCCGAACCGCCGCCAGTCCCCATCGGGATCGGTGGCCGGACAGGCAGATGAGCACCACCGTCTGATCGGGGCCGACGTTGAGGGCGGCGGGCAGGTCATCCGGGGACATCGGCCAGGGCGTGCTGATCGCGCCCGGGATGTGTCCCCACCGCCCGCGGTACTCCCGGGCAGATCGGACATCGAGGAGGACGAACCGCGCGGGATCGTCTTGGAGCCCCGCAGCGAGGGCGTCTGGGGAGATGCGATCCGATGGGCGCCGGCAGCCCGAAGCGGTGAGCAGCGCGGCGGCTGCGCCCAACAGGATCGTGCGCGCGTTCGGCATGGTCCTCTCCATCGTCGACCCCGATCATATCGTATCCCTGGGGAGATTATCCGATTAAACCCAGTGCCCTGGTCGCCGACAACCTGATGGACCCTTCCGCCGGATCGAATCAGAATGTGGCTCCTGTGGTGCGCGCGCGCCTACGCAGAACATACCGCGACCGACGGGGTCCCAGCGGCCAACAACTGGGACGTCTTCACCAATTACGGTCGCTATATGCCACAGGTCCGCGGCATCGTCGATGCACAAGGGAACCCGGACTGGCTGTGGATCGGCGTCCTGTTAACGCTGATGATCGGCATCCTGGCTTCATTTACACGGATCTATGTATTCTGGCGGCGCGCGCCGCTCGTGGAAGCCTCTGAAGACCTCCAGAAGGATCTGGCGAACCTCTTTCTGCTCTGTGCCATCTGCGGCTATGGGCTGTCTGCCATCCTGTTCTTCTGGCCCGGATACCGGCTTCTCGCCTTCCTCATGGCGGTCCTCAACGTCTGGAGCTGGCGGCTCGCGTTCCGCATCTCGCATCGAGAGGCCTCGCCGTCGCGTCCGCACGATCTGGCGCAGCGCCTCGCCGAACACAACGCAGCGTTGAAGCGACAGCTCGCCGCACGCAATGCAGAGCTGGGGCTGGTGACGCTCGCAACCCGTCACACCGATCATCCGATGGCCGTCCTCTCCAACGCCGGGCGGTTGTTGTGGTGTAACGAACGCTTCGCGATCCACTATGACCAGGACGCTGACGCCCTCACGGGCCAGGATGTCCGTCAGTTGTTGCAGCGCACGACCCCAGAGCGGTCGGTCCGTCCCCTGCTCGATGGCCTGGAGACGGGGGTGAGCGCGGTTTGTGAGGTTTCCCATGCCGCCGATGATGGGACCCGCCGCTGGCTGGAGCTTGCGCTGGAGTGGATCGCAGATGACCCCGGCGGCCGCGGCGTGTTTGTGCAGCGCGACGTGACCGGGCAGCGCAGGCTGCGCCGGGAGCGCGACCACGTCTACAGCTTGATCAACGCCTCCAGCGACCTGGTCCGAAGCGTCGACGGCCGAGGGCAGCTGTTGTTCGACAACGCCGCGTCGCGCACCACGCTCGGCGGCGCCGAGCATGACGCGCACCCGCTGTTCAGCCGCCGCCCCGCCTGGGCCCGCTGGCAGCTCCAGGAAACCGCCCTGCCCCAGGCCGAAGCGCGCGGGATCTGGATCGGCGAGAGCGCCCTGCTCAACCACCGCGACGAAGAGATCCCGGTCTCGGAGATGCTGGTCGTTGACCGTGAGCTGTCAGGCCAGATCCGCTCGGTCTCCTCGATCATGCGAGACATCACCGCGCTCAAGCAGGCCCGCGAAGCCGCGGAGTCGGCCAGCCTGACCAGAGGGCGGTTTCTGGCGATCATCAGCCATGAGATCCGCACGCCGCTCAATGGGATCCAGGGCGCGCTGGAGCTGCTGTCCCAGACCCACCTGTCCCCCCAGCCCCGCCGCTATGTTCAGGCCGCGCAGGCCTCGGCGCGATCGCTGATGGGGCTGCTCGACCATGTGCTCGACTTCTCCCAGCTCGAAGCCGACGAGCTGATCCTACGCGCGCAGACGTTCGCGCTGCATGAGCTGCTCGAAGACGTCCTGGCGGTCTTCCGCGCCGATGCCCAGCAGAAGGGCATCGATCTGAGCGACCACATCGAGCCGGACGTCTCGCTCTACCTCACCGGCGACCCCGACCGGCTGCGCCAGATCCTCATCAACCTCGTCGGCAACGCGATGAAGTTCACCGTGCAGGGCGCGGTGCGGATCCGGGTGTCGGTCTCGGAACACCAGACGCGGGACCAGCTGCTGCGGTTCTCGGTCCATGACACCGGCCCCGGGATCTCTGCAGCGGACCAGGAGCGAATGTTCCACCCCTTCTCACAGCGGGCCCCCCTCGTGAACGGCGGGGCGGGGCTGGGCCTGGTCATCAGCAAGCAGCTCGTCGAGCGGATGCGCGGCCGGATCTGGCTGACCTCGACGCCGGGCGAGGGGACCACGTTCTCGTTCACCGCGCGGCTGCAGCGCGCCGATCCCGACCCGGAAGAGATCATCGCCCCCCCGACCGCCGACGCGCTGCCCGAAGCGGCTGCCGAGGTCCGCGTCCTGGTCGCCGAAGACAACGCGATCAACCAGATGGTCATCTCCGAGATCCTCCGGGTGATGAACGCCGACTTCCTGGTGGTGCCCAACGGCCGCGCCGCCGTCGATGCCTTCAAGTCCCGGACGTTCGACATCGTGTTGATGGACTGCCAGATGCCGGAGATGGACGGCCTGGAGGCGTCTCGGCAGATCCGGATTTTCGAAGCGCAGATCGGCCAGGAGACCGTCCCGATCGTGGCCCTGACGGCCAACGTGCTCGACGGCGATCGGGAAGCCTGCCTGGACGCCGGGATGACCGACTACCTCAGCAAGCCCATCGACCGCGACAAGCTCGCCCAGCACCTCGACGCTGCGCGGCCGAAGCGGTCCCCGGCGCCGCTGGATGTCGATCGCCTGATGGCCGCCTGCCTGAACAAGGCGGAGATCGCAGATCGTGCCCTCACCGCATTCCTCGACGCCCTGCCCCCCAGCGTCGCCACGATCCGTGATGCCCACGAGCACTGCGACGTCGCCGGCCTGAAGGGCGCGCTTCACCACCTGTGCGGCGGGGCGCTCCAGGTCGGCGCGGTGCAGCTCAGCCGCCTGTCCGCCGCCCTGGAGGCGCGGGCCGAGCGCATCGACGTCGACGATATGGTCGCCCTGGAGGACGCCGCCATCCGGCTGCAGGAGCACGTCGCGTCTCAGGCGCCCCTCGCCCGCTCGGCCTGATACAACAACAGGGTGCTGGCCCTGATCCTTTCGCTGCTCTGCAGCTGTACGACGGAGCCGTCCGCGCAGGCCTACGTCGAGGCGACGCGGCGCCCGGACCAGCCGGCGCTCTGCGATGCCATCCGCGACCCCGCCCTGCACGGCGAGTGCGTCGCCATGAGCGCCGCCACCATCGCCGACGCCGACGCCGACCGCCGACGCGCCGACCCGCTGTGCCGGAAGCTCGACGCCGACGACCCCTGGCGCGGAGAGTGCTTCTTCCTCATCAGCGATGCCCTGAACGCCACCGGCGAAGACGCCCAGGCGATCTGTGCAGACGCCGGAATCTATGCCGAGCGATGCCTGGGACACGCCCTCCAGCGAGAGGGCGCCGCGCTTCTTCAGGTCACCCCCCGCGGTCAGGAGAGCCAGGCGTATCAGGACCTCTATCAACGCGCGCTCGCCCTCTTCGAGGGAAACCAACGCGTCGCCGGGCGGAAGGTCTGGCAGATTTTCGTCGATCAGCTCGCCGCACGGGACATCGATGCGCCCTTCTCGCCAGCCATCTGCGGCTCCGTGCCCGATGAGCTGTGCCGGACCGTGTTTCTCACCCGGATGCGGTACCTCAACCGCGACGTCGGCCGGATCGAGGAGACGCTGCTGGCCGCCTGCCATCGGCTGCCCCTCTCCGTCGAAGACGCGGAGCGGTCTGGCTTTCCGCCGTGGACGCCCGACATCGATCCCGTCGTCCAGCAGGCCCTCCGACAGTTCTGCGCCCGGAGCCTGCCCCCCGAACGATGACGCAGGCGGTCGGCACACAATAAGAGGAGCCGTATGCGTAAGCTCCTCATCACCCGCGGCCCCCAGGGCGCTGGAAAATCCACCCTCCTCCGTGAACTGGGTCTCTCAGGACACGTCCTCAGCCCCGACGCCATCCGACGGACCTTCGCCTCCCCCGTCATGGACCCCTACGGCCAGATCACCACACCCCAGGAATACGATCGGCGCGTCTGGGGCATGATCCGCGCCGTCCTCGCGGAACGAATGAGCCGCGGCGAGCTCGTCGCCGTCGATGCCACCCACCGCGCCCGTGGCGACTTCAAGATGTACCGGGAACTCGCCAGCCAATACCGCTACACCATCGGCGTCATGGACTTCTCCTCCATCCCCTTCGCGCTGGCCCGGCAGCGGAACCAGTCGCGGCCTGACTATGAAGTCGTGCCCGAGGCGGTCCTGCGACGCACCTACGACGCCTGCCAGCGCGGACAGGTCCCCGAAGACGTGCACCGCGTCCTGTGGGCCGAAGATGGACGCCACCGCGAACAGATCCAGCAGTGGGTCAAAGAGCCCGTCCTCGACGGCGACGCCTACCGGGCCGTCTGCGTCATCGGCGACCTCCAGGGCTGTCATCTGCCCCTCAAGGCCTTCTTCAACAATCACCCCTTCGATGATGACGTCCTGTATCTGTTCGTTGGCGATCTGTGCGACCGCGGACAGGAAAACGCCAGGGTCGTCCGCACCATGCTCCGCCTCTCTGAGAAGCCCAACGTCCGGATCCACTGGGGCAACCATGAGAATTATCTCGACCTCTGGGCGCGCGGGGAGGACGTCCCCAGCGACGAGTTCAACCGACGGACCCTCCCTGAGCTGACCGGTGCCGGCATCACCCGCGCTCAGGTGGACACCCTCTGCGACCGACTCGTCGAGTTTACCGTCTACACCCGCGGCGGGCTGAAGGTCATGGTCAACCACGCCGGCCTCGCCAACCTGCCCGAACACCCCGAGCGCATCTCACTGCGGCAGTATGCCGTCGGCACCGGGTACTACAACGATCCGGTCGATGACCGGTTCTCTCGAAACGCGCCCGATGGGTGGATCCAGATCCACGGCCACCGAAACCCCGACAACCTCGCCACCCAGGCCGCACCCCGCTCCTACAACCTCGAAGGACAGGTCGAACACGGCGGACAGCTGCGGATCCTCATGCACGACAAGAAGGGCCTCACGCCGCTGCTGTACGACAACAACCGGTTCTACTCCTTGAAGGAACGCCAGCAGATGGGCGCCCTCCGCGACGATGAGACGCGCCTGATGCCGCCGTGGCTCTCCGAGATGCCCGACGTCCCCCAGATGCCCGCCGCAGAGCTCGCCGCCATGCGGAGCCACGCCCTCATCCGCGAGAAGCCGCTGGACAGCCGCCCCTGGATCTCATCGCTCAACTTCACCCGAGACGCCTTCTACAAGCGCGAGTGGGACGCCCTGAACACCACCGCTCGGGGGCTGTTCATCAACAACCAGTCCGGCGAGATCGCGGCGCGGTCCTATGACAAGTTCTTCAACCTCGGCGAGCGCCCGGAGACCCGGCCCGAAAACCTCAAGGTCAACCTGTCCTTTCCCGTCACCGTGTATCGGAAGGACAACGGCTTTCTGGGGATCCTCGGCTACGACCAGCATCAGCAGGACCTGATGTTCTGCTCCAAGACCAGCGTCGACTCCGACTTCGCCGGGTGGTTCCAGCAGATCTTCGATGGCTTCGTCCCGCCAGGCAAGAAAGAGCTGCTCCGTCGATATCTGCGCGACACCCAGGCCACCATGGCCTTTGAAGTCATCGACCCCGACAACGATCCGCACATCATCGCGTATGACCAGCCCCGGCTCGTCCTGCTCGACGTGATCCGGCGCCACGCCGACTTCCAGCGGGTCTCCTACAAGAAACTCCAGGCCATCGGGAAGTTCTTCCACCTTGAGGTCAAGGGCCGGGCGATGACCTTCGAACGGTGGGACAACCTCTGGGGGTGGCTCACCCAGGCCCGGGCCCCCGACTACCGCTTCAGCGGCGAGTACGTCGAGGGCTTCGTCCTGGAAGATCGCGACGGCTTCCAGTTCAAGCTGAAGGCCGACTACTACAACCACTGGAAGGCCATGCGCGGGCTCAAAGATCGGATCCTCTCGATCCGAACCTCCGGAAAGCCGCTGGGGCGAGATGTCCGCGCGCCGCGGGTCCGCGCGTTCTACGACTGGGCCAACGCCGCCCCTGATGAGGTCCTCGCGCAAGACATCATCGCCGTTCGGAAGCTCTTTTTGGAGGGAGCAGCGCTGCCGGAGCGCGCCCCACAGCAGCCGCAGGAGCCCCGGATGACGCCGGCCGCGCGCGGCTTCCAGCGCGCCCTCGACAACATCACCCAGCTGGCCCACATCAAGCCAAAGACCGCCGACAACCTGCTCCGTGATGCCCTCAAAGACGTCGACAAGATGATGATCCTGCGCGACCATGAGGGCCGCGATCGGATCCTGCTGTCGGCCACCCCCGGCCCGCTCCAGATGGACGCCGCAGAGGCCGTCAACATGGACCTCGATGAACCCGACCCCCAGGAGACCGGAGCATGATCGAATTCACCAGCGCGCTGACCGTCCGCCGCCCGCTCGCCGACGTGTTCGCCTTCTGGGCGAACCCCGACAACATCCCCCGGTGGCAGAGCGGCGTCATCGGCTACCGACGCGAGACCGCCGATCCAATCGGCGTCGGCACCGTCTACGTCGTCACCCGAAAGGCCCTCGGCCGGCAGACCGAGACCCGCGGAGAGCTGACCCGGTTCGAAGAGCACCAGCGCGTCGTCGAGTCGGTCAAGGCCGGACCCGCAAGCTTCACCATCGACACCCGCTTCGCGGCCGTCGATGCGGCCACCACACGCGTCACCGTGGAGACCCGCATCGAACTCGGCGGGTTGCTTGGTAAAATCGGGGAGCGCATGGCCGGTCGCCCCATCCGGAAACAGGCCGAGAACGACCACGACAAGATCAAGCAGATCTTGGAACGAACGTAAACTCCCGCGTTCCAAGCAAGTTGTCGAAGACAACATACTGACGACGTCGATCAAAGGTCAACGTTTAACGGCTTCCACGGTGTGATGAATCGTTCATAGAGCGGACGCGCAGCCTCACAGAACTCCGGTGCAACAGACAACAGAATGTCAGGGTTCTGTTTATCTGCAGCGAGCAAAGCCACACGAACCGGCAACCATCGCTCACCTTGGAGTTCG
Source organism: Myxococcota bacterium (assembly GCA_038520555.1). Classification (GTDB taxonomy): domain Bacteria; phylum Myxococcota_A; class UBA796; order UBA796; family UBA796; genus JBCBLB01. The sequence continues at coordinate 268 of JBCBLB010000418.1, read as the reverse complement.
TCGATCAGTCGAACGGCGTCAGGAGCGTCGCCACGGTTGGCGCAGAGCTGGAAAAAGTGAAGAACAGCATCCCACTTAGACGCAGTAAAAGAGCCATCGCCTAAAAAATCACGCGCGTAAGAGACGGCAGCAGCAAAGTCCTGGGAGACAAGAAGACAACATGCTGCTGTGAAGGCAACAGGACTGCTAAGCTCTCTCTGCTCAGCCAATGCATGTCTGATGTGTTTCAGCGCCTCATCATTCTGGCCCGTATTATGAAGAAGCCAGG
>JBCBLB010000251.1:0-12439 GCA_038520555.1 Myxococcota bacterium | reverse complement strand
TCCAGATACGAGCCCTCGGGTTGGTTGTTGGGGTCGTTCGCCCGATCCAGGCGGGCGCGAATGCGTTCTCGGAGGCGAGCGGCCTGTTCGGCGTCGGTGGTTCTTCGAAGACAGGCCCGCTCCAGCGGCAGGTGCAAGAGAGACACGCCCATGCTTCCGTGATCTGCGTCAAAGTCATCCGCACGTTCGATCGCAGCCTGAGAGAGCTCCACCGCCCCGCCGGCTGCGGCGAGCGCCGAGAGCAGCGCGAGCCCAGCGCGCTGAGCGATCTTGGAGAGCGGCCGGGTGATGCGCAAAATATGTGCGAGGACCTCGACGGCGCGGTCCATCTCCTTCGCGGTGATGCAGCTCAACCCCAGGCGCCAGCTTGCTGCGAGGGCAAGAAACCACCCGCCCTGTAGCGCAGCCGGCAGGCAGGCCTCCAGCACCTCACACGCGGGCCCGGGGTGTCCCCCATCCAGCAACGCGGCCCCTCGAATCACTTCGGCGTTTACAGCACGAGAGGGGATTCCCCACCGCACTGCGTCCTGCTGAACCGCTTTACACAGCGTGATCGTGGCCTGGTGTTCTCGGCTGGTCAGCAACGCGTCCGCGTAGAGCAGGCGTATCTGGAGCTGATTGCGTGTGGGGGGCCACTCCGCGAACATCTCCACGGCCTGGCGCAGGACCCGGGCGGCCGCCCGAGGACGGCGGTCGTCTTTCATCACCACCCGCCCCCAGGAGGCCAGCGCGTTGATGGTCGCGCCATGGTCGTCCGCGGCTTCCAGCAGCGTCCGGGCGCGCAGCAGCAGGGCGCCACGCCGGGATGGATCCGAGGCGATCGCAAAGTGATAGGTGAGTCGGCCTTCCATCAGCGTCGCGTTGCGGTCCTGTGCGTCAGCGATCGCGCGCGGGGCTTCCTGGAGAAGGGTCTCTTTCTGCCCCACCGCCCAAAGCAACCGAAGCCGCAGCTCCGCGGCCTCCAGCTGCAGAGACGGGGGGAGGTCCGCGACCGTTCCCAACTGCGTCAGCCCCTCTGCGGGGCGGTGTGCGGCTGCCGCGATGGTCGCGAGCACGATCCGCCTCCGCTGGTCGGCCTCTCCAGCCAGCGGGATCGCACGAAACGCGGCGAGGGTCGCTTCAGGGGGCAGCCCGCGGCTGGACCACCGGAGCGCCTCGCTGAGGGCCTCCGCCAACCGCAAGCCGGCCTCGGGATCGTGCTCCGCCTTGGAGAGCGCCATGAGGAGCGCGGGCCATTCCTCCTCCAGCTCTGCGAGCGCTTCTCCGATCTCCGGGCTGCGCAGCTTCGTGTGCCGCGCTCCGGCGAACCGGGCTGCCCAGCCGATATATGCGCGCCACGCTGCTGGCGAGGGCCCCTGCGCCTGGACGGCTTCTCGGACGGTGACATACAACCGAAGCCTTCCGATTCGTTGCGATCGGCTGAGCAGGTTCGCGTCCTGGAGGCTCTCCAGGGTCAACAGCCCGCCTTCGCCCAGGATGGAGAGCGCGGCATCGATGGGGAAGTCTACGGGAAAACAGGCCAACCACTCGAGGCCTTCCCGCTCGGCGTCGCTGAGCAGATCCAGCGAGCCCTGTACGGCGGCGAGGACGCTGGTGTGGCGTCCTTCCGTGCGTGAGCCCAGCTCACGCAGCCCGACCGCAGCGAGGTGTTCGGCGAGTCGATGGACCCCGACCAGGCGCGCCCGCGCTGCCGTCAGCTCGATGGCGAGCGGGATCGCACCGGTCAACGCGATGACCTCGCGGAGCGTATCTGGATCGGAGCCGTCGAGATCAAGCTTCTGCAGCCGGTGCTGGAGCAGATCAAGCGCCGCGGCGGAAGAGAGCGGCCCGATACGCTGTGCATCGTGGGCAAAGGGGAGCCGAAAGCGGCGGCGCCCGGTGAGCAGCCAGCGGATCTTGGGCGCTGCGGCCAACCAGGGCGCGATCCAGTCGCCGACCGTGTCGTACAGCGTGTCGAGGTTGTCCAAGACGATCCAGCCGCTGCCCAGCCCCGCGAGCTGTTTGCCCAGCCCCGTGAGCGGCTGGGCAAACATCCCCAGCGTCGCGTTGATCGCTTCGGGAATGTCGTCGATGCTGTCGACGCTGGAGAGGTCAACGAACCACCCCCGCCGCATCGAAAGCAGGCCACGGGCGAGCGCGCTCTTTCCGACCCCGCCGCAGCCTGTCAGCGCGATCACCTGGGCGGGGCTGCTCATCAGGTGCGCCAGCTCGGCTTCGCGGCCGAACAACATCGTCGTATTGGCCGAAGGGGGGGCCGGATGAACCCCCTCGAACCGGATCCCCTCTCCATACACCGTGACCAGGTGCGTGGGCTGGGCGGGGTCTTCGCCAAGCTTGCTCCGCAGGCGGCGCAGGGTGGTGGCGACCACCCGCGTCCGGCTGTGGGGATGAAAACCGAAGACCGTCTCCAGCAGCTCATTCCGTGAGACCGTGCGGCCGGCGTGCGCGACGAGGTGCTGAAGCAACGCCAGCTCCCGTCCCGTCAGCGACACCTGCGCATCCCCGCGAAGGACCACGCCGGTCTTCAGATTGACGATGGCGTCATGGAGTTGGAGCAGCGAACGATCGGACATGAGCCGCCAGGCCGGGAGGGGAGACGGCCACATAACGCTTCCCCCACCGGCCTTCGTCCCATCCCCGCCCAAAGGTCACAGGCAGATGTAATCCAGGCAGGTTCCTCCCCCACAGTCGGCATCCGAGAAGCAGTCCACGCCCAGGCAGCTCAACGTCTCGCCACAACTCAAGCCGTCACAGTTGCCCACCGCCTGCTGCTGGTTCTGGGTGAGGCTGGTGCAGTCCGTTCGGCACTCGGCCGTCTCTGCAGCGCTCAGACCGCAGGTCTGGAAGTGATCGCAGGCCGACTGGCAGTCGGCCAACGGATCGCCCGGATCGTCAGTGTCACCCGGATCGTCGGTGTCACCCGGATCGTCGGTGTCGGACGTGTCTGAACCGCCTCCGCGGGGAAAACACTCGCCCTCGTTGAAGAACGAATCATTGATGATGCATTCGTCTTCGGGTTGACAGTTATCATCGCTGACACAGCCGTTTTCACAGAACAGGCCGTTATCGCAGTATTGTCCGGGGTTGCAGGTGATCTGGCCGCACTCGGTGTAGCCCGGATCCAGGTCGCTGTTGCACGCAGACAGCACGAACCCGAAGAGCAGCCACATCCGCCCTGAAAAGGACACAGTCGACATTGGTAGTTTCTCCGATATGAAGGTTGAACGGTGAAACCCACTTAGGAGATGCGCCCGGCCGCGACTTGATCCAGATCGTGACAACCGTCCACATCTCCTCTACACCGGGTGCACCGAATCTTTTCAGGGACGGCGGATATCCACCAGACGCGGGCATCAGCCCGATGTGAGTGAGCGCATCCTGGGGAGGGGGGTGAATAAATCGGCCACACGCCAACACTGATGTGGAGAGTCCCTTTACCAGAGGTTTCGATGCGCGCTTTCATGTTCTTCCCCATGTACCTGGTGCTCGGATGCACCCCTGAGGACAGCACTTCGCTCGATGGCGACGATGACGTGGTTGTTGACGGGGACACCGGCGGGGACACCGGCGGAGACACCGGCGATGCTTCAGACGAAGAGACGGAGACCGATGAGCCCGCCTCCCCGGAGCCGAAGGGGGACAATGTCTATGCCAACTGCACCGTGGACGTGCAGGTCGGTGTCAACAGCCCAGACAACATCACCCGCACCAGCCGCTCCATCTACAACGCGGAGGGGCTGGTCGGCGAATTCTATCAAGATGAGAACGGCGACACCAAGTTCGAGTCCCTCTACCAATATGGCTACGAATTCGGCGTCAGGGTGTACGTCGGCGCCGATCTCAACGCAGACGGTGCCGTGGACGATGTCACCACCCTCACCATCAATGAAGACGGTCAGCGCCTTCGGTACGAGCGAGACATCGACGCTGACGGGACCCCCGATCAGATCACGGTCTACTTCCTCAACGAAGCGGGCCAATACGCTCGGGCGGAGACAGACACCGATGGCGACGGTGTCGTCGACAGCGTCGCACGCTACACCTACGATGAGGAGGGGAGGCTCTCTATGCTTGAGGTGGTCGATGCAGACGGTGCGCAGCTCCAGACGCTGACCTATGGCTACTCCGAGGATGGCCTCACCATCTACTTGGACTGGGACACCGACGGGGACGGCGTTGACGATCGGATCAGCGTTGAGGTCACCGACGGGGAGGGCCGAACGCTGCGTGAGACGATCGATGACGGCCAGTACGTTTACGAGACCCTCTTTACCTATCGCGACGGGCGTCTGGTTCAGCAGGACGGGACGGCCTATGTGTCCGGAACTGACGACCTGTATTATGGGTTCGAGGTGAGCCACACCTATGACGAGTGGGGCCGCGACAGCGCCATCGACTACGCCTACGACATCGACGCAGACGGTGAACGCGACGACAGCTCAGCCCACCACCGATATACGTGGGACTGCCAGTGAACCGCCCTCTGGGGACAAAACGGCTCCTGCGTTGGTTCATCGACGGCGGCGAAGGTTGGACAGATCCGCGACCCACGCACGGCACAGAGACGCTCATCATCGAATTCACATAGAAACCCACAACATCTCCACAGGAGATGAGGGCTCCGTTACTCGCTGCGCACCACAGGCGGTTTGTCGTGTCAGATAAACCGTCTCAAGCGTAAATTCGGAGGTGGGGTATGGTCATCATCTGGAGAGGGGCGGGAATCGTTGTCCCGCTGCTTTTCATCCTGGCGGCTGGGATCGTGTCATTCTTTATTGAAGACACCACGATCGGCAACGCGACGTTCATGGGGTGGAGCCTGCTCCTGGCGGGTGTGTTCAACATCTTGCCGACGCTGGTGGTGTTCGGGATGCAGGATGAAGACCAGCCCAAGACACGGCATACGTTCTTTTTTCTGCCCATCTGGGTGTGGATGTTGGGGTGTATGGGTCTGGGCGGGGTGCTGCTCTGTTCAGGCTCCGGCTCCAGCTCGGAGACCGCCGACATCGCCAGCGATGCGCCGCCCTCTGAGCAGGCCCTGGGGAAGTGGACGTTCTCCAGATGTATGCAGCAGTGTTCGCCAGAGGCAGAGGCTGCGGTGAAGTCCGCCCGGATCGTCGTCACCGCAGAGACGGTCACCATGAACGGGAAGACTCAGACGTATGAGGTCCTGACAGACGAATCCCCAAGACTTGTGTGGGAGTTGGAGGACGGAAGCCGCCAGTTCCTCGTCTTTTTGGAGCCAGGCTCCATGGTCACAGAGGTCCCGACCGCGCAGGGCTCGACCTCTGTGGTGTTCTCTCGTGGCGGCGGATGGTTCTGAGCATCATCCGCTCCCCTGAAGCCAGGAAAAAGGATTCATGATTCCTGTGCTCCACGTGCAGCTTCGGAGTGGTCTCCGTATCGGTGTGCGATACAGCATGGGTCATGATGGACTCTGACCCTGAGCGTTTGATCCCAAAGCGGTGTTGCACCTTGTGTCGCCTGCTTCAGGTGTCGCGCGTGTGCCGCCGTCGTCGTCTCACGGATCGCCTGATGGGATCGGTGGGGGATCGGGGGGTGGCATGAGCTCCCACAACGTGCGTGTGCATACGCGGCTTGCGCTTCCCGATGGTCGCATCGTCACTGCGGGGCATGGGGCCATCATCGGGCGGCTCTCTCACGCGACGGTTCACATCGCGGATCCCAGGATCTCCGAAGCCCACGCCCTGATCAGCCTCCGCGGCCGCGACCTGAAGCTTCTCTCCCTTCGGGGTCGCTTCGTGGTGGCCGGTCGAACGCTGGCGGAAGCGATCCTCACGCCGGGGCTTGAGGTGACGCTCGCCCCCGATCTTGTGGTGCGTGTGCTGTCGGTGCAGCTTCCCGAGCATGTCATGGCCCTTGAGGGACCCTTTGGTCGGCAGGTGCTGCTCGGGCCGACCTCGGTGTTCGATCAGCCGCCTCGCCTGGAGTATGGGGCTCGCCCGCAGGCGCTCGCGGTGGTCTGGCCGCTCGATGGGCAGTGGGTGCTCGCGGACGGTACGCCTCTGACCGCGGGCGATGTGTTGTCGCTGGGCCCGTTCGATGTTCACGCCGTGACCGAGGCGGTCGCCCCTGCGTCGCCGACCGTGCGCTCGGAGAACTTCGACGCGCCGCTGTGCGTGCGGGTGCGGTTTGACTCGGTGCATGTGCAGCGAGAGGGGGCGCCCACGCTGGTGCTCAACGGCATCATCGCCCGTGTGATAACCGATGTGGCCCAGTCGGGGGGGCCGGTGGGCTGGGAGTCGCTCGCGCGCAGCATCTGGCCGGCGCTGAATCCGGACACCCTTCGGCGTCGATGGGACATGCAGCTCGTGCGCCTGCGCGCCAAGCTGCGGGATCACGGCATCCGCACGGACCTGCTGCGCGCGGACGGCCTCGGTCTGCTGGAGCTGGTGCTCCATGCAGACGACGAACTCATCGATGAGGCGTGAGGGGACATCCATCGGAGATCGCCGGGGCCGACACCGACCAACACCGATGACAACCCCCTATCAGTATGAGTAGGTGTAGTTGTTGAACGTGGTCAGATCGAACTTCATCAGCCGGCCGCCGGTGATGACGGCCCAGAAGATGTCGGGGTCGTCAGGGTCCAGGGCCAGCGTGCCCCCGAGGTAGTTGTTTGCGTTGGAGAGCATGGTGCTCGGTGAGGTCATGCCTCGCGCGATGCCCAGCTCGGTCACATACCCTGACTTGAGCACCGCCTCGTCGCCAAACAGGCGGTAGCCCTGATCGTTCCACAGCGGCTCGCGGCGCCCGGTCGCCGGGTCGACGATGGCGCCCGCCGTGGAGATCTGGTCGTCGCCAGCGAGCCAGAACACCTCTCGCGTGTCATCCCAGAACATGCTCTGGTTGCCCAGGGTGACCGACGATGCGGTGTCAAAGGACACCTTGGCGCGATCGCCTGTGGCTGGATCGATCTCATAGAGTTCTTCAGTGGTCTCGACCGCGTACAGGGCGCCGTCATGGTATAGCAGCCCGCTGAACTGGAACTGGGGCTCGAAGCCACGACCGATGTCCGGATCGCCGTCGCGTGCGCCGTAGCGGCTGAGGACCGTGCAGCTCCGACCGTCCGCGCTGAGCGCCGCCAAGCCCTTGCCACTGCGCGACGTGTCGAAGAAGGCCATATAGAGCGTGCCGTCGGGGCCGCGTGTCAGCGAGGAGAGCACCCAGGGCACCGAGAGGAACTTGCCTGTGCCGCCCTGGGGGGTGCTCCGTCGGCACTGGCCGTAGGCGGCGGGTGCCTCGGTGTCTGTGCCGTCCGACTGCCAGAAGAGCTCTCGCAGCCCGTCCGAGATGCGCGTGCGCACGATCTCGACGTCAGAGGAGGCGCCCTCGCCCGTTTGGCTGGCCAACGTGTAGATCCAGCCGTCATCAGAGAGGACGCCGCTGCCCACTCCCCAGAGGGGGTTCGCGCAGGAGGTGCTCCCGGTGCAGTCTACAGGGGTCGCGTAGCCGGAGCCCGCCTCGCTTCGACCGAGCCGGACGTCGTAGTACGCGCCTGTGATCACCTCACGATCGTTATTATCGATGTCCCACCGGACGATCGCCGTGGTGGGCTTGGAGAAATACGCGCTCCGATGCCGGACGGCCGCATACAGCTGCCGAGTGCCGGCGTCCAGGCCGATGGAGAGCCACCGGTCGGTCCCGTTCTCCTTCCAGCCGTCGAACCTGGGGCCGGTGCCGGCGGGCACCTTCCACGGCTGGCTGCGCTGCCAGTACTCCGACTGACACGCGAGCAGCGGCCCCTGGGGCCAGTCGCCGCCAGGCCAGGCGTACTTATCGGTGCTGTCTCCCTGGGGCACAGCGCCCTGGGAGAAGGTGCGGCAGCGACAGTCCACGCCGAGCCTGGTCGGAACCAAAAAGCCCTCATTGAAGGTGGTGCACCCGAACTCGGCGAAGGGGTGGCCTTGTGCATCGGGAGCGATGGACGACGCACAGGTCGCGATGCCGTCGTTAAAGTCCTCGTCCTCGAAGCACATGAGACCCGCGTCACAGTCGTCGACCCGGTTGGCGGGGTCCGTCGGGTCCGCGTTGTCCGACGCGCACTCATACTCCTTCGCGACCCAGCTGGGCTCGTGGAGGTCGCGGAGGCGGCCGTCGGTCTCGAAGTAGCAGGTCACGCCGGTTTGCACACAGCCGCACATGGCCTCGCCGTCAGAACCCACGACACACTGCTGCGGGGCGTAGCAGCGCTCCTCCTGGGAGCCATCTCGACGGTAGACGTGGGTGAGATCCGCGTCGTCGCAGATGAGATCGGCATCCGCATCGGTGTCGGTGTCGGCATCCGCATCGGTGTCGGTGTCGGTGTCGGCATCGGTGTCGGTGTCGGTGTCGGCCTCATCGACGCTGGTGTCGTCATCCGAGGATTCTAAGCATGCGGTCAGCGCGAGCCCGAGGCTCAACAAGACAGCGAGAGGAAGGGTCGGTCGGGTCATCATCAGATCCTGGCGTGAGAAGATCGGCGCGGAGCCAATGTGGACGCAGTGGGCAACGAACATTGCCCATGTTCCAGAGGTCTGGGTATCGCTGGCCCTCAGACACCACACCCATCACGAACCCCACATGTACGAGACCACCGATCGTCTGGTTGAGCGATCGTCTGGTTGAGCGATTGTCTGGAGCTGCCGATAGAGACCTGGCGGTGAAAGACCCAGCGGATGAATCGGGGACGAACCATCCACCCGATCAGGGCATCGGTGGGGAGGCTGTTCGCCGATAGAGCGCTGCCATCTGCGCACCCTGTGAGGGTTCTCGGTATAATTGTGCAGCAATTAAGTAGGAAAACTTATCGCTGTTTAAGACCTTCGAGATGCACAATCATGAACCGGTGAGCAGATGTTGTGGTTGGGTGCAGCGCTGCAGTGGGTGGCTTTGTGTGGGAGGCTTTGTGTGGGTATCGATTGAAGTCATGACAATCCAAGCCAGCATCATCCTGGGATATCTGCATCAGCTGAGCATCACCAGGGTGACCATTGAGCCGCGACGCACGACCATGGCGAAAGGCGGAGGATCGATGGCTGAATGATTTTTCTGAGGAGGTTATGGAGCGAGGACGAGCGTCGGAAAAGATGGCTCAAAGTTTCTTTTCGTAAGGAAGCAGGATGAGGATCGCTGATCTGGCGCCGAGCGCGGCGCGGTTCATTGAGGAGCTGGCCGCTGGGCTGGGCCGCCGGCCACGGAGCGTGCTGCTGGAGGTTATCCAGCGTGGCGCCGAGATCGACGAAGAGGGCCATCTGCTCTCCCTGCCCATCGGCGGGCAGTGGAACCGGTACGGGGTGCTGTACAGCGGATCGCTGATCACGTCGCTTGCGCCGCAGCTGCCGCGGCTTCGGAAGCTCGACCTGGTCTTCGGCGGTATCCGCGCGCTCGACCTCAGCGGCCTGCCCGCCCTGGAGGAGCTGATCACCGCCCGCACCCCGATGGAGGAGCTGGACGCTTCGCCCTGCCCGCGGCTTCGGAAGCTGCGATGCAACAACGGCCGCCTCGCCCGCCTGCGGCTGTCGCAGAACACGGCGCTGGAGGACCTGCACATCGCCTACTGCGAGCATCTTGTCGCGTGCGACCTGCCTCTCGAGGCGCCGCTTCGTGCGCTCGACCTGTGCGCGAAGCACATCGCTGAGGTGGACCTCAGCGGTTTCCGCACCCTGGAGAAGCTGCGGCTGCGTTACGTCGGTGTGACGCAGCTGGACCTGCGCGAGCACGCGGTTGAGGAGCTGGAGCTGGGCGACCTGCCGGAGTTGGCGTTGCTGTCGGTCCCGCCCTCGCTCACGAAGCTGACGCTCACCGATCTGCCGCGGCTCCGGGCGTTGGACCTGTCAGCCTGCCGTGGTTTGAAGAGCGCAGAGATCAAGAACTGCCGGCGTCTCAAGACGATCCAGTGCACGGAGACGCAAGCAGCGCTGGCCGGGCTCAAAGCCCGCAGGCGCCAGGTACAGATCGTGGCTCCCCCCGCGGCGCCTGCGCCCGTCCCGCCGCCGCGGGCGCTGCTTCCGGCGCCGGCGCCGGCCTGGGAGTGGTGGGCGCAGGCCCGGGAGTGGTTGGCGTCGCTGCCGCCCGGCCCTGCCCTTGACGAGGGGATCGACCGTGTTCGGGAGGGCATCGCCCAGGCACACCGTGAAGGGCGGGTGGGCAGCTCCTGGCCGTCGGGCTCGCTGAACGACGACCCGCCCGGGCTGGAGGGGCAGTGGTGGGGCCGCCACCTCAACAGTGAGGACCCTCGCGCCACTCTCCTCCGTGGGTTCACCTACTTCACGGCAAAGGCGCCGCTGTCGAAGCTGGTTCAGCCAGGCCGGCTCGCCAACCTGCGGCGGCTGTACTTCTACAACAGCCGACTGTCGAAGAGCGGGCTTCAGAAGCTGCTGCGGCAGGCAGATCTGCGGCAACTCGAGGCGCTTGAGATCGACCAGCGCGATCTGCACCCCGGCTGTGGCGTGGCGCTGGCAGAGGCGCTCGGGCAGGGGCGCCTGCCGTCGCTGCGGACGCTGGAGCTGTCCGCCGGCGCGGCGTTCGCCCCGGGCGCGGCGGCGCTGCTGACCGCTACCGCGCCGCAACTGCGTGTGCTGAAGCTCACCTCTACCAAGATGGTGGTCGGCGATCTGCCAGACCGCTGGGGGGGCTGTGGCCTGGAGGAGCTCAACCTGAACTTCAACCACCTCTGCGACGCAGGGTTCGCGCGCCTGGCGCAGGCGAATCTGCCGTCATTGCGCAAGTTGAGCCTGTATAGCTGTGATATCGAACACCTCGGCCCGTTGGCGGATGCGGCCTGGGCGACGAGCCTCCAGGAGCTGACCCTCAGCAGCAACCCGTTGCGCCCGGCTGCCATCGCCGCCCTCGCGCAAGCACCGCTTCCATCACTGACCAGCCTGTGGCTCGCTGGCGCCTATGACCGGCCGCTGTCGGCGCAGCAGCTCGCCCCGCTGTTGCAGGCGCCATGGGTGTCACAGCTCCGCTACCTCGACCTCGGCGGCCACGACCTTGACGAGGCCATCGTCGAGCTGCTCACCGCCACCGACGCCCTCGCCGGTCTGGAGACGCTCTGCCTCAACAGCGCGGACATCGACAATCTGTCGCGCGCGTCGAAAGACGCCCTGCTGGAGCGCTTCGCTGGCCACATCAACTACTGGTAGCGTGGCTGGCCTCAGCATCCACTCTTTCTGATGCTGCCCCATCTCATCCTGATCGGATGTGACGGTGGTCCTGCAACGGATGGCCCTACAACGGATGGTCCTGCAACGGATGGCGCTGCAACGGATGGCGCTGGCGCCGCGGGCGGGGACGGGGCGCGACACCTACTCGCCGGAAGACGGGTTTGTCATCAGCGTATTGTTGGGTAGCGACTGGGGGAGTCGCTCCATGACCATGGACCGGGAGCGCTGATGTGCGTCATCGCCGGCGAAGAGGAACAGTTGCATCTCTGGTGCGTCGGGTTCTCCGAGCAGCACCTCCAGCGCTGGGCCGACCCGGCTCGGTTGCTGCAGCGGCGTCAGCGTTCTCTCTGCACCGATCGCAGAGAACCAGACCGCAGGGCGCGCGTTCGGCATCGGGATCAGCGTCAGATCAAACTGCTGGCGGACCACCAGAAGGGCCATCCGGCTGAGACGAGAGAGGTGGCGAAGCGATAAAAACGCGGGTGGCTGGTTGGGGGTATAGGACTCAATGCGGGCGATGCGATCGGCGAGGATCGGGGTCTGGGCCTGCTCGGTCAGCTGTGACCAGCTCGCAGCACGGCCGATGACCATCGCCGACTCATCGCAACACCACACCACCCCCTCCAGCTCGCCGCGCGCGTTGGTGCTGGAGTGGAGCAACACGAAGATGGACCGCTCTGGCAGCTCCAGCTTCAGGCCGCGCCCCCAGATCGTGACCAGTCTCTCTCCTGCGGGGCCCAGCTTGCGGCGAAGACGGGTCACTGCATGATGGACCGCGCGCGATTGGATCGTGGCGGCATATCCCCAGACCTCTGTCAGGATTTCGGCCTTGGGAACGACGTCCGGATATCGGGCGACCAGATAACGCAAAAGATCGAACTCTTTCGGTGTTAGCGGAGTTCGAACGTCTTGATAGGAAATGTAGCCTTCTTGCAGATTCACCAATACTTCGCCAAGCTGAACCAGATATCGATCTGAATCCACGTTCGTCTTCTCCGGACATTCGGTACGCAGTCTACCCTGCGTTGGGTGTCTTCAGCCGGTCCTCGATCAAGCCGACCACGATACATGTGGATAAGGAGCGTTTATGATTGTCTCTCCTGGGATGGTGGCGGGTCGGTACAGGGTGGAGAGCCTGATCGGGGTCGGCGGGACGTCGACCGTCTGGTCGGTGCGCCACACCCTGCTCGGGAGCCGCTATGCGCTGAAGATCCTTCGCCGAAAACGGGCGTCGTCTCGCAAACGCATCCTCCAGGAGGGCCGGGTCCAGG
>JBCBLB010000696.1:0-4992 GCA_038520555.1 Myxococcota bacterium | reverse complement strand
CTCCAGAGTGTCGATGAACCGTGAGAAGCGTCGGCGCGAGCCCTATCTTGAGGTGAAGGTCATGTTTCGCATCGCGCCGCTGTCTGCCCGGTTCGGGGCTGAGGTGAAGGGCATCGATGTCCGGTCGATGGATGATGCTGGCTTCGCGGCGCTCCGCCGACTGTGGCTGGATTGGAAGGTGTTGGTGATCCGCGATCAGAACCTCACCGCCTCCGAAGTCTCGGCGTTTGGCGCCCGGTTCGGGCCCAACCTGATCGACCGTTTCGTGGCGCCGCACCCCAGGCACCCCGAACTGATGGAGATCGTTCGGCACGCTGGCGCGCCAGGCCGCAACTTCGGGGGGCTGTGGCACACGGACGTCAGCTATCTGGAAGCGCCGGCGCAGGCGACGATCCTCTATGCGGTCCAGTTGCCCTCGGTTGGTGGAGACACGCTGTTCGCCGATCTGGAGGCCGCCTATGCGGCGTTGTCTCCGCGGATGCAGTCGATCATCGCCGATCTTCGGGTGACGCACATGGCGCTCGGTCCGCTGCAGCGGAAGCGGCTCGAAGACAAGGACTACACCCCTGACCTCAGCGGGTCGACCGGGACGCAGGTCCTTCAGGCGCTCCACCCGCTGGTCCGCCAACATCCGGAGACCGGCCGGCCCTGCCTGTTCGTCAACGGCTCATATTTGTATGTCATCGAAGGGCTGACGGTTGAAGAGAGCCAGCCGCTGCTGTCATTCCTCTGCGCCCACGCAAAGCGGCCGGCCTTCACCTGTCGCATCCAGTGGCAGCCCGGCAGCCTCGCGGTGTGGGACAACCGCTGCACCCAGCACTGCGCGCTCTCCGACTATGACGAACGTCGAGAGATGCTCCGCTATACTGTGCAGGGTGGCATTCCCGCAGCCACCCGCCCAGCAGCGCCCCTCCGGGTCTCCGGCTGAGGGCGCCCCCTTCTGGAGTGATTCGATGCCTTCTCTGCTCCCGGACGTGGATCCGGACGGCTTGCTCGAGTTTTCTGTGGTGTTCACCGATCGGGCGCTCAACCACATGTCCGCTCGCTTCCAACAGGTGATGTGTGACCTCGACGCGATGCTCCGCACCGTCTACCATGCGCACGCCACCGCCCTCATCCCTGGCGGCGGCTCCTACGCCATGGAAGCGGTCGCCCGCCAGCTGGCGACGAACCGGCGCTGTCTGATCATCCGCAACGGCTGGTTCAGCTTCCGTTGGACCCAGATCCTTGAGGTCGGCGGCATCTCTGCGGATACAACGGTGCTCCATGCCCGGCCAACCCACGACGGCCCGCGGGCCCCGTTCGCCCCACCGCCGATCAATACCGTGGTGGACGCCATCGCAACGCACCGCCCAGCGGTGGTCTTCGCCCCGCATGTCGAGACCTCTGCGGGCATGCTGCTGCCCGACGATTACCTGCGCGCTGTCGCAGCGGCGGTCCACGCGGTCGGGGGGCTGTTCGTGCTCGACGGCGTCGCGTCGGGGGGGCTGTTCGTGAACATGGCCCAGGTCGGGGTCGACGTCCTCATCAGCGCCCCCCAGAAGAGCTGGAGCGCCCCGCCGTCCTGTGGGCTGGTGATGCTCAGCGAAGCCGGCCGACGCGCCGTAGAGCAGACCACCTCGACCAGCTTCGCCAACGACCTGGGGCGGTGGATGCAGATCATGGACGCCTACCTGGCCGGCGGCCACGCCTACCACGCCACCATGCCGACCGACGCCCTGGTCCGGCTCCGGGACGCGATGCAGCAGACCCAGCGCTTCGGCTTCAACCGCTGCTCGGCTGCCCAGCGAGACCTCGGCGCCCGGATTCGCGCCCAACTCGTCGCAGCAGGGTTCGAGAGCGTCGCCGAAGCCGGCTTCCAGTCCCCCAGCGTCGTCGTCAGCTACACCGACGATCCCTCCATCAAGAATGGCCGCCGGTTCGCCCAGGCAGGGGTCCAGGTCGCCGGCGGTGTCCCTCTCCGCTGCGGTGAACGCGACGACTTTGCCACGTTCCGCGTCGGCCTGTTCGGCCTCGATAAGCTCCAGGACGTCGACGGCACCGCCAGACGGTTCGCTGATGCCCTCAAACGCCTCCGCGAACCCTCGACCTGAACCCCATCGCCCGACCAGACAGAGACAGGCCGCCTGAACGCGTCAGGCGGCCCGCTGTGGTTTCACCCCATCAAGGGGACAACAATCACAGGCTCTCGTTGAAGAAGACGTAGCTCGCGCCGGCGTAGGCTGAGCCGTTGTCCGCGATCAGGATATCGAGCATCCCGTCATCGTCCAGGTCGCCGACCGCGTTGGAGCGGCCCGTATAGGCGAACCGGCCGCTGAGGTTGAAGAAGCCCTTGTCGTAGGTGTCGGTGTCCATCTCGCCCGTGACCGGGCCATAGACCAGGAAGCCTGCGCCGTTCTGGGAGGAGATGGTGTCGTTGTACGACGAGGTGTAGAACAGATCGTCGATGCCGTCAGCGTTGATGTCTTCGACCTCAAGCTCTGTGGTGAAGGCCCGGCCGAGGTAGTTGTAGCGGACGGTCTCCATCACGCGGAAGTCGTACTCTTCGGTGATGTCGATGCTGCTACCCGCGCTGATCGGGCCGAAGTGGACGGTGATCGCGCCGGCATAGGTCAGGCCTTCCGCCGTGTAGTAGCCGCCCGAGACCACGTAGTCGATGTAGCCGTCGCCGTTCACATCGCCGCCGCCGAGCTGCTCGCCGACGCCAGAGCGGCTGCCGGTGAAGTTGACGTCGTAGCCCGAGCTGTTGGCCAGGAACTCGTCGCCAGAGCTGATCGGGCCGTAGGTCACGAAGGCTTCGTCTTTGTAGAAGTAGTAGGGCGCGGACCACATGAAGTCCGTGAACCCGTCACCGTCGAAGTCTTCTGCGACGCCGTCATAGCCGACGTAGTCCAGAAACGAGTTGCCGTTGAAGCTGATGTCCGCGCTGGTGATCGCGACGTCGCCAGAGGGCTCCTCGAAGGCGGCGATGATGCCACCCGACGAGGTGCGCGCAGAGTGACGATAGACACCGACGATCGCTTCGTCGAGGCCGTCGTTGTTGAGGTCTTTCATGTCCAGGTAGTACTGGCCGGTGTAGGCGAAGCTGTTGGTCCCGTAGATCGCTGCGTCCGCGTCGTCGGTGCTCAGCTCCGAGTTGGTGAGCGGGCCGTAGAACACGTAGGCCGCGCCGCCGCCGGTGTAGCCAAAATCACGCGTGTAGTATGCCGAAGAGATCAGGTCGCCGTAGCCGTCGCCGTTGATGTCGCCGCCAATCGCAACCTCATAGCCCGAGTACGAGCTGGTCGAGGTGCCGTTGATGATGACGCTGGCGTCTGCCGCCGCGAAGGACTCACCGCTGGAGAACGGCCCATAGAAGATATAGGTCTTGCCGCCGTTCGAGACGCCCGCAGGGTCTGCGAGGTATGCACCGGTGACCACGTCGTTGTATCCATCGCCGTTGACGTCGCCGTCCGCGTCGAGGCCGTAGAACATGTAGTCGTAGCTCTTCTCACCCGTGAAGATGACGTCTGCGTCGTTGACGTCCGTGGGACAGTTGTTGTCAACGACGCTGTTGCAGTCGTTGTCCAGACCGTCGTCACAGATCTCTTCCGCGCCCGAGAAAGTGGTCGGCTCGTCATCGGCGCAGTCGCCAGCGCACAGGGGCTGGCCGTCCCCGTCAAAATCGGCGTCAGACGGAGGAAGCTCACCGTCGCAGTTGTCGTCGATGTTGTTGCAGATCTCTTCCGCGTCGGGGTTGATGAACGGATCGACGTCGTTACAGTCGAAGTTGTTCAGAACGTGCAGACGGGGACCCTGACAGCCGACGATGGGCTGGGCGTCCAGACCGAAGCCGTCGTTGTCCGCGTCCGGGTACCAGACCGACTGGGGGTGAACCAGCGCGTCGGTGTCGGTGCAGTCACCGGCAACGTCAGCGTAGCTCTCAGGGGCCACACACGCCCGGATGGTCACCGCGTCATCACCAAAGCCGTCGCCGTCACCGTCGTAGTAGAACATGCTGGTGTCAGGCGCGTTGTTGTCAATCGCACCATCGCAGTTGTTATCTATGCCGTCGCAGATTTCCGTGCCGCCCGGAAAGGCATCTGCAGACAGGTCATCGCAGTCAGAGCTGTTCGTCACATAGCCCTTGGCCGGGCCACCACAGAAGCGCGACGTCAAGTCCGTGTGACCGAAACCGTCACCGTCAAAGTCGATGAAGAACAGCTCCCCGTTGGCCGGATCGTCGTCGACGATGCTGTTGCAGTTGTTGTCGATCCCATCGCACAGCTCTACCGCGCCCGGGTGGGTACTGGCGTCGGCGTCGTCACAGTCCACCGAGCCGGTGTAACCGTCGCCATCGATGTCCGCGGTGGGATCAACGCTGGCGTCGTTGGAACTGTCGCAGCCGAAAAGACCGATCGCGATCAGCATCGTGGGGGTCACTCTCATCTTCGCCTCCGGAACATGACGAAATCTCAAACAGTTTGCGAGGGGTATCGACATCACGGAAGAACCGACCATTTCAAAAGAAGAGACGGTGGAGTACTCTACGTGACGTCACTGTGAGATACCAGATTTCACAACGAATGCACAATAAGATTTTCCAATAAATACTGTTATCGACTTGGTTTTCAATGCATTATCGATATCAGATCGGTTGCATTTTAATCACCTCACCGATCACCATCCCACATCGCGATCAGAAAGGTTCGCTCTATGAATAAGGCAGATTAATCTGCCCCCAGGCCTGCAGCAGCGTACATGGAAGGTGTCCCGACGACGAATCCCGCCAAAGATTCTTCGATAAACCCGATACTCTCACCCCATTCTAACCATTCGGAGTGCTGCTGATGACCCTGCTTGACGGCGCCGGCCACATGTCGTTTGTACTCACCGCGGCATCATTTATGCTGAAGGACGTCCTGCTGCTTCGGGTCCTGTCCGTCGCCAGCGGTCTGGTCGGCATTGGCTACAACTACTGCCTCCCCGGTGGTCCGCTGTGGCTGGTCATCT
>JBCBLB010000222.1:0-13182 GCA_038520555.1 Myxococcota bacterium | reverse complement strand
CTGGAATACCATCCGCTTCTATACTTGTAATCGCTATATTCGCGGATGATTTATTGTATGAATCCAATTTGTAACCCACTACATTCCAGACTATTCTGAATTATTTATTTAAGTTCATGGTTAATCCTGTAACCACAAACAGTCCTCAGGATGAGGTTTCATTTAATATAGTAAACAACTTGTTTTAAGTCAAGAACAGGCACTTGTTGGACCGGCGCTTTCCATCTCAGATTGGATCGAGACTTCGATGAGGAGATGTTAGCATTATACTCTACCCCAGAAAAACCCGAGCAAGGGATCTCAGATCTTCAGATAGTTCCTTGCTGGTCAGGATGACCTGCAGGTCCTGGCGCAGCAGGGTCGGGATCAGGCGCCGAGAGATGGTCATCGGCGTGTAGGGGTTGCAGGCCAGCGCTTTGCGCACCGCGTAGCGGCTCGCCCACTTGCGATGCTGCGCCACCTGCTGCAGCACCTCTGGGCGCGTCGGTCGCGCCGCCGCGATCTTCACCACGTCCCGCTCGATGATCCGCGGGTTGTTCAGCAGCAGCGCGATCACCCGATGGTTGCGATCGTGGAGCAGCCGATCGAGGACGTACCGGTCCGTCGATCGCGCCGCCGCCCGCCGCACCCCCAGCGGCCCGTCCAGGTGGCGGTTGTCGGCGAAGGCCTCCTGAAGCGTCGGGTTGCGACGCATCGGGTTTCCCAGGAAGAAGTTGGCGACCGCGTCCTGGCCCTCCTGACGGGCGATGCGGTAGGCGTCGGCCATCCGCTCATAGGGCAGCTCCGAGAACAGGACGGGCTCCAGGGCCATCTCCTGCATCACCAGCCGGCTGTCGGCGCGCCCAGCCTGGACCCGTTGCAGCAACACCGACAGCAGGGCGACCAGCTCGACGTCGTCCAGGGTGAGCAGCACCTCAAGGACGACCGCGCGGCGCATCTCCCGCTCGCGGAGGACCCGCAGCCGCAGCTCCAGGTCGTCAACCTTGGCGTGGATCCACCATCGCTCCTCTCCGTGGAGGAGGTCCTGAAGGCGAGATGGCAGCGAAAGCTCTGTCATAGGGATAGTCTATCTACTGAAACAGAGGATCCGATGAAGAAGACTTCCCTCATCATACTTTCGGTGGTTCTCCTCGCCGGCATCGGCGGCGGGGTCACCTATGCCCTGTGGCCGGATCCAGAGCCTGACCCCGAGCCGGATCCCCAGGCCGAAGAAGACACCGGCATGAGCCGCTTCCAGACCGAAGAACTGATGCGCACTATCGGCTACGTCCAGTAGCGCCTGCGCTCGGTATCATCCCATCGAGATCAAACCGTCCTGTCATCGGGGAATGACAGTGTCTTTTAAGGGCTACCGTTCGACAACCATTCGCGAATGGGGCTTATCCAGGCCTACCAACCGTTCATCCAATGTCACAGGTGGACGTCGCTGCGCCGAGCATCACTCATCGTGGAGTCGAGACGCGCGCGATCAGGGTTGGGCGCCGAGGTCGATCCAGAGGGCGAACTGATCGAGCTGCTCTTCGGTCCACGAGGTCCCGAGGGGCATCGATGTCCCCGCCCCGCCGGCGACGGATTGGCTGCCGTTGAGCTTGTGCCACAGGTAGCTGTACAGGTGGTCGCCGGGTTCGATGAGCATCATGTCCACCGCCTGGCCCGACGGCTGCTCGACGATGTCGCCGTACAGGTCATCGCCGCTCATGTCGAAGCTGCCGTCCGGAGCCTCGCCCTGGTGGCAGCCGACGCACGGCCGCAGCAGGGGCTCGATGTCGTCGGAGAACGTCGGCCCGCTCGCCATATCGGCGTCGGTGTCGTCCACCATGTCGCCGGTGTCTACGGCTGTGTCCCCGCCGCCGGGTTCAGTCTTGTTGTCGGGCACGTCGACGCAGCCCAGAAGCAACGCCCAGATCATCAGACCAACCCGCTGAGCAGGCGGGTGCCGTCCGAGCCGAAGGCGCTCTGAGGCGCGCCGAAGGCGTCGAGCATCGACAGATAGAGGTTTGCGATGGGCTCGCGATCTTCATAGACGAGGTGACGGCCTGGGGTGTGCGCGCCGCCGCCGCTGCCAGCGAACAGCACCGGCAGGTCGTCGTGGTTGTGGCGGTTGCCGTCGCTGATCTCGCTGCTGAGCACGACGAGGCTGTTGTCGATGAGGTAGGAACCGTTCGCTTCCTCGATGGTGGCCAGTCGCCCGATGAAGTCGGCGAACATCTCGATTTCCCAGCGGTCGATGATCCGGAGGAGCGCATAGTTGCTCTCCAGCCCCTGGTGGTGTGAGATCCCATGGTGGTTGCCCGCCGCATTGAGGAAGGTGTGGCTCCGACCGCTGCCCGCGTTGGCGAACATATAGGTCATGACCCGGGTGAGGTCGCACTCGAAGGCCACCGCCATCAGCTCGTTCCAGATGAGGGCTTCCTGCGGGACGCTCAACCCCGACTCCGGCCGCTCTGGCGGGAGGCAGACCTGCTCATCGAGGTTCTCCACCCGAAGCTCCAGCTCGCGGACGCCAGTGAGGTACTCATCGAGCTTCTGGCTGTCCGAGCGGCCCAGCTGGCCCTGGAGGCTCTGGGCATCGGCGGCCACCGCGTCGAGGACGGACAGCCGCAGCGCCCGCCGCCGCTCGACCTCTTCACGGGAGATCGAGGTATCGAGCCCTGAGAACAACCGATCGAAGGCCGTCTTTGGGTCATGGATCTTGGGCAGCGGTGTGTTTGGCCCAGACCAGGAGATGTTCCGAGCGTAGGCGCAGGAGTAGCCGCTGTCACAGCTGCCCGTCGAGCCGCCGCCGCTCATCCCGAACTGCAGAGAGGGGAACAGCGTCTCCGATCCGAGCGCCTGGGCGGCGACCTGATCGACCGAGATGCCGTTCTCAATGTCGGCGCTGGAGGTGTACTTCGGGGTCTCACAGGTGAGGAAGCATCCGGTTCCCCGGGCATGATCGCCTGGCCGGTTGTCTCGCCCGGCCATGTTGGACAGCCCGCTGAGCACCGAGACATGAGACTGCACCGACGCAAGCGGCTCCAGGATCAACGGCAGGTCGTATTCAGCGCCCGTCCCGGTCGGCGTAAAGTCCTGCATGTGCATGCCGTTGGCGACATACCAGAACAGCAGCCGCACCGGCGGCGTGTCGTCTGCGCGTGCGCTCTTCGACCACAACGAGGGCAGGAAGGGCAGCGCGATGGTGGCGCCTGCGCCGCGAAGCAGCGCGCGGCGAGAAGACTCAAAACGACGCAACATCCTTCACTCTCCCTGCGGCTCGCCGCGACGGCGGCGGAATGTTTCACTGGTCACGATGGCCACCGCGAGGTCCGCGAAGCGGTGGCCGCCGTTGATGAACTGCTCGGTGATCTGGTCGATGTACACCAGATCTTCCACACCTGCAGGGCGGCCCAGCCCATAGGCGAACGCCTTCTGTGTCATACAGAACGCCACCTTGTCGTCCTCGGCGAGCGCCGCCGACAGGTCCACCATGTCCTCGAAGACCGGCCCCCCCGGCCAGGTGCCCGCCGCCTCGACCTCGAAGCCGAAGTCATCGGTCGTCCGCCACGCTCCGGTGGGGTCGAAGTTCTCCATGGAGAATCCGATGGGGTCCATCACCCGGTGACAGGTCGCACAGGACGGGTCCTCCCGGTGCTGCTCCATCTGCTCCCGGAGGCTGGTCGCCTCGCCGCTCTCTGGCAGCCCCTCGACCGCTGCAGGTGCCGGCGGCGGGGCTTCACACAGCAGGTTGGCCATCACCCACTGCCCCCGCTTCACCGGTGAGGTCCGCGTCGGGTAGGCCAGCGCCGTCAGCAGCCCCGCCTTCCCCAGAAGCCCCGCCCGGCGATGATCCGTCACCACCGCCGGTACGAAGCCGTCCGCCTCGATGGTCAGCCCATAGTGCTCGCCGAGGCGACGATCCACATAGGTCTCTTCGGCGGTCAACAGGTCCATCATCGACCGGTCACTGAGCAGGATCCCCTCGACGAACAGCTCCATCTCTGTCTTCATGCTCGTCTTGAGCTCTTCGTCAAAGTCCGGGAACAGCTGATAGTCCGGCTCGACCTCATCGACGGCCCGGATCTTCAGCCACTGGCCGGCGAAGTGGTCGACCAGCGACTGCGCCCGGGGATCCGCGAGCATCCGCCGGACCTGGGTCTCCAGCTCCGCGTCCTCCAGAAGCGAGCCGTCCGCCGCCTTGGAGAACAGCTCCTCATCAGGCATCGACGCCCAGAGGAAGTAGGACAGCCGGCTGGCCAGCTCATACCCATCCAACAGCCGGGCCTCGGCCGCCTCGGGCGCTGCGTCGATCTCCAGGCGGAAGACGAACCGCGGAGAGAGCAGCGCCGCCTGAATCCCAAGTTTTACAGCCTCTTCCCAACCACCGCCGCTCGTACGGCTCAGGTCATAGAGGGTCATCAACCAGGCGACGTCTTCTGACGTCGCGGGCCGCCGCCAGGCCTGGGTGGTGAAGTTCATCAGGACCGTCTCGGCGCATTCGGACTCACCAGCGACGGCGGGGTCACAGGTAAAGTATCGGCTCCGCGCCGCTGACGGCTCCGTCGACGCTCCGTATGGGCCCTCCAGCGAGACCCAGTCGACCAGCAGGTTCCGGTCCAACCCCTGATCGGGGCGGTGATAATCATTGAGGAAGGAGACGCCGATGCTGTGGGTGCCCGCTTCCAGCTCCACCTCGACCGAGTAGATCTCCGGCGCCGCCGAGGTCGCAGCCACGTCGACGGTGGCACGGGCGATGCCGTCAATATCCAGGCTCGCCTGGGCGTCGTCCGGCCCCGCCTGCGCCCCATACATCCGCGCCTGCAGTCGGTAGGTGCCCGCTGCGGGGACCGTCACATCCGTATACAGGCTGCCGTTCGACCAGAGGTTGTAGGTCTCGGTGCCCGCGCGTCCGGTCGTCGCCGTCACCGCGTCGGCCTCAGCCTCGATGTACCACTCCTGGCTGTCGATAATCGGCGTGGCCAGCTCAATGTCGATCAGCTCCTGAGCCGCCTGCTCGTACATCTCCAGGTGCAGCGGAGACAGCGACAACGCGTCCGCCTGGTTGTCCCAGCCGCCGCTGAAGTCGTCGTCTGGGAAGTCGTCGGCCGGCGTCAGGGCTGTCGAGAACAGGTCTCGGACCGTATTGTTGTATTCGTTTCGGTTCAGCCGTCGCGCAGTCACCCGACCGGAATCCGCCGTTCGCTCGGGAGGAGCGATGACTTCTTCTTCATCGGGAAGATCCACCGACCCGAAATCCGTGTCTGGAGCGTCGACATCGGCCACTCCGGGGAGTCCGGTTTGACAGGCGGTGAACAGCAACGGGCTCAGACAACGCAGAAGAGGGTTCCGCATGAGCGCCTCGCAGAAGTAAGCATAGACAGGACTGGTTTCTGTCTCGGAGGTTGTACCGCAGGTGAAGATTACAGCGTTGTGACACCTCTCCCACGCCGATCTAACGATCGGTGGAGAGACCCTCCTCATCGATCAGAAGCTCTACATACAGGTTGCGATCCCACCCCTCGCCGAAGTCATCATTGAGGAACCGGACCTCGAACCGGCCGGGGAAGGTCGCGCATTCTGGAGCCGCAAGCTCAATCATCATCTCCCGCTCAACGCGCACTTCGTACAGGCGACGCATACAGCCGCCGCGCCACCATACCTCGGCGAGGGCCCCCTCATCATGAGGATCATCCACGTCCAGCTTTAACCGAATCCGCGCCTCATCTGCCCGTAACGGACGACTCAACAACCAGCCATCCCGCGCCAGAAGGAACCCTCGTGGATGATCGTAGACCAACCAGTCTTTTCCCTGCGTAAACGACAGCGACGATGGAATCCCGCGGAACGTCTCCATCCGAACCCCGCGAAAGTCCGATGCGATGGCCAACGCATCCGCCAGCCGCCCCACATCGGCGAGGTCTCGCATCACCTCGATCGCCACGAGCGGCTGATCCGGCACCCGTTGGTGCAACCTCTGCCACCGCCACGCGACCCTCTCTGCAGCGGGCTGCTCCGCGTCTGGACGGCAGTACCAGTCGACCTTGACGCTTCCGCTGAAGGAGACCCACTTCTCAAAACCCGCGATCCCCAGATCACCGGGCCGCTGCTGGGCGCCGTAGGTGGCCAGCCGGATACAGTCCACCGCCGAAAGCGTGGACATAAATTCCGGATCGAGCAGGGGCGCCTCACCATCTGCGAGGGCCTCAGCCGCGGCGCGAGAGGTCAACCCGTTGCTGTCCAACACGTCGACATCTGCGATAAGCCCCGGCATCCCCACGTCTCCCATGATCACCACCGCGTCCGGGGGGAGGGTCCGAATCATCCACTGAAGGTCGACTTTAAACGGAGTAAACAGGGGTCGTTTCAGCTCTCTCAGCGGGCGACGGTAGTCATCTCGGCGTTGGTGGATCCCGTCGCCGATGGGCGCCCCGCTGAGGACCTGTCCTCCAGCGAGGATGGCGACGAGTACGATCCCATCTCTCCACCATATCATGGGTCGAGGGCGCGTAAACAGCAACACAGCGCCAGCAGTGGCGCTCAACCCGGTCACCGTGAACCGGCCGAACCCCATCCAGTCGCCGTTGGCGCGCACCAGCAGGATCGCCTGGAGGGCGGCAGGGAGGATCGCCCAGCCGAACGCAGCCCCGCGCAGGTCGCGCCGATACACGATCAGCACGCCGAGCATCCCACCAAACGCCAGCAGATCCCCACCGAGCTGGATGAGGCCGGTGAGCCAGTGTCGCGCACCCGAGATCTTTACCAGATACGGTGTCGGCCAGAAGTGACCGAAATAGGCCACTCTTCCCAGGTGGTACAGCATGAGCAGGCCGACAAACCCCCAACCGATCCGCGCGCGGGGGACGTCATCAAATCGCCAGCGGGCCATCGCGCCGAGGATGACATAGGCTGGTCCTTCGGGCCGAATCAGGCTGAACGCGACCAGCAGGCCCATCCCCCACGCCCAGCTGGCGGGCTTGTGGAGCACCAGCACCCATCCCCCCATCAACAACAGGGCAGCGAGGGCCGTCTCCATCCCCAGCGCCGACCAGTAGTTCAGCGAGGTCCATGTACAGACCGCCAGCAACGCGATCCACCCGGAGCGGTCGGCGGGCAGCAGCCGATGGAACACCCAGATCACGCCGCAGCCGGACAGCGCGCTCAGCCCCTTGGCGAAGATCCCGGGCGGCCCGCCAGAGGCGACGACGGGCATCAAGCTCAGCAGCCAGAGGAAGTTCGAGTACCCCTCGACCCGCTCGCCGCTGGTCCACCGCAGCTCTCCGCTCTGCCACCACTCGACGGCGAAGGCGTAGGTGATGAAGAAGTCATCGAGCTGGTAGCTGTACCAGGGCGAGGCGAGGCACAGCATCACCAGGCAGGCCAGCGGCAGGCGGAGGGCGTTCAATCGGGCGTTCAATCGGGCGTTCAATCGGGCGTTCAATGGATCGCATCCAACGAAACGTACACATTCCGATCGCCGTCTTCGGTCACCGCGTCGTTGAGGAAGGCGACCTCCAGGCTTCCGGGTGTGGCACAGTCCCGGATGGGCATCACCATCGTCGTCTCCACCAGCCACAGCTCCAGCGCCTCGCCGCAGCCGTCACTCCAGCGGACGGTCACATGGGCGCCTTCTTCGCCGGGGTGTTCAGGCATCACCCGCAACCGCAGCGTGGACCACTCCGCGCGGCGCAGCGGGCGGCTGGTGAGGGTGTCGTTCCAGGTCATCGCGAAGCCTTTGCCCTCGACGGTGTGCAGAGGATTATGCCCTCGAACGAAGCTGAGCGCCACCGTCGGATCGAGCGGATGGTCGCCGAACGGCCAGGCCTGATGGCGAGCCGAGAACAGCGCCAGGGCTTCAGGGGTTCGGTCCTGCTCGGCGATCGCGAGCGCCTGTCGCCATGCGAACCATGGCTGCCGCGGGAACCGATGCGCCAACGCCGCCCACCGCCGCTCCGCCCGCGCGGCGTCTCGTTCCATCGGCATCTGGCAGACGAACGCTGCCCGCAGCCCCCCATACCGGAACCGGTGCACATAGGGAAAGACTTCCTTCAACCGTTCATTTACCTCAGGAAAAGAACCGTCCCAGGTCGAGACCCGGAGGCAGTCCGGGGCGCCAGGGCCGCCGCGCAGCCGAGAGGCGACCTCTCGCATCCGGGCGTCCCGATCGAGGATCCGCGCCAACGAAGGCTCGTTCAGGCCCGCGAGGTCGATGACCTTCACCGACGCCTCATGGGCGAGCAGGCCGACGTCTCCGGACATGACCGTCGCCCCGTCGGGGAGGTTCATCACCATCCAGACGAGGTCACCGGTCAAGGTCGGGTGCAGCCCGCCGCGAAGCGCGCGCCGGACTTCGCGACGGTTGGGCAGCTCTCGCTCGGCGAGCACGGTCTGTCCGCCGATCACCGCAGGCGCCTTCGTCGACGACCACAACAGCGGCAGCCCCACGACGAGCGCGATCGCGGGATGCAGACGCCGGTTGGGCAGGTGCATCGCAGCGAGGGCGGTCGCCATCATGCCGGGCATCACCAGCCGAGACCATCCCATCCAGTCGCCGTTGGCCCGGAACAACACGATCGATTGGAGCAGCAGCGGAGCGGCCACCCACAGCCCCCGCCACGATCGCCACTGCCAGCCGATCAGGAGCACGAGCAGCAGCCCGCTCGCGGTCAACAGATCGACGCTGAGCTGCATCAACCCGAGCGCCCCGCCGCTCTCCCGGCCGATCTTGACCAGAATCGGCGGCGGGATGAGCAGCCCGAAGTAGGCCCAGCGGATCAGGTGGTACCCCACCAGGATCGCAAGGGATCCGCCGATCGCGTGCTTGTGGCGGCGACCAACGATCGCGGCGACAGCGAGGTGGAGCAGCCCCTCTGGCCGCAGCAGCGTCGAGACCGCGAGCAGCGGCGCCCCCACAGCGCGCCCACCGATGGTGGCCCACCACCCAAGCGACACGATCAGTCCGAAGGCGATCCCTTCCAGGCCGTTCATCGCCCAGTAGCCAAACCCCGCCCAGGCACCAACTCCGATGACCACGAGATCTCCCTGGACTCGATCGGGCGCTGCTGCGGAGAGGACGCCCAGGTAGGCGAGCGCCGAGAACAGGCTCAGTCCTTGCGCAGCCATCCCGGTGTCTGCGCCCATCCCAGCGAACATCGCCAGCATGGCGACCCACAGCCCGTTCGAATACCCCTCGACCCGCTCGCCGGTGCTCCAGGCCAGCCCCAGACCGTCGGCGAGGTTGTGGCTATACGCCAGGGAGATGTAGACATCATCGACCTGGATGACCCAGTGTGGGACGGACAGCCCGATGAGCAGCGCCACGGCCAGCGCCCAGCGGAGCCCCACCCGGAGCCATCGGTCACGTCGCGGCGCTCCTGCGTTCATCGCCCAGAGCGTATCAGGGTTAGCTAGTTCATCGATGCGTCTCCGTCCTCGCCGACTGATAACCACCCTCATCGTGATGTTTGTCAGCACGATCCTCTGCTTCGTGCTGACGCCGCGGGGGGTCCCCTCGGCGCCGTTCGACTACCACGAGCAGCGCGCGATCCATCAGACCGCCCTCACCGATGTGGCGATCGATCGTTCCCCGCCGATCTCTATGCCGCCGACCGATCAGTTTGATGCACCGGTCGGGCCGCTGAAGATCTGGCTGCTCCTTCCCGAAGAGAAGGTCCAACGCCCGCTCCCGACCATCCTATGGTTCCATGATGGCCCGGCGTTGCAGGAGACAGACTTCGAACGGGTGCGGCCTCTGGTCGAGGGAGGGGTCGCGGTGGCGCTCCCATCCTGGCGCGGAGAGCACGGCAACCCTGGCGCATACGAGCTGAACCTGGGGGAGGTCGACGACGCCCGCGCGGCGGTCCGTTGGGCGGCGGCGCACCCGGAGCTGGACGCTGGGCTGTTGTTTACCTTCGGTGCAGGGACAGGGGGGATGCTATCGGGGTTGATGTCTTTACAGGCCGATCTGCCGTTGGTGGCGACTGCGAGCATCTCCGCGCTGGTTCAGCCGCGGCACCTCGACCGGATCAGCGCCCCGCTGCCGTTCGTGGATACGAAGCGTGACCGTCAACTGCGAACGTTCACCCCTCATTTTGGATCTGTGGTCCACCCACACATCGCCTATGTGGGGGAGGACGATCCGCTCATCGGACCGTATGAGCAGGTCCTCCAGGAGGCGATCGATCGGGAGGGCAGCCGGGTGAACCTGCTGTGGCTCCCCGGTCCCCAAGAGGCGATCCAAACGGCATCGATCGAGGCGTTCCGGGCTCAGATCGGGCCTTGAAGGCAGCGCGGATTGGGATACCACGGGTCGGCAACCTTTCAATCGGAGCGGCCACGATGGGCAAGATGATAACGTTTGGCGATGACAACATCCCCGGGTATCTCGCAGGGGACAGCGGCCCCGGCGTGGTCGTGCTCCAGGAGTGGTGGGGGCTGAACGACCAGATGAAGGGCATCGCGGATCGGTTGGCGGCAGCCGGGTATCGGGCGCTCACCCCGGATCTGTTCCGTGGCCGTGTGACGCAGAGCCCCGATGAGGCACAGCATATGATGAACGGTCTCGACTGGATGGGCGCCACGAAGGTCGACGTCGCTTCAGCGGTGGCATTCCTCAAGCAGGACAGCGACAAGGTGGGCGTGATGGGCTTCTGTATGGGCGGCGCGCTGACGATCCTGTCGGCGGTCCACGTCGATGCGATCGACGCCGCAGTCTGCTTCTACGGCATCCCACCGCGTGAGGCGGGGGACCCCAAAGACATTCAAGCGCCGTTCCAGGGGCATTTTGGAACCCTCGATGGCTGGTGCGACCCTGCAGCGGTCGCCGCCCTCGCTGAGCGACTGGGCGCGTCGGGCCAGCCGTTTGAGATTCACAGCTATGAGGGGGCCGACCATGCGTTTGTGAACGAGCAGCGTCCAGAGGTCTACCGCCCGGACGACGCGAAGCTCGCCTGGGAGCGCATGGTCACCTTCTTCGGCCAGAACCTGGCGTACGCTTCCTTGCGCTGACATCGATGTCATGGCTTTGCCAGTCATCTCGGTGAGGCCTCTGAATATTCGAGGTTGTTCAGTGGGTACAGTTTTTGCTCACTTCTCGTTTCGACTGAAACGAGGACCCTTGCATGCTCCAAACCGCTCCACGGCCGCTCACCGTCCTGACCATCCTCGCTGGCGCAATCATCAGCATCGCCACCAGCCCGCCCCCACCAACGATGGAGGCGAACCAGTCGGCTCCCCTGGAAGACATCGACGCCGCAGAAGAAGGCATGGTGGCCTGTCTGACCGTCTCCATCGCTCCAAACGCCGCTCTCCAGCGCATTGAGGCGTTCTGGAACGTCAGCTTACGCTATGACGTGGAGAACCGCTCGACAAGCAGGGGAGAGCTCTCGGTGTGGCCGGTCGAGGGATGCGACGCACCCTTCACCCCTGACCCGGAGGCCTTCGCGGAAGACGCCATGCAGCTCGACCGAGGAACGCCGGACGCTCCCTGGCAGAGCACAGCCAACCTCTACATTTCGCTTGATGCGGAGGCCCTCGATACGCCGCAGCGCTTCGCGGTATACCTGACGGGGAGCGCAGCTCCCCGGCTGTCATCGGGCGAGCTTCAGGTGTCGGTTTCCTCTTATGAGGAGGATATCCAGGGCGCTCCCGACTTCACGCTGGAGGTGTGGTGAGCGCGCCTGGCGATGGGGTCACCCGATGGACACCATTGGCCGCCATGCTGATCCTTGCCGCCAACGATCATTGGGGAAAGGCAGCGGCTCCGGGATGGTTCACCGGGAAGCTGTCTGACTTCGCCGGACTTCTGTTCTTTCCGCTGCTGCTTCAGGCCATCTGGGAACTCGGGTGTGCCGCGACGGGGCGATATCACGGGCCAGATCGGCGCGTGCTGCTCGTCGCGGCGATCTCGACGGGCGTCGTCTTTTCCGCGATCAACCTGTTTGATGAAGCCGGCGCATTGTATCGGTGGGGACTGGGCACCCTACAGTGGCCCCTTCGATCGATATGGGCCATGCAACCCACATCGCTGCTGCCCGCAGGGCTGACCGTGGATCCCACGGATCTCGTGGCGTTGCCGATACTTGTCGTCGCGGTCGCGATCGGGTGGCGCCGCTGATCGAGACCGGATGCGTGCCGGGCAGTGGTTTGGTGCTACACTTCATCACGATGTCCGACTCTTCGCGAAAGAAGCCCCCACCGACGACGTTCTTAAAGCTTCCATCCACCGGTAAGCTGCCGGAGCCGATGTTCACGGTCCCCTCACCAGAGCCGACGCATACACCACCGGCCAGGCCAGCACCTGCGTCACCCGTCGTCGACCCGCATCGACCGTTCGCCCATGTTCAGGCGCCGATGCATACGACCTACACCCGCATTCCGCAGAATCGCCGACGAAACCTGGCGCTCTTCGTCGTGCTGGGGCTCATCATGCTCGGGATGGGATTGGCCGTCGTGTTGGCGATTGGGTGGCTCACGCTTTTCTGATGGCAGCTTACAGCTCCCGGCGAGCCGGGTAGAGGGCGTTGGCGATAAGCATCCCGGCGACCAGCGCCGCAGCGGTGATGATCGTGGTGAAGGCGATGTGTACGCCGGTCAGGGTCTCGTTCTGCATCAACGCGCCGACCCCGCGAAAGCCAACGCTCCCAGGAACCAACAGCAAGATGCCCGGCATCTGCGCGATCGATGCGGGGACATCCCGCTGGCGCGCCTGAATGTTGCTGTACAGGGTGAGCAGGAGCGACGCCCCGAACGCGCCCACGGTCGGATCGGCCATCAGCGACACCGCCCGAGAGACATACACCGCAAGGGCCGCAGAGACGATGATGACGCCAAAATCCTGAAACCGAGCCTGGAAGAGGATCGCCAACGAGGCCGCTGAGGCGACGATAATGACGGGCTCAAAAATCCAGGGGGTCGGTGGCTCTGCGGGCAGCCCCGCACCGAACAACGCCCACCCGGCGGCGGCACCCACCGAGAGATGCAGGAAGGTCACCGCCACACCGGACAGCCGCGCCGCCCCGGCGCTCAGATGCCCCGTCGACAGCTCCGCGAGGGCAACCGTCAGGCTAAAACCCGGGAGCAGAACGATCAGCGCCGCGAGGGTGAGCGCCAGCCGATCGACGGGGAGCACGATCGACGCGCCCCCTGCCAGCGCAGCAACCACGAACGCCAGGATGAGCGCCGAGATCCGGGCGATGTGTGCGCGCTGAG
>JBCBLB010000783.1:0-4217 GCA_038520555.1 Myxococcota bacterium | reverse complement strand
CGTCGCGCCGCATCGGGGGCGGGACCCGTTTTGTGATTCGCCTCCCCGCGGTCCCGGCCCCACAGCGGCTCCGCCGCATCAGCTACCTCAGCGAGGCGACGCAGCCGCTCTCCCCCGAAGCGCTCAGCCAGCTCCTTCGGGTCGCCCGCGCCCGCAACGAAGCCGCGGGGCTCTCGGGCGTGCTGATGCACTCCCGCTCCCGCTTTTTTCAGGTCCTCGAAGGTCCCCATGACGCCCTCCACGCGACCATGGAGCGCATCTACCGGGACCGCCGGCACAAGAACGTCGAGCTCATCCTCGACGTCGAGGTCGAGCACCCCGGCTACCAGGGCTGGGCGCTGCAGTTCACCCGAATCGATGACGACTTGATCGAGCGGATCCGCCATGGGGGACCGAGCGCCCTCGAAGACATCCTCCCGGCCCGTCGCTGAGGGCATCCCACACGTCCAGCGGCCCAGGCTGGGGATCATGATATCTCTATGAACGATGGGCACCAGTAGAGACGACGCCACAGAGCAGACCTTCGGCACGCTGGCGGTTGAGCTGAAGACCGAAGCGACCGTGGACCATGGCCACCCGAGTCCTGCCCCCCCAGCGGACATCAGCGCCGTCATCAGCGCCGTGGACCCAGAGGATCGGTATGAGGACATCCGCCCGATCGCGCAGGGCGGGATGGGCGAAGTGCGCCGGGTCTTCGACCGGCGGCTGAACCGGCACGCGGTGATGAAGGTGGTTCACGTTGACCTCGCCCAGACCTCTGCGGCCCGCCGGCTCCGTATCGAGGCCGAGATCACCGGACAGCTCCAGCATCCCGGCGTCGTCCCGGTCTATGACAGCGGGACCCTCCGAGACGGCCGGCCGTTCTACGTCATGCGAGAGGTCCAGGGCAAGACCCTCTACCAGGCGATCCACGAGCTGGACCCCGAGGGCGTCCCCGCCGCTGCGACCGGGTTCCGCCGTCTGATCGAAGCGCTTCGTCGGGTGTGCGATACGATGGCTTATGCCCACCGCGCGGGCGTCATCCACCGCGACATCAAGCCGCACAACCTGATGGTTGAGGACTTCGGCTCGGTGCTGGTGCTCGACTGGGGCATCGCGCGCCGGCAGGCGGACGTCGACTGGCTCAGCCCGCACACCCAGACCACCACGGCGACCCGGTTCGGCACCATCCTGGGGACATCCGGGTACATGTCTCCCGAGCAGGCGGCGGGCCACAGCGATCGGGTGGGGACCAAGACCGACGTCTACGCCCTGGGCGTGACGCTGGGCGACGTGCTCCGTTGTGCGATCGTGCCACCGCCGGTGCTGGCGAGGCTGGCGCTCCGCGCACAGTCACAGGATCCGGATCTGCGGCCCACGGTTCAGGAGATGGGCGAGGAGATCCAGGCGTGGCTCGACGGTGCCCGCCGGCGAGAGGAAGCCATGGTGGCCGTCGCGCGCGCGGACAAGATGCGCCCCCGGATCGATGCGCTTCGCACCCGGGCGATCGCCCTGGCCGAGCAGGCAAGCGCGATTTTGAAGGGCGTCAAGACCTATGCGCCGATCGAAGAGAAAGCCCCCGCCTGGGAGATGAAGGACGAAGCCGAGCGCCTCCGCGAGGAGGCCGCGTTGGCAGAGCACCGATGGGAGCAGATGCTTCACCATGCCCTCCGCCTCGCCCCGGACCTGGAGGAGGCGCATCGGCGGCTGGCCGACCACTACCATCAGCTCCATCTGCACGAACAGAACCCGACCGCGGCCGTCCGCTATGAGGAGCTGCTTCGTCAGCATGACCGCGGAACCCATCGCAGCTACCTCAGCGGAGAGGGGGGGCTGGTCCTGGAGACCGATCCGCCCGGCGCAGAGGCGGTGTTGTATCGGTTCGCGCTTCACCGTCGCCGGCTGGTGCCGGTTCGGGATCGGGTCCTGGGCAAGACACCGCTGCATGTATCGATTCCACATGGCTCATGTCTGATCGAATTCACACACCAGGACTGCGATCCCGTGAAGTACCCGGTCCTGATTCCCCGCGGGGGGGAGTGGAACCAGACCCCACCCCATGGGCAACGAGAACCGATCTTCCTTCCTCCAGCGGGTACAATTGCGGACGATGAAGCCTATGTTCCTGCCGGCTGGTTCCAAGCCGGCGGTGATCCGGAGGCCGCAGATTCGCTGATGCCTGGCCGATGGATGTGGGCCGATGGTTTCGTGATAAAGAAGTTTCCGGTAACGAATCAGCAGTATCTGATATTCCTGAATACGCTCTACCACTCAGATCGTGTTCAAGATGCGGTACATCATCAACCCTTGCGTGGTAATGGGCAGGGTACAGAGGGTACAGCATCACAACCCATCTATAAACTCGATTCTGTAGATGGATTCTCAATCCCAGAAGAGCGACTCCATCTACCCGTCACCGGGATCTTGTGGACCGATGCCGTCGCATATACGGAATGGGCATCAACAAGGACAGGGTTCACATGGCGGCTCCCCCACGATCTAGAGTGGGAGAAGAGCACGAGAGGTGTCGATGGGCGCCTGTGGCCATGGAGCAACTACTCTGATGCCTGCTGGGCGAATACGTCACTCTCACGTGAAGGACAACCAAAGATCGAAGCCGTTGGCTCCTGGGCCGGGGATGTCTCTCTGTATGGAATCCGTGATCTGATTGGGAACGTGCACGAATTTTGTATCAATCCTTACCGGCGCAATGTCTCTGAATCCACTTTGATATTCGATACCGTCTTAGATAAAGACGCCGTTCTCCTGAGAGGGGGTGCGTTCAACCGAAGCGCGACCCTCTGTCGGGCAGCACTGCGGGTTGCGATTCAAACGCACCGTCGCTATCTCACTGTCGGATTTCGGCTCACCCGGCCGATTCTCAGGGGATACTCAGTGGAGAAGAGCTGATGATTCGCACATCCACCAACACATACTGGTTCGGATCTGTAGGCTGATGGTCACCCACGTGCCGATCTGTTGAAGAGCTTGGCCCCCCAACAGCATGGTAAAAACGAAGATACTGGCCGTTTGCCATGGTGAAATACGGATTGCTGTTCTGATCAACATAATCATACCAGGTGGCATGATAGTTACCAGGATCCATACAAAGCCACCCACACTGTGGGGACAGCCCGTTCACATCGGAGATCGCTATCTCCCACCATGTGTCTGGGGTCTTGTTCACCGTAGCTTCCTGTGGCGATCCGGTAAATTGTTGGTTCATGTATTGATATGATTGATTTGGATTAAATGAAGGCACCTTACTCATCAGAGAGGGAGTCAGAAACCAGCCATCCGTGGGGAATGGTTGAGTCTCCCACCACCAGTACTCATGCTCAGGCTGCAACGTGTACCCGTTGAAATTGTAAGGACTATCTCCAACCACAATCACATACCCAATTGGTTGTTGGGTGTGGAGGTTCAGGATCTGATAGGCCGCCACCCCCAGAGGACCTTCCAGGTCCTCTGGGCTCAGCTCTCGGTCACTTCCATGGGCCTGCTCATCGTTGGCCCCATCTGTCGCATCAGCGGCATCTGTTGAGAACATCAGCATCGTCTTCATCGATTCGGGCCCTTCATAGACAGGCCGCTGCTCGAAATCCAACATCGCCAACAGCTCCTGCGACTGTTGGATGAAGTCGCCGTAACTGATCCTGAAGAAGCGGGCGCCGCTCTCCGCGCTCACGCCCATGCCCTGCCGACTCAGCAGCGTTGATGCTGCCCAGGTGAAGGCACCGTTGAACCTGGCTTGCATCGGATACTCATAGCTCATCTCCATCGCCCGACAGGCGGCCAGCACCACATCCTGATCACGGAACCGCTTCAGCGGGAACCCGTCGATATCGACGCCTGCGTGGACCAGCGAGCGCTTTCCGAGCCGCTGTAGCCGCCGCAGGCCGCCAAGAATACGAGCAGAGTGGCAGGTGTCCAAGAATGCTGTGACGCTGGACTCAGGCGCGTGTTGATCGAGGATCTGCGAGAGGGTCTGGAACCCGACGGCGTTCTCGAAGTCGCTCTGCAGATCTGCGGGGCAGAGCAGCAGGCCGTTTCCCTGGCGGGAGCCATGACCGGAGTAGGTAAACAGCCCCTGCCCGGGCGCATCGCTGCTGCCCAGGGTGGCGGCCATCGCGCGCGTTGCATGGATGATCGCGTCTGCGGTCGCGAGCCCGAACGTGATTCCCCTGGCTGGGATCGGAAGGTCTGCGGGGCTCAACATCGGACTGGTCAAAAGCTGG
>JBCBLB010000086.1:0-19982 GCA_038520555.1 Myxococcota bacterium | reverse complement strand
GATACGGATACGGATACGGATACGGATGTAGACACAGGTGTCGAGCAGCCGATCGTGGACTGTCTCCCGGATCATGGTGTATTCAGCTCCGCTTCCCGTTGGGTGTACGATTGGCAGAACGCGAATCGGACTGGGGATCGTCAGATCAGCGTTTCGGAGTACTCGCCAGATAAGAACGAGTTTGCGCTGCTGACGATCGACAACTGGACGAACGGAAGCTCAAGCTATACAGCGAATATTGTCGAATCGTACCGATGCGATGAGAACGGGTTGTACCTCCTGAGCCGGACATTCGACAGCCGGCTTCGCATCTCCGGGTTCTCCGACGATGTGACCTCGCGTGTGACGACCTATACCACCGCCCCCCTGCTCCGTCCCAACACGCCTGTTCTGGGGGAGACATGGACCCGACGCGCAGTCGGCACGGTGACCATCAACGGGGTCGAAGAAGCGATTGATACGACAGAGTTGTTCGTCGTCAGTGAGGCGGATGTTCTCTATCGGACGGAGTTCGATCGTGGATTCCGCCACCTTGGGAGCGCGGGCACAGAAGAGCTGTGGATCCCAGAGGTCGGCATCGCCATTCACCCGACGCTGACTTTCCTGCGAAGCCATACGCCATAAACCGCACGGCTTCCCCTGGCGCGTTGCCTGTCCTCATCGGATGCGTTCATGCGGGCTCTGGAAATACGTTGTGCACAGGATAAAATAGACTTGTGCACAAGATAAAAAGAGAAGAGCATGATTGACCCTGACACCGACGTCGTACTCTACACCGCATAATCTGCATAGCGTTCGTGTTCATCGGGGTGGTCTCATTCTTGCTTGAGCGAGAGGTGTGCACCCAAGGAGGACACCCGAATGCGCTCGATCCTGTTCATTGTTCCCATGCTCGCCGCCTGTGATGAGATCTTCCCCAGCATCTGCACCAACGAGGCGCGCACCTCGGTCATGTTGGAGCTCACCGATCTCGACGGCGCCCCCATCTCCGGCGCCGATGTGACGGTCTCCAACGACGCGTTCACTGAAGACTGCGAAGAGTGGGACGACGGCGACTATGCATGCGGTTGGGAGATGGAAGGCGCCCTCATTGTCCGCGCGGACGCCGAGGGGTATCTTGCAGACAGCATTGACGTCACTGTCGACTCCGATGAATGCCACATCATCACCGAGCAGGCCTCGCTCACCCTGGAAGACGCCGCTGAGTAGCCTCCTCCTCAAATATTCGTCCACAACAGGCGGAGCCGTTGCTGCAGAGGACAGGACTACGGGAGGCGGGCGACGATCTCTTCGGAGCGATCCCAGAGACGCTTTGCCAGGTCCATGTCACGGCCCAGCCGAGATGAGTTCTGCACGTTGCAGTCGTAGAGGTACTTGCCGTCAATGGTCTGTGGATCGGCGGAGACGGCGGCCCAGACCTGGGTGGCGGCGCCTTGGGGGATCGTCTTGAGCACCAGGGGGCTGAGGACCTTCACCACCCCCAGGATGAACCGGTTTTGATGCCGCGCGAGGTTGGTCGCGATCACGCCTGGGTGGACCGAACAGGCGATCTGTTCGGTCCCTTCGAAGCGGCGGGACAATTCGCGGGCGAACAGCAGGTTGGCGAGCTTAGACTGCCCATAGAACGGCCAGCTTCGATATCCGCGCTCCCCAGAGAGGTTGTCCAGATCGATGCCGCCCGGCACGGGGCCGGTGTGGGCGGAGCTGCTCAGGGAGACGATCCGACCGGTGGGGCTCAAGGTCTCCAGCAGCCCGGTCACCAGGATAAAGTGGCCGATGTGGTTGACGAAGAACTGCTTCTCGATGCCATGGATCTGCTCCCGCTCCGGCAGGGCCATAATCCCTGCGTTGGTGATGATCCCATCGAGGGGCTCGCCCATCGCCCTGACCGCCTCAGCGGCTGCGCGGACGCTGTGATGATCGCCCAGCTCGCAGGCGAGCGGGATGATGCGATCTGCGTGGGCCAACCCATCGGTGGCCCGCTTCGCTTTCTCTTCCGTGCGGGCCGTCGCGATCACGGTCGCCCCCCGGAGGGTGAGGACCCGGACCGTCTCCAGGCCGAGGCCAGAGTTGCTTCCCGTGACCAGAAACCGCTTCCCGGTCAGGTCGATGCCCGCTGACACCGCTTCCGCAGTGGAGCCATAGCCGAAGCCGCTGGGCCCCTTGCCCGCGACCAAACTGTAGAGTGACATCCATCCTCCAAGGCTGACGCCTGTGATCGGTATGCTCCAATCTAAGGACGGGCGCACGCCATGGAAACGCGGAGCGGGAATTTCTCCTGTTTGGAGAGAAGAAGCCGGGCCGATACGCTGCTCTTGGAGGGGAAAGCGGATGCGTCGCGTGTTCTGGGGGCTGTTGTTCATGCTGGGATGCGAGCCGGGCGCCCCACCGCCCATCGCCCACGCTGCCCCCACGCTGCGCGCCGCCTCTGCGCAGCAGCAGGAAGGGCCGTGGACCAACCGGCTGTTCGAGGCGGAGAGCCCCTATCTGAAGATGCACGCCCATGATCCCGTCGACTGGCGCCCCTGGGGGGATGAGGCCTTCGCGGAAGCCAGGCGACGCAACGTTCCCGTCTTCCTGAGCATCGGCTACTTCGCCTGCCACTGGTGCCACGTCATGCACCGGGAGAGCTTCTCGGATCCGGCGGTGGCCGGGTATCTCAACGCGCACTTCGTCCCGATCAAGGTCGACCGCGAAGAGCGGCCGGACGTGGATGCGTTGTATATGGACGCGCTCAACCTGATCAACGGTCGCGGCGGGTGGCCGGCGAGCCTCTGGCTGACCCCCGATCGGCTGCCGTTCTTTGCCGGGACCTACTTCCCGCCCAACGCGGGCCGAGGACGGCCGGGGTTCCGTGACGTGCTGGAGACCATCGACGAGAAGTGGCGCACCGATCCGGGCGAGGCGAGCAGCCTCGCGACCCAGATCCACGATCGCCTCGCCGCCCGCGTGGTGATCTCAGCGGGCGCGCTTCCGGGCCAGTCCGCCGCCGATCAGGCCGTGAATGCGCTGGTCCAACAGTGGAGCCCGGCGTTCCGCGGCTGGGGACAGCGGACACAGTTCCCGATGACGCCGCGGCTGCGGCTGCTCGCACGCTGGGCCGCGGATGCCTCGCCGGGCCCGGGACGGGACGCCGCCCTCCAGGTCCTGACCGAGACCCTGGACGCCATCGACCAGGGCGGGATGAACGATCATCTGGGCGGCGGGTTTCATCGCTATACGGTGGATCGCCGGTGGCAGGTGCCACACTTTGAGAAGATGCTCTACGACAACGGCCAGCTGATCGGGGTGTACGCGGAAGCCTCGGTGTTGACCGGTAATGCACGCTATGCCCGGGTGGTGGCCGACTGCGTCGACTGGCTGGAGCGAGAGATGCGCCATCCCTCCGGCGCCTTCATCTCCAGCCTCGGCGCTGACAGTGAAGATGGCGAAGAAGGCGCCTTCTACGTCTGGACGCCGGATCAGATCCGCGAGATCCTGTCCGAACCGGCCCCGATGATCCAGGCCTACAACGTGACCGTCAATGGCAACGTTGACGGAAGCCGGACGGTGTTGAATCGGCGACCCGACGTGGATCCCGATCGGCTCCTGGCAGACCGACAGGCCTTGCTGATGGCGCGCGCAGCCCGGGAAGCGCCGCCGCCAGACACCAAGCTGGTGGTGGCCTGGAACGGGCTGACCATCAGCGGGCTCGCGGTGGCCGGGCGGCTCCTCGACGAGCCGCGGTATCTTGAGCTGGCCGCAGCCGCGGCCGATGCCATCGTGACCCACAAGCGGCCGGATGGCGGGCTGCCGCGGGTCGTGACCGCGGATGAGGGCGGGCCGGATGGCGTGCTGGCCGACTATGCGTTCACCGCAGAGGGGCTGCTCGACTTATACGAAGCGACCGGAACGCCGCGTTGGCTGCAAGAGGCCGACGCCCTGGCGGTCGAGATGAAGCGCCGCTTCGATGATCCGGATCGCGGCGGCTTTGTGGACACAGAGGCGTCAGACCTGCCCATTCGTGGCCGCGATCTGGGGGATGGGTCCGAGCCCTCTGCGCTGGGACGGGCCGCGCTGGTGTTCGCGCGGCTCGCATCCTATGGCGCACCGTCCGGAGACGTCGATGCCGCAGAAGCGATTCTGAGAACCGCCGATCAGACCTTGCGGCGGACGCCGAGCAGCGCCGCCTCGTTGGCCGAAGTCGCCGCGCGGCTGAGCGGCCCGGCGATCGAGGTGGTCATCTCTGCAGATGATCCATCGGACCCGCGGGCGGCTGCGATGCGTCAACGGTACAACCGACGGGCGCGGCTGGATGCCGTCGTGGCACCGCTGACACCCGCCGAAGCGTCCAGGCTGGCCGACTTCGAGGGGCTTCGTGGGAAAGGACCCGGAGACCGCGGCGTGCGGGGCTTCGTCTGTTTCGATGGGCTGTGTAAACAGCCCACGGATGATCCCGAAGCCTTCCGCAAGATGTTGGACGAAGCCCCACCCAGATGAAGCAATCGCGATAACTTTTGAACCGCTTCGGGTCTGCCGTCACGTCTGAGATGTGGGGGGCGATGGAGCCCTCCCAAGGACACCTCACGGAGCCCAACACCATGCTGTTCTTCCCCATCATCGCCCCGCTTTTCACGGCCACCCCTTCGACGATTTCGGAAGGTGCGGTCGTCCCTCAACCAGAGGTCCCGATCTGCTCACGATGTACCCTCGGCAAGCCGCCGAAGTTCGCCAGCGGTGAAGACGCGACCCTCAGCGTCCTCATCGACAAACGCTCCCTGGCTGACGTCATCTGTGACATGACGCTGACGACCTACGATGCCATCGGGGACGAGACCGTGACCGTCTTCAGCGACGACGTCATCGATGAAATCAACAAAAGCGACTGGACCACCGCCATCTCGGTCGACACCCCGGACGCGCAGCGGGCGGTCCTGACCTTCGAGCTGTCCGATGGCTCACTCGTGGATGAGTTCATCCCGGTCTACTCCCGCTGATCTCCTCTGCGAGCGCTGCCCCCTCTACCGCGCCGCCGGCTCATGCCGGCGGCGCTTTCTTTGGATACCCCGTGGAGACGCATCGTTTTTGATGCAATCCAACAGGTTCTTCTTTGGGATTCAACGATCGATGGTGGCCGCTGAGGATCTCTTCGGGTTTCTTTTGAACCGTTTGGGGCCTGCCGTCACGTCTGAGGTGCGGGGGCGATGGAGTCCTCGCAAACCTGCCCGGAGGCACCCATGTTCCGTCACTTCGCCCCCCTGCTTGCCCTCACCGTTGCCCTTCCCCAGACCGCCAGCGCCGGCCTCACCTCTGATGGTGTGGCGGGTGTCACGGTGGAGTACATCTCGCCCTCCATCAACCTGTCGGTCGCCAACGTCTCCGGCAGCCTCATCCCATCGGAGCGCGTCCTGGAGGTGGTGAGCAGCGATACAGAGTTCGACTACGACGCCTATGTCTGGTGCGCGTATCCGAAGGGCGCGGTATCATCCAATGTGGCGTACGGGTACATCTCGATGGGCATCGTGGGGTACGTCGATGACCAGAACTTTCCGTTCTCTGCCACCTACGACAACACCCCCAGGCGATGGGTGGACTACACCAACGATATGGGACAGATTCATCTCACCGAAACGCTCC
The DNA here is from genome assembly GCA_038520555.1 of Myxococcota bacterium. Taxonomy (GTDB): domain Bacteria; phylum Myxococcota_A; class UBA796; order UBA796; family UBA796; genus JBCBLB01. The sequence continues at coordinate 14,366 of JBCBLB010000086.1, read as the reverse complement.
CGCTCCCGGAGAGCTGGGACGGACGGGACTTCATCGGCTTCAACCCGGTGGTCTATGTCGAGGAAGCCATCGAGAACAGCAACCTGAGCGCAGCAGAGTTCCTTCGCCAGGACCATGTCTTTGAGATCAACCTCCGGCCTGACTTTGTCGCAGTCTGCGAGGCCGACTTCGGGGGCGGGGACACGGAGCGCTTCCTGGGCACCGCGCGCGCGGATCTCACGCTGCGGTTGATGGTGCATGGCGATCCGGACATGAAGGATGAGCCTGTTGTCATCGGTGATGTCGCCGCACCGATCCCCACGGCCATCTTCATCGGGCAAGGCCGCTCTGGCCGATGAGGCCACCGGTTGACATCCGCGGGTCCGTGTCGGAACCTGCATTCCTCGCCGCCCTGTACGCTGCAGGGCGGCTCCCGTTGCCCAGGGATCCCATGACCGCCGATAGCGACCTGCTGCTCGCCTGGAAGGACGGCGATCTGAACGCCGCTGAAGTCCTCGTCACCCGATACTACGACGCCATCGTCCGATTCTTCGCCACCAAGGCGGGGCCGGAAGCGGACGACCTCGTCCAGCAGACCTTCCTGCGCTGCGGCGAAGGGGCCGGGCGGTACCAGGGCACCCACTCGGTGCGGGCCTTCCTGTTCGGCATCGCCCGCAATGTCCTCTATGAGCACATTCGTAGAAAGATGCGGGATCGGAAGAGCGAACCCGATTTTCGAGAGAGCGCGCTGCTCGACCTCACCCCCGGGGTCTCCACCCAGGCCAACCAACGCGCAGAGACCCGTGCCCTGGTGCGGGCGCTCCAGCAGATCCCCCTGGAGTCCCAGGTGCTCCTGGAAGCCTACTACTGGGATCACCTGAAGGTGGCCGATTTGGCCGCCATCTTCAACGTTCCGCCCGGAACCATCAAGAGCCGGCTCTACCACGCCCGCAGCGAATTGAAGCACGCCATCACCCACCTGCCGCCTGAGCTGGGCGAGCAGGAGTCAGTGCGGTTGATGGTCGCCCAATGGCTCGGTGAAGTGCGCACGCAGCGGCCAGACCCTGACTGACGGGTGAGAGGGGGTCTGGCGCCTGATAACTCCAGACCGCCTCTGGTACGATGGCGGCATGAACGCCACGCTTCACCAGTTCTTCCCGATCCCCGGGCAGGGATCGATGTCTTCATTCTGCGTCAAGGCGCAGCGCACGCTCAACGCCTGCGGCATCCCGTTCGGGGTCCAGAACCAGCAGGGCGGCCGTGTGCTCCAGACGCTCAACCCCGGCGTGGGCAAGCTGCCTGTGTTGGAGGTCGATGGTCGGCACATCGCCGACAGCACCGCCATCGCCGACTGGGCGCTGGCGAACGGCGACGGCGCGAAGCTGGTGCCCGATGATCCGCTGCTCGCAGATGAAGCGCGCTGGCTGGAGGACTGGTCTGATGAGTCGCTGTATTGGTTCGGGGTCTATTTGAGATGGAAAGCCGGGTTTCCAGCCTTCCGTGACGCGGCGCTGGTCACGATCCCCGCCATCTTGCACGGCCCGGTGGGCTGGGTGCTGCGGCGACCCATGATGGCCCAGCTGCACGGTCAGGGCATCGGCCGGCTGCCATTGGCGCAGGTGCTCTCCCTGCTCGAAGGCCACTATGACCGGCTGGCCCGTCGGATCGACGCCCACGACGGCTTCCTGGTCGGCGGACAGCTCACCATGGCGGACATCGCGGTGTTCGCGATGCTTCAAGCCCAACATGCGGAGATCTGCCCCCTCAGTCGGGAGCGGGTCCAGGCCCGGCCCACCCTGGTGGACTGGGCCCGGCGGGTCGACGCCGCGACGGCGGGCGAACACACGGCGGCCTGGGCGTGAACCCATGTCCGATTCCAATGAAACCCTGGACGGGTTCCTCGCGGAGGCGAAGCCAGACCAGCCGGCGGGACTGAAGCGCGCCGTCGGCCTACGCAACGTCCTGATGGCCATCAACCCGCTGCCACGGCGAATCACCCAGCTCGGACGGTTCGCCGTCGAGACCCGTATCGGCGGCGGTGGGATGGGTGAAGTGTTCCTCGCCGTCGACAAAGACTCCGATGAACGCGTGGCCATCAAGGTACTCAAGCGCTCCCACCCCGAACTCGTCAAGCGATTCGACCGAGAGGCGCGCACGCTCCGCGCCATCGAACACGACAGCGTGGTCCGCTACGTCGCACACGGCCTGACCGAGGATCAGTCGCCGTGGCTGGCCATGGAGTGGATCGAAGGCTGTGAGCTGTCGGACCGCACCGACAACGGACCGCTGCCTGTACGCGCCGCGCTGGCGCTCGTCCTCAAGCTCGCCGGTGGGCTCAGCGCGGCCCACGCGCAGGGCATCGTGCACCGAGATCTCAAGCCCTCCAACATCATGCTCGTCAACCACGATCCCGGGCAGCCCAAGCTCATCGACTTTGGCATCGCCCGGAGCGTGATGACGAATCGCCAGGAGACCAAGCTCACCCGGACCGGAATGGCTGTGGGCAGCCCCGCATATATGGCGCCAGAGCAAGTGCATGGACGCCCCGACCAGCGCACAGACGTCTATGGCCTCGGCGCCGTGCTCTTCGAGTGCTTGACCGGCCGCCCTCCCTTCGTCGGCCTCAACCAGGGCGCCATGCTGGTGGCCGTGCTGGGCGAGATCCCGCCGAGCGTCCGCGCCCTCCAGCCCGACATCCCCCGGGATGTCGATGCGCTGGTGGCGGCCATGCTCGCCAAAGAACCACACCGCCGACCGGCCGACATTGACGCCGTCGCCGCAGAGGTGGCCGCCCTGCTGGCCACGCCGCTGGCGCCCCCTCGCCATGCCCGGGGCCTGTCATTGCGGGAACAGATTCCCAACGTTCCGCTCCCCGCTCCCATCCGCGCCGACCAACCGCCCCCGCTGGTCGGCCGGGCCCGCGAGCGGGGCCTTTTGATCGGTGCCCTGAGCGATGCCGTCGAACAGCACGCTGCTGCCGCCGTGATGGTCGTGGGACCGTCCGGATCCGGGCGCAGCCGGCTGCTGGAAGAAGGGCTGGACGCCCTGCCCGAAGACACCGTCGTGGCCCACGCCAACGCGCTGCCACAGGATCCGGCCGTGCCCTTCTCCACGCTGCGACGGCTGCTCCGAGACCTGAAGATTCCACCGCGGCTCTTCGAGCTGATGGACCCCGAGATCTGGCGCCAGGCGGTCGACCCGCGCCGCTACGCCGACCAGCTCGCCCTGGCCTGGCACGATTGGATTGAACACGTCACCGATACCGGCCTGTTGGTCTTCGCCATCGATGACGGCGATCGGATTGACCGCGCTTCTCGGCGATTGGTGGAGCAGGCCCTCGCTCAGTCTGTCGAGCGCCCCCTCGCGGTCGTGGTCACCAGCGCGGATGGCGCGATCCACCTGGGGACAACGCTGCCCGATTCCCGGCGCACCCGCGTGGCAATTGGCCCCCTCGGGCGCACCGCCAGTAAGCGCCTCGCCGAACATTGGCTCGGCACCACCGAACTCGATGACTGGCATCTCCGCAGCGAAGGCTGGCCCGGACACCTCGCGGAGCTGTGCCTGCCGAGCCGACGGCCGGGATCCGTCCAGGAAATGTGGCGGCGCCTCGATGCCCTCGCCGAAGAGTCGCGACGGGCCCTGCGGGCGTGCGCCCTGGTGGGCCGCAGCGTATGGGAACAGGCCGTCGCCAGGGTGCTCGGCGTGCGCGAAGACGATGTCCGTGTGAGCACCCTGCTCAATGGTCTGGTCGATGCAGACTGGCTGGAACCCGAGATCACCCGGGTTCAGGGCACACGGGGCTTCCGCTTCCGATCCGAGGTGGCCTTCCAGGCCACCCTCGACCGCTGCACAGCCGAAGACCTGCGCTTCGGAAACGCGGTGGTCGGCGAATGGAAACGAGCCGCGCGGGCCTTCGAACCCTCCGAAGTCGCCGAGCATTTCCACGCCGCAGAGCGATACGAGCAGGCGATGCCAGAGTGGCTGGCGGCGGCGCGGGCCGCCCTCGCAGGTGGGATGCCGACCGTCGCAGAGAACTTCCTGGCACAAGCCGAGATCTGCGCCCAGTCAACCCACGATTACGGGCGGCTGCATGCGATGCGCGCCCAGGCGGCCTACTGGCGCGGCAACGTCAGGGACGCCGCCGAAGAAGCCCAGCGCGGGCTCGACCAGCTCACGTCGGGAGAACCCGCGTGGTTCGAGCTCGCCAGCCTGGCCATCACCGCAGTGGGACAAGCCGGGAAGAACGATGAAGTAGATGCCCTGGCGCAGCGCGTCATCGACGCGCCGCCCGGCGACGCCGTCTCCCCACGCATGGCGGCCATCGGCCGGGCAGCCGCCCAGCTCGGTGCGGCGATGCACCCCGGCTACAGCCGCCTGAAGGGCATCCTGGACCAGACCGAGCGCTTCGGGCTCAGCGCGGAAGCCCGCGCATGGCTGTGGCGCTCCCGCGCCTATACCTCCGTGCTACACAACCTCCAGGCCGGCCTGGACGCGTTCGTGCTCGCACATGGCGCCCATGTGGAGGCCGGCGATATCCGCGCGGCCGCCCTGATGAGCGTATTCTTGACCAACGCCATGACCCTCCTCGGAAATTGGGAGGCCGCCAGGGTCCGACTCGCCGACGTCCAACGGGTGGTCGACCGACTGGGATCCCCATACCTCTCCCTCTGGGTCGACTACGCCCGCTGCAAGTACATGACCGAGCAAGGCGCGTGGCCCGAGACCCGCGCCCTGCTCCAGCGGGTCATTCAGCAGGGGCGCGGAAGCCCGCGCGTACACTACGGCGCACAGGTCTACCTCGGCATCGGTGCGCTGCGCGCAGGCTTGCCGCAAGAAGCCTGGGCGCCGTGTGAGGCCGTGGTGGCCTCCACCGTCGCGCCAGAGACCCGGCTGGGCGCACAAGCCGTGCTCATCCGCGCGTCGGTCATGACCGCACGGACTGACAGGGTGGCCGAATGGTTGGCGAACCTGGACGACGCCATCGAGAACGGACGCCAATTCGTCGACCACACGACGTTGATCGACCTCGCCCGCGTGGAGGGACACGAACACATCGGCAACCCGGAGAAGGCGAAGGCGGCCCATACAGATGCGCTGGATCGCATGCGGAGACGCTGTGAAACCCTCGATGACCCCCGCATGCGAAACCTCTACCAATTCAGCCCGCATGCCGCCGCCGCCTTACAAGCCTGGGCGCCAGAAGACGAATGACGGCTTTTCAGGTCCACCCGTTGTTCAGAGGCGCCCGCTGATCTACCCTGCGACCCATGAACACCACCGATCGGCCTAAACGCGCCTCCTCCATCACCATCCCTGAAGAGATTCGGCAGCGGGGGCTCATGTCCTGGCCCGAATCAGACATCGCTGCACCCGACACCGCCGAAGTCGTCGCCCGGGTCGTCGACCACCCCTACTGCGATCTGAGAGTCCAGCTCGACCCTGTCATGGGAAGCAAGATCGCCAACCTCATCGAGATCGGCGACTACGAGCTGACCGACCTGGCGCTGTTCGAGACATACCTGCGCACCGGCGACACCGTCCTGGACATCGGCGGCGGCGTAGGCATCGCCGCCGCCTTCATCTCCCGACTCACAGGCAGACCCGTCTACGCCGTCGAACCCGATGCCCGTCTCCACCCCCTCATCCGCCGAAACGCCGAACTCAACGGCGCGATGGTAGAGATCATCGAAGGCTGCGTGGCGCCCGGCCCCACACGAGCAGAACCCACCTACGTCGACTTCTACGTTCACAAAGAATTCTGGCGCTCCTCCATCAATCGCATCCGAGATGGTGAAGAGTACGCGTCCGAACCAATCAAAACACGCGCGTTCGCGCTGCCAGAGCTGATGGCCCGTGTCGAACCCGATGCCGTCATCTGCGACGTCGAAGGCGCCGAGAGTAACCTGTTCAACACGCCCATCGGCGACCACAAGCCGACCTGGATCTTCATCGAGATTCACACCCCAGACATGGGCGAACGCGCCACCGCCGGGATCATCCAGCAGATCATCGAGCAGGGCTATGCGCTGCGGGACTTCCGCGCATGGATGTTCGTCTTCGAACGCCGCGTATAGCAACCCCCTTCTTCGAAGGGGGGGCGATACGCGTAGGATCTGTGCAGGATCTCATCGGACCACCGGCAGCCTACGTGGTGCGGGTCGGATCATCCGGCGCATCACCAACCATCAGGTGGCCCCCCATGCTCTTCACTGTCCTCCTCTCGATGATACCCCGCGCCGAAGCCTATGGGGCATGGTGCGCAGACCACAACTGGATGGATGTCGTCTACAACCCCATCAAGACGGTTCGCCACGACTCCGTGCTGGCCCCGGCGGAGCGGTATGGCGCCCGGCTTGCCTTCGACGGTGACCTGTCCACCGCATGGTGTGAAGGCGAAGCAGGCCACGGCGAAGGCAAAGGCATCACCGTGGTGATCGACCAACCCCGCACCCTGGTCGCCGTCGAGATCCACGGCGGCTATTTCAAGTCACCAGCCCTGCTCACAGCCAACAGCCGGGTGCGGCAGATGACCATGACCGCATCTCACGGCACCAGCGGCCAGATGTTCACCTCGACGCTGACGCTCGCAGACCCCGCCGCGGTGCCCGCGAAAGACCCCTGCGACCCGAGCGGCGAAACGCCGATGGACGCCACCCGATGGTACACCCTGACCCGCGACAACCCCGGCGCTCGGGCCTACTCCAACCTGGAGTCCGGGCAGAGCATGCCCGTCGATGTCATCGAGCTGGACCTGAGCGCCGTGTTCCCTGGCAGCAAGTACACCGACACCTGCATCTCTGAGATCAAACTGATCATGCGCGACTAGCCAGTCTTTTCGAGCGGTTGAAATCTCATGACACCCATCTCCAGAGTCTGTGATCGGAGCCCTCATTTCACGATCAAAACACGTAGTCCCCCTTTATAGACCCCGGAGATGGGTCATGAGCTATCCCACCAACACCCCTGCGCTGGCGAAGGCGAGGAGGACGACGAGCGGCGTATACAACGCATCGTCCCACTGAGCGAATCGGGTGCTGTGGTCTTGTTTGGTGAAGCCCACCTGCCGACCGTCGCCGATGGCCCGAGCCACCATGACGACGCAGCCGAGGCCCAGCAGGATCTTCGCCCAGACCGGCGCCTGTCCAAGCCACACCCAGCCCATCAACCCCGAAAAGCACAGAAGTGCGCCAGCCACTGCGAGGGTCGCCAGAGGGCCGGGCTGGAAAAGCGGCTGGCCATCGCCATCGGTGGGCAGCACGGCATCGAAACCCCACCGACCGCCGAGCGCCCAGTACACATGCAACGCCGCGACCGAGACGCTGACCCCGACGCCGCTGAACACAGCCGCGGCACCGAGCGCAGCGGCCCATCCTTCCACCAGAAGCCCGGAAAAACCCACCACCGCGAACAGCGGCCAGGCCAGATGACCCCGCACCGTTGTAAAGATCATCAGCGCTGAGATGAAGCCCAGCAGGCTGATCGAAAGCGACAGCGACACCCCCAGCCAGGCCAGCGCCAACGCCAACCACGCCACGCTGGTCAGATGCCAGGCGAACCGCAGGATCCGATCTGCGGCAAAACGCGGCACCCCGATCTGCCAGTCTGCAGCGAACAGCGGCTGAAGAATGGCCCGCTCGCCCAACGCCGAGTGCGCGATCGCCAGGAGCACCAGAGACAGAGAACCCACCAGAGAAGCCGACATCACACCTCCATACGATACCGTATGTTCGTGAACATACGGTATCGTATGGACGGAGGATCGGCAAGTGACCACAATGAGTGAAGCCGCCTGGGTTCAAGCGGCGCTGGCCGCGTTGGCTGAAGGAGGCGTCAGCGCCGTGCGCGTCGAAGCCATCGCTCGAAAGATGGGCGTCACAAAAGGAAGCTTTTATCACTACTTTCGACGCAGAAGAGACCTCCTGGACGCCGCACTGACCGCATGGGAACAGCTGGCCACCGAACAGATCATCGCCACCACGGATGCCGCATCGATGAGCCCTCGCACACGAATGACACAGCTGATTCAGACCATCTTCCACAGCAATCCCACCCATGACGCCGTCGAAAGCGCGATCCGAGAGTGGGCCGCCACCGATACGAGCGCACAGGCGCGCGTCGCTGCAGTAGACGCCCGACGGCTACGCTACGTCGAAGGTCTGCTCATCGCGCTCCCCCTCCCCCCTGCGGTCGCTCAATCTCGAGCTGCGCTGCTTTATCGAGCGCTGATCGGCGAGTACACCTGGCGCCGCACAGGCGGTGTGGCGCTCGACGAAGATGCCCTGGATGAACTCTCCCGGCTCATGCTGACGAGGTGGCGGTGAGATGAACTACGGTGAAGTGGACTTGAACCTGTTGGTGGTCCTGGAGCGCGTGCTGGCACGACAGAGCGTCGCGGACGCAGCAGGGGATCTTGGACTGTCACCCTCTGCGACCAGCCGCGCCCTCCAGCGCCTCCGCGACGCGATCGGGGATCCGCTGATGGTGCGGGCAGGCAACACGCTGATCCCCACCGAGCGGGCCCGCGAGCTGGTCGCGCCCACCGCGCGGGCGCTGGAAGCCGCCCGAGAAGTGTTCTTCTCCGAAGCAGACGTGGACATCGCCTCTGCCACTGGAGCGCTGGTCCTCGCCCTCGGCGCAGAGCTTCAACAGGCGCTGCTCCCCGCCATCGTCCAACGCTTCCAGGCGGTCGCCCCCGGCGTCGCGCTCCGGGTCCGAGAACTCTCCGACCAGTCCGCGGAGCAGGGACGGCGCGGGCTACTGCACCTCGCCATCGCGCCAGACCTCAAGCCCATCCTGCCCGCCGATCGATGGCCCGATCTCGCCGACTTCGTGCATACGCCCTTATATACCCGCCGGTTCGTCGTCATCGGCGCCCCAGGCGGATGGCCCGCGGCCCCCGACCTCGACGCATACACCGACGCTGGACACGTCATCATGAGCACAGAGGGGGGATCGCGAGGGTTTATGGACGATCTGCTCCAGCGGGTGGGGCGCACCCGGCGGGTGGTCTGCTCGGTCTCTACCTTCGGCGCCGTGACACAGGTGGTGCGATCGACCCGCCTCCTGGCGCTTATCCCCGCCGAAATCGTCGGCCGGCTCGCCGCGGATCTGGCGTGCTTTCCACCCCCCACACCCGTGCCGACGATGACGATGGGGATGCTCTGGCACCCTCGGTACACCACCCAGCCCCGGCACCGCGCGCTCCGGCGGCTGATCGCTGATGTGGTCCGCGCTCAGGTCGACCGCGCGGTGTGAGCCATGTGCGTCGCCGCTTCCTCACCCCGCGCCTGCATCAATACCCTCCGCTCGATCGAGAGCACCCCAACGATCACGGCGACCTCCCCGATGAAGTATGCCCAGCCAGGCGGCGTGACCACGTCGACATGGTGCGCCAGATGCAGCATAACGAAGGCGCAGTAGGAAAGGTTGCCCACCATAATCACGCTTAGCCAGGGCACGACCCGCACACACAGCATCCAACAGGACAGCGAGTAGGTCATAAAAACCGCCGCAGGCGCAGCCAGCAGCAGCAGAGACGACGTCGACAGCCCGATCCAGGGCTGGACCGTGGGCAGCAGATACGCCGTCCCGACCATGCTGGCCACGGCACCGAACCCATCGAAGAGAAAGATATGTTGTCGAAGACGATCCATGAGCACCTCCGACAAGAGATGTAGGATGTGCAGCCAGATGCGTAAAATGCAGCTCGTCCATCATACGAATGCATCAGACGCACGCGTAAGAACACTACCCCGAGGATACAGCAGAGGAGCGCTGTAGGGGCGGTCCAGGATTCCATCTGTACAACGCCCGACCTGCAGCCGCTTCCCACCACGCCACCTCGCGAAGGCGCTTGCTCCGGGTCGTCTCAGGACCAACACCGAGCGCAAAGACGATCTGGCAAACCTCAGCCAGTGGATCAGGGGGATGCGATCCGGATCGCATCCCGCTCTTCCTGAATGTCAATCCCCGGTGATGATTTACGTTGTTCTAACCGTTTCATTGAGCATGAGTTTATCGAGATGACGACTCCTCATGCATTCGACGATGCGTGGTCTTTGTCAATGATGGCCTGAATCTCAGCGATTCTCCTGGCCAGCTCGGAGTCCGCGTTGACCTGAAAATCATCTGCGATCTTCCGGGCTTCGTTGAGGGCAGCACCTGCTGCGTCAGGGTTGTTTGCGATATGCTGGGCGTAAGCCGCATCACACAGCAACCGGGCCAGCGGCTGAGGGACGTTGAGCTCTCGGAGGATGGCTTCACCCTGCTTCAGCTGCCTCAGCCCCGCTTCGGTCTCTCCACTCAACACCGCCAACAGACCCAACCCACCCAACAGATATCCTTCAACATCCCGCGCCCTGATCTCACGCGCAATCGACAGTGCGCTGTTATAGTGTGCTTGCGCTTCCGCTGTCCGGCCCTGAGATTGGTATACAAGCCCCAGATTGGCGACCACCTTTCCTTCACTGCGTCGATTTCCGACCTCTCGATGGATGGAGAGCGCCTGGATGAAGTGCGCCTTCGCCTGCTCCAGCTGACCCTGAGAGTATAAAATATTCCCCAGGTTTGTCATCCCCATTCCCTCACTGTAACGGTTTCCGATTTCTCGATGAATGGAAAGTGCCTGGGTATAGTACGCCTGCGCCTGTCCCATCTGGCCCTGAGAGTAGTAAAGGTTCCCCAGATTGGTAAGGGTGACACCCTCAAAATGCCGATTCCCAATCTCATGAGTGATATCCAGTGCCTGGATGAAGTGCGCCTGCGCCTGCTCCAGCTGACCCTGAAACCAGTGCAGAACCCCCAGATGGCCCAGCACCCGCCCCTCAAAGCGCCGATCCCCAACCTCACGGGTGATGTCCAGCGCATGGGTAAAATGCGCCTGTGCCGCTTCCACCTGGCCCTGGTTCGCATACAGCCTGCCAAGGCTGCTCAGCGTGATGCCCTCAAAGCGCCGATCGCCGACCTCTCGATGGATGGAGAGCGCTTGGGTGAGATGCGCCTGTGCCAATGCGACCTGGCCTTGATCTGCGTACAAGCAGCCCAGGCTGTTTAGCGTGATGCCCTCAAAACGCCGATCGCCGACCGCACGAGCGATGTCCAGCGTTTGGGTGAAGTGCGCCTGTGCCGACGCCACCCGGCCCTGGTTCTGGTGCACGATGCCCAGATGGCGTAGCACCTGGCCCTCAAAGCGCCGCTCTCCGACCGCACGAGCGATGTCCAGCGCCTGGGTGAAGTGCGCCTGTGCTGCCGCCGTCTGGCCCTGCTGCAGGAGCACCTGGCCCAACCGACGGCGGACTGTCACTCGTCGGGGTGCGGTCTCGATACCATCGAGGTTGAGGGTGTCGTTGAGGGGGGCGATGGCGATGGATGGCTGCTGGCGCTCGGCGATGGCATAAAATGCCAACACGAGAGAGATCGCGGTCTCAACCTCACCTTCATACAAGGCAAAGCGATGGGCGACACGCAGGTTGTCCACCTCCTGCCACAATGCCCACCACTGCGATACGCCATCGAACTCAGACAACGCCTCTAACGCTCCCCCCTCCCCAAACTGGGCGTAGAACGTCGCGTGACGCCATCGCACCGATGCGACCGCTTCCGCGCCCATGGCGTCCAGCATGTCTCTGGCGTACTCATGAATGCTCATCAGCATCCCAAAACGCATCTCCCCAACGTGGTTCTCGCCTGTCAGTCGCAGGAGACTCTTGTCCACCAACGACTGCACCGCGTCCATTGCCCACGGCGCGCCCTCAACGTCAGCAAGGTCGATGACGGCCTCGGCGGCTTCCAGCGTAAAGCCATCCTCGAAGACCGCGCACTGCGCGAACGCAGACTGTTCCCACGGCTCTAACAACTCCCACGACCAGTCGATCGCCGCGCGCAAGGTGGACTGACGCTGGGCGGCGTTTCGTTTTCCGGCCGACAGCAACTGAAAGCGCTGATGCATTCGTTTGAGCATCTTCTTGGGCATCATCATCTTCACGCGCGCGGACGCGAGCTCGATGGCCAGGGGGAGCCCATCGAGCAACCTCACGAGCTGATGGATGGCGTCGCGATTGCCCTCGTGGAGGATGAAGCCTCGCTTCTTCTTCGCGACCCTCTCGACGAATAACGCTACGGCTTCGTCCTCATCAAGAGGAGAGAGACGCAGCGGATACTCACCATCAAGCTCCAACAACACCCGGCTGGTCACGATGAATCGAGCCGCCTCGGCCCATGTCAGCCACGCGCCCACCGTCTCTGATGCGTGAGCCACGATCTGCTCGAAATTGTCGAAGATCAGCAGACAGCGACCATGCCCGACGATGGCGTGACCCAGCTGTTTGAGCGGATCGCCCTGCCCCAGCGGAGCGTCCAACGCCTGAGAAACACTGAAGAGGATCTCCTCAAACGTCTTCGCCTCACTCAGATCGCAGAAGAACACCCCGCCTGGATAATCAGACAGATGCCGCCGCGCGTACTGAAGGGCCAACCGCGTCTTTCCGGTCCCCCCTGTTCCGAGAATGCTGACCAGACGGCTCTCCTGCAAGCTCTCATTGAGCGTCTGAAGCACGGCTTCTCGACCGATAAACCGGTCGAGCTCGGCGGGCAGATTGTTTCGCGTTGGGAGGCCTGAATCCAGGTCTTTGTTGGTGAAGAAATCCGAAAACCAACCCGTCCTCGATGCGTCCGGGATGTTGCCCTCAACCAGCTCGCCGCGTATCGCCTTCGCGACACCGCTCCCCGGCCCCAACGCTCTCCGCGTGGAGGAGGGATGAACCTCCTTCAGCGCCGCGAGCAGCGCGGCGCAATCGGAGAAGCGTTGATCCGGCTCATCGGACAGCAGCTGTCGACACAACCGCTGGAATACCTTCGGCACGCCGGAGACATCGGGGCCCGCCCGGTAAGCCAACAACTGCTCCCGCAGTGATGCCCCCTGGAAAGGAAGTTCTCCCGTGAGCAACTCGACGAACACTATCCCAAGACTGAACAGATCTGCGCGGCGGTCAACGGATGCGGCATCACGGAGCTGTTCGGGCGCAGCATAGTTGAGGGTGCCCATCACCACATCTGCTTTCGTATAAGAAGGTTCTTTGATGCTTTTAACCAACCCAAAGTCAGCGACACGCGGAACAATCCGTCCGCGGCGCTCTTCGAGCAGCACGTTTCCAGGTTTCAAGTCACGATGAATCAGCCCGTGCTCATGGGCATGACCGACGCCCTCCACGATGGACCGGAACAGCGCGACCGCTTCATCGACGGTCGGCTGGTAGTTCGAAAGCAGCTTGTCGAGCGAAGAGCCCTGAATGAGCGGAAGGATCAGCCCCACGGAGTCGCCGACGACAATGATATCGCGGACCGGGAGGATATGGGGGTGATCAAGGGCGGCCTGGGCGCGGCCTTCTCGGAGCAATCGCCGTTGGAGGATGGGGTGTCCACCAAACAATACCTTCAGCGCGACCTGAATCCCCAGGATTCCATTCGTCGCGGCCCAAACCTCTGCCGTCCCCCCTTGTCCGAGGCGATAATTCAACGTGTAATGTTTAATCTGTTGACCCGCTGATAACCGCATGAGCAGAGCTTAACGCAGATGCTGCGCGTCCCGCAGTGTACTCTCAGAGAACGGTGACGCCGCCGTTGACGACGCGCTGGAGGAAGGCCATCACCGCCAGGGGGCGCCCCGAGCGGTGATCGCCACCTCGCTCTCACACCACCAATCACTGAATGCGTCAACCCGCGCGATGGAGGTGGAGTGAGGGGCAGGTTGATCAGAGCGGGAACGCGAAGCACATCGAGCAGCAGGATTCAGCAGCACCGGACGCATCCCAGGAGACGCCGCAGGTGAGCATAAATAAGTTTATACTTAAGTGATACGGATCCCTGGCAGAGATTTTATTTTTTTCCCCTGACCGGCAATCCCTGAGGCCGCGTCGCACGACTTAAACGCTGACCCCCATCTCTTCTCAGCGTGGACGCCTCCCATCACCTCCTGGAAACGGATCCGCTCATGCTGGACCTGGACGAGGAGAACGTGGGGGCAGCAGTCATCTGTAATATGCAGCAACCGGCTGCGAGCAAATTCTGGGAGAAAGCACCATGAGACTGTTCCAACAAGCAGCCAGAGAAATCAGGTTCATCGTATCTTCTGTGACATCTGTATGGCTGTTGCTTCCTCAATCGGCATACGCTCTCGGTGATGATGTGCTGATTTATACGGGGAACAGTGGTTTTGCATATCTTCGTTTCTACGCGCCGGACCCGTTTCTTGATGTGATGACTGGCGAAGGCTGTGCTTCAGAAGGAATAGAGGATTCATCCGGGTTTCCGACTGATCTAAGCGACTACAGCATCGTCATGCTGCTTCTCAATTCAGCGAGATTTACCTCATCCGAGGTCAGCCTCATGTC
>JBCBLB010000509.1:0-7273 GCA_038520555.1 Myxococcota bacterium | reverse complement strand
TTGAGTGATTCCGGACTTGCGGTGAAGCTGCACCGGCGATGATGAGCATCCCAGAGCCGGTCAGGCCTGTGCGAGCCGCAAGTCCGGAATCACTCAAGCATGATGACAATCATCTTTCTAAAATCATCTTCCTAAAATCATCGTTTGACCAAATATATAACTCATAAACCTTATATATACGCCGAAGGCGTTTCTCAGCGGGGTTCACTCAACAAGCGTCCGATCTGCTCTGGAGCGGTGAGGCCGCTGGCGCGCGGACGTCCGCGCGCCAGCGGCCTCATCAACGTTGATAGATCCGCAGCGGCATCCCATTTCGAGGGCGGTAGGTGATGGCGTACTGCTCTGCGGCCTGCTTGCCGCTGACCGGCTCGAACCGGAACCGCTGAGCGATGGCGGACAGCAACAGCGTGCCTTCCAGCAGCGCGAAGCCTTTGCCGATGCACTGGCGCTGCCCCGCGCCGAACGCGACGAAGGCGCAGGGATGGCGGCCTTTGCTGCGCTCTGGGAGGAACCGATCCGGATCGAAGGTCTCCGGATCGTCCCATGCGGCCGGGTGGCGATGGATACGGTTGAGCATCAGGCTCACCAGAGACCCCGCCTCGATATGATGACCGCCGATGACATCGTCCTCAACGGCCTCACGAGCCAGGAAGTAGACAGGACCCTGCATCCGGAGCGTCTCCTGGAAGACCCGCCGGGCGTAGGGCAGGGCCTGTGCGTCACGGGCCTGGGGAGGACGATCTCCGAGAACACGATCCGCTTCCTCCTGGAGCGTCGCGGCGAAGGCCGGATCGCTGGCCATCCGATCGATGACCCAGGAGACCGCCGTGGCGGTGGTCTCATAGCCGGCGACGAACAGGCTCATCGTCTCATCACGCAGGTCCACATCAGAGAGGCCCTTCCCGCTCTCCTCATCGCGCATCAGCATCATCATCGTGAGCAGATCGTTGCCCGGCGCGCCAGCACGGCGCTTCTCAAGCACCGCATAGAGCACCTCGTCGATGCGAGCGACCGCCTCCCGGTGTGCGCGGCGGCCAGGGACCGGCACCCAGGATGGGAGGGCGTCGGTGAAGACTTTCTGGAGCATATGATCCAGGCTGAAGCTCATCGCCTCTGTGATGGCGTCGGACTGCGCGACGCTCAACCCGGTCCCGAACATGGTCCGCACGATCACGGCCATGGTGACTTGATTGACAAGGTGGGAGCCCTTGACGACCTGCCCTTCCGCTGGCCATGCGTCGAGCTGCTCGGCGATGACCTCAGCCATCACCTGCCCAAGCTGCTGAACACGGTTCTTTCGGAATTGTGGGTTCATCATCTTCCGGCGTTTCTTCCACAGCTCGCCTTCGCTGGTGGGAAGCCCCTGCCCAAGCAGGGATCGAACCGACGACCAGAAGGTGCCCTGCTTGACGTAGTTGCGCGCATGGGTCCGCAAGACGTGCTGCGCGTAGTCGGGGTGGCTGAGCAGGACGGCTCTCTGGGCGCCGAGGTCGAGGGTGTAGATGTCGCCGAAGGCAGCCTCCTGCGAGGTCAGCCATCCCATCCCTCCCCAGAGCAGTCCAGGGAGATTGCCGACCAGGGGCCATCGCGCGGGACCAGGAGGGGCCGACGGGAGCACAGCCGTTTCGATGCGTTCCTGAGTAGATGTCGCCGTATCTGGGTTCATGTGATCACCTCTTCCGACGTTGTTGGAGCGATAGACCGCGTGCTTCCGACAGGCCATCTCTTCACCTGTGCTCACGATGGAGCATCACGGTCGCTTCTGCGCCGGCCTGGGGTCGCGCCAGCGCTGTCTGGCAAGTATGAACCGATAGGTCTCAGTAGGGTTCCATTGTGTGGCAGGGAACGCTGACGTTCGATCGACGAACCATATGCTGTGCCAGGATCAATGAGACCGACACTGACCCCCTCACCGCGGAGGTCAGCCTCGTGAATGCGAGCGGAAGACGAAGATGGCCGCGGGCATCGAGAGATGCCCGCGGCCATGACAATATTTAAACCAACATATAGGCTTTCCGCGCAATCATCCGACATCGCATCGCGTCAACCACCGCTGTCTATCTTCTTGATTTTGATGTAGCCGCTTCGGGCCCTTGTCTCGCTGTTCACCTGGATGGGGAAGACATCATGATCCCCGGGAAGCGGGGGGCAGATCGTGAAGGTGGTATCTTCATGGAACCAGTCACTCCATCCCTCTCGGGTCTGGATTCGCACGCGGGTCTCCTCATCAACCATGATGTGGATGGTCAGCTCTCTGATCTCAACGGTGGGTGAGATTGTGTTGACTGAGGAGAGTGCCTCGACCCACTCCTCATCCATGTCGAGGAACGCCACGGTGGGTTCTCCCTCAACATCGTAGATCTGCACCGCGATGGTATCTTGATCGTATAGGGAGACCGTGGCATCCTGGGCGAACGCCTGCATCGGAGCGGCCGCGCAGAAGGCGAGGGAAACCCAGAGACTCGAACGTTTCATGTTGACCTCCTGATGGGTGCTCAAGAGGTATGGTGTAGTAAGTCTCAGCGGAGTCTCATCTTGTTCCAGGCGGGGATGCGCCGCGCACTGAAACCGCCTGAAGGCTGCGGGTACCGTCCGAGGTGGACCAGGCAAAGGACAGGAACAATCTCAGCCGCTGAGAAAACGCATCATTGAATCGTCCATCGCTTTCCTGTGTGCATCAGACGATGGCATCTGGCTCGCCATGAAGGACAGCGCTTTCTTCGCTTATGTGGTCGACACCCTGACGCTCTGTCTGGACGGGAAGAGCCAGGAAGCCGCCGATCTCCTGCAGCAGTTCATCGTCAAACACAGCGCCGACTGAGCTTCACGCCATCGCACCGTTCAGCGAACGCAACACCGTGAGGATCCGCTGCACCTCGCGATCTGCCGCGGGCAGCAGGCCATCCATGTTGATGAACCCATGGATCAGGTCGGCGGCGTCGAGGTGCTCGACGGGGACACCGGCGGCGCGGAGTCGGGCGATGTAGGACTCGCCCTCATCGCGGAGCGGATCGAAACCGGCAGTCACCACGATCGCAGCGGGCAGTCCGGCATGATCGTCAGCGCGCAGCGGAGAGACCCGGGGATCGTACTCGGGCCCGGCGTACTGTGTCTGATACCACTTGATCTGGGCCAGGGTGAGGAAGTAGCCCTCGGCGAAGGTCTCGCGGCTGTCGTGGGTATCGGCCATCTCGACGCAGGGGTAGATGAGCAGCTGTCGCCAGGGGAGCGGCTCTCCGGCGTCGCGGAGGGCGATGCAGGCCGCCGCGGCGAGGTTCCCACCGGCGCTGTCCCCGCCGATCATCAGCATCTCGGGGTCCACCTCCATCTCATCGGCGCGGGCGACCACGTCCCGCCATGCGGCCAGGGTGTCGTCATAGCCAGCGGGGAACGGGCTCTCCGGAGCGAGGCGATAGTCGACTGAGATCACGACTGTGCCGGTCTCGACGCAGACCCGCCGGCAGAACCCGTCATGGGTGTCGAGGTCACAGATGGTCCACCCGCCGCCATGCATGAAGACCATCCCTGGCCCTGGCGCGGTGTGATGGGGCGGAATGTACAGCCGCGCCGGGACCCGCTCTGCGAGCAGCAGGTTCATGATCCGCGCGGGCTCGGGCGCGGGGTCGATGCCGACGATCGACGCCGACCGTCGGGTGTTTTCCCGAATGTCCTCGACGCTGGAAGGCCTGGGCGGCGTGACCCGCTTCTCCAGCTGGAGCAGCGTCCAGGTGTCCAGGTCCAACCGGGCGCCCCGGTCATTCTCGGGCGGGGCGCCGAACAGGCGGTGCTTCGCCAGGTTTGGCAGGGAGATCGTAGTCTTTACAGCGTAGCGTTTGAGCCGATCGACGAACATCATGGCGATTCTTCTTCCTGGTTCCAGGGCAGTTCGGAAGGATCTTTACCTGAGCGGACCAGGTGGATGCGCAGCCATCGGCGCACCGCCCCCACCCCGATCGGGGCATCCGCCAGCTGCGGCAGCGGATCGAAGGCCGCTGCGAGGAAATCGTCATCGGCCACGTCGAGCTTCTGCTGTGCGTCCTGGAGGTACCGTTCCCGGTCATTGGCCCGGAGCGTGTCGATCTTATTGACGACGACGAGGACCGGTCGCCCCCGATCGCGGCATCGCTGGACGTCGTCGCGTTCCCTGCGCTGGACGCCGCCCTGGGCGTTGAGGACGTAGACGAACAGGTCGATATGGTCGAGCACCTGCCGGGCTGCCTCGGTGACCTCCTCGACGATATCGCCCATCCCCGGGGTGTTGACGACATACAGGGCGGTGGCAGAGGGCAGCCGGGTGATGGTGACGGTCCGGGTCGAGCCGGCGATGGGGTTGATGTTCCCGGAGTCCACCCCGAAAATGGCCCGGATCGCCGCATCTTTTCCGGACGAGGGTGAGCCGACGACGCCGACGGTGATCCGGTATCGCACCACCTGTCGAAGCCGGGCGACTTCCAGCACGGCCGACAGGAGCACCGATCGCTGCGGCCGGCCCAGCCAGAGCACCGCAGCGACCCCGATGAACGGACCGAACAGTCCCGCGAGCAGCCGCAGCGCCCCGCCGCCGAAGGTGGCCACCCCGGTCCGCCAGGGCAGCCGGTCGCGCAGGTCGAGCCGTGTGGCAAGCTCTGCAGCATCCGGTGGGCGGTCTGCCAGGTCACGGCCGAGCGTCTCGGCGAGCAGGGCGCGCTTCGCCGGCGACAGGGCATCCCAGGTCCGCTGCATCCAGTCATCGAGCAGGGCGCGCTCGATGTCTTCGGTCTCTCCGGTGACCGAGACGTCCAGTCGTTTGGCGAGGTCTCGGACGATGCCTGGGTAGGGCGGGCCTTCGCCACCGCGGAGGAGGTTTCCGATCAGGTGCCCGCCCCGGCGCCTCAGGGTCCGGGCGATCACCTCAGCGAGGGTCCCGACGCCCAGGCCATGGGGGTTGACGTCGAGCACCGCGGCCAGCGGCAGCAGCTCATCGCGATGGCACCTGCGCAGCAGCTCTGGAAGCGGGAGGGGCTCGCTCACTCCCCGTCGCCTTCAGGCTCGATCTGGCTGCGATAGCGGAGGGCTTCGGTGTCGAAGACCTCACGAAGCTGGGCGCCGGTCATCCGCAGGTCCCCCTGCATGAACGCGACCGCGGCCCGGCCGACGCCGTAGGTCGCCGCCGAGGCGATCGTGGCGCCCAGCGCGCTCACCGCCAGCTCGGCGACCTGCCCGCCGGGGATCCACCCGGCGGTCTTCAGGGCGCTGACGGCCCATCGCACAAATCCCTTGCTGGTGCCGGCCAGCGCCTCGCCGATGATAAAGAGCACGACGTCCTTGTCGATGCGTGCGTCAAAGATCGCGGCGATGTCCGAGATCATCTGCACCTGGATGGCGGTGATGGCGGCCATGTCGGCGCCAGGCAAGGGCAGAGAGCCGGCGACCGCGGCTTTCCGGGCGGCGGCGCGGATCACGGGCTCGCAGGCTTCCGCCTTGTTGCGGAGCTGCTTGGCGAACAGCAGCGCCTTGCCCTGCTCGGACAGGGTGCGGTGGACCCACCGAACCACCGGTCCGATCCCGATGGGCGCTTCTGAGAGCGCCGGGAGCGGATCGAAGGCTGTCGTCACCGCCATCTCAGGCGGCACGCCGAGCTGGGCGAGGGTGCCCTTCACGAAGGCTTCGCGCTGATGGGGGCGGATGAGGTCGATCTTATTGAGACAGACGAGGACCGGGCGGCCGGTGGCCCGGATGGCGTCCAGATCCCGGCGCTCATCGATGGTCGCCCCACCGTCGGCGTTGACGAGGTAGATGGCCACATCGACCTCATCGAGGATCTGGCGGGCGGCCTGGTCGACGGTATCCCGCACGTCCCCAAACCCCGGGGCGTTGACGACGAGGACCTGCCGGTTGGGATCGAGGGGCGCGACCCGAACCCGCTCCGTCGAGCCGGGGATGGGGTCGATCTGTCCGAAGTCGATGCCGAACAGGGCGCGGATGGCGGCGTCCTTCCCCGAAGACGCCGATCCCAGGAAGGCGAGGACGAGGTTCTGCGACAGGCTCTGGGCGATCTGCGACCGGGCCAGCTCCCATCGCGCGAAGATCTCTTCTCTGGCAACGTCAGGGGCGTCGGGAGCGTCGGGCACGTTCATCTCCTCTTCTTGTCCATTCCGCGCCTTCGCGGAGGGCGCCGGCGCTTGCGCTTGCTTCGATGGGTGTTCTCTGGCCGGTTGACCCGCGCCTTGTCCCCCTCTCCATGGACGAGGTAGCCGAGGGCACGGCAGACGTCGATCAACTCTTCGAACGAGCAGCCAAGCCAGCTCATGGCGACATCGGGCAGGGGGCTGGCCTTCTCACGGGTCCGACCGCGCAGCGCTGCGTCGAGCCGCTCGACCATATCGACCCGTACCGCCCGCGATCCGAGCAGACGGTATCCCACCGCTTCGTAGAAGTCGGCGGTGTGTTCAGCAGGAACAGAGGTCGCGCTGGCCGGCGGCGGGGGCAGCAGGGTCCGCATCTCCCTGGCCACGCCCCACAGCCACGCCCGCCGGGCGACCATCTCGGGCTTGAGCAGTGGCAAACTGTAGACTGCGTGCATGCCCACCCGGACGTCCTGCCGCGCGAGGGCTTTGCGCTCTGCGCCAGACAGCGACTGGATCAGATCGTGGGCATCGCGTCGGCGGAGGGTGCCAAGCCCGAGCTTGACCCGATACAAAATCCCCACCATCGCGGGGCTCACGCCCTCAGGAGCGTCCAGCGGTGCGGTCAGGCGGCGCACCTCTTCCCGGACCCAGGCCTGCGCCCGTCGCCGCAGCGCGTCCCGCTGGCGTTGGTTGAGCAGCTCGTGGCTCATCGGGCGGACCGATGGCTTAAGCACGTCGACGCCAGCAGCAAGCTTCGCGAGCTGCCCGTCTTCATGACAGACACGGCCAGACGCATCGAGGCGCAGGTCTTGGTGTGGGGCGGCCACGGCGAGGGCGACCCGCTCGGCGAGGGGCGCGACGACCGCCTGCCGCACGGCCTTGCGCACCGCTTTGGCCCCGGCAGCGCTGGGGGCCTGATCCACCTGAAAGGTGAACCCCTGCAGCCAGCCCAGTCGCACCCCGGCGGCGTTCAGCTCGCCCTCCGGGCTCATCTCAGCTTCGATGCGAACCCCGGACTCCAGGCGATCCATCAGCACGACGGCGCGCTGGTCGACGAACCGCTGGGTGAGCAGCTCGTGCAGCGCATCGCTGAGCCGGTCCTCAATTTCCCGGGTTCGCTGTTGCCAATGCGCTCGATCTTCCAACCAGTCGACCCGGTTGGCCAC
>JBCBLB010000654.1:0-5409 GCA_038520555.1 Myxococcota bacterium | reverse complement strand
GCCCAGACCATCTGATGGTCTGGGCCATTCGGTGGGGCGCAGACACCGTGATGGACCTGTCGACCGGCAAGAACATCCACGCCACCCGTGAGTGGCTGCTCCGCAACAGCCCCGTCCCCATCGGCACCGTCCCGATCTATCAGGCCCTGGAGAAGGTCGGCGGCGTCGCCGAAGACCTGAGCTGGGCGGTCTTCCGCGACACCCTGATCGAACAGGCAGAGCAGGGCGTGGACTACTTCACCATCCACGCCGGGCTCCGGCTGGCGCACATTCCGCTGACCGCCGACCGGGTCACAGGGATCGTCTCTCGCGGCGGCTCGATCATGGCCCGATGGTGCCTCGCCCACCACCGGGAAAGCTTCCTCTACGAGCACTTTGAAGAGATCTGCGAGATCATGAAGGCGTACGACGTCTCGTACTCGCTGGGGGACGGGCTGCGTCCCGGAAGCCTCGCCGACGCCAACGATGACGCCCAGTTCGCTGAGCTCCGCACCCTCGGTGAGCTGACCAGGATCGCCTGGAAGCATGACGTGCAGGTGATGATCGAAGGTCCGGGCCACGTGCCGATGCACATGATCCAGGAGAACATGACCGAGCAGCTCAAGCACTGCGATGAAGCGCCATTTTACACGCTCGGACCGCTGACGACCGACATCGCGCCGGGCTACGACCACATCACCTCGGGCATCGGCGCCGCAATGATCGGATGGTTCGGCTGCGCCATGCTCTGCTATGTGACCCCGAAGGAGCACCTCGGCCTGCCGGATCGGGAAGACGTCAAGCGCGGCGTCATCACCTATAAGATCGCCGCCCACGCTGCGGACCTGGCAAAGGGCCACCCAGGCGCCCGGCGACGGGACGACGCCTTGTCCCGCGCCCGCTTCGCCTTCCGGTGGCAAGATCAGTTCAACCTCGCCCTGGATCCGTCCACCGCCCAGGACTTCCACGACCAGACGCTCCCCGCCCCGGCCGCCAAGAACGCACACTTCTGCTCGATGTGTGGACCGAAGTTCTGCTCAATGAAGATCTCGGCAGAGCTTCATGAGAGCGTCCAGGCTGGCATGGAAGAGAAAGCAACCGAATTCCGCGAAGGCGGAAGCGCGCTCTATTCTTGAGTTCTTTGCCCGGCGACCGTTACATCATCATGTAACGGTCGCCCTGAAGCGCGAACACGGAAAACGAAGCTCAGCGCTGGATATCCACAGGTCGTCTACACAAGGGGAATGGATCGGCCTGAGAGTGGACCCACTGGGCATATTCTGGCTCGATGGATGACGCGGCCTTTGGGGGGGGTGGCTTGACCGCACCCCTGCGCACGGTAAGCAAACTCACATTTGTGAGCGCTTGGCGCGAAAACAGGCGTTTCCTCTATCCCGAGTGGTGGCACAATACTTGCTTGTTGTAGTGAGTGATGAGTGACCGCCAGAAGGAGAGGATATGACACCCCAGTTGGCCAGGCCGAATGATGTCAAGAGAGCAAGCTATTTCGTTGAACAGTTTGAGCGAAAAGTAACAAACGCACGAGGAAAGCCGATAAAACCCGGCTATGAAGGTTCAGAGGCGATGAAGCGCGTCAAGAATCTTGCGAAACAGTTCCCAGACGATCCCTCCGTTCAAGATCTGGTCAGTCGGGTTCGGACCGCACTGCTGGGCAGCAAGGGGGGCACCGTCTTCGAGATCACGCCCGAGATGCTCGCGTACCGCGACGCAGAGCAGACCGCCCGCGGCACCATCGCCCAGGCCGCACATGCGCGCTGGCCCCAGCTTGTTGCCCAGGCGCGCCAGGCTGCACATATCGAACAGCCGTTTCCCAGCGCGGACCCCCTGCGGACTGCAGATGAAGACATGCTGGGCTCGACGGTGGTCCTGGAAGACTTCCGGTATCCCGAGAACCAATTCCTGAACGCGGGCCGGGATCACGTCTTCGTCGGCTCACAGACCGGTGGGTACTATTTCGCACAGCTGGACGCCCGTCCGTTTCGAACGGCCTATCAGGCGCTGCGACGCTATCGGGACACGATCTCTTCTGAGATCCCGACGCCATGGACGATTTTGGGAAGAGTCGTCGGGCGGAACCTCATGATACCGGACGCCAGCCCCGAGCCGAAGGTCTCTGCGGAGTTCGGCTGGGTCATCGACGTCGAAGCCATCCTGGTCCCCGACACCGCCCTCGTCCTCGCTGCGAAAGAAGGCGAAATGACCGGCACCCTGATCGGTGAGGAAGCGGCCCGGCGCAAGCTCGAGGGCGCCTTCACGATCACCGAGATCCCGGACAAGGTCTCGCCTCCTGAGTTGCTGCGGATCTTTGCAACCGCGATCAAAGAGAAGAACTATGCACTGTATGAGCAGTGCGTTCATCCAAGTTGGCTGGAGACCCCAAAGTCACGGGCGCGGCTTCGGTATTACTGGGAGAACAACCAGAACCGGTTCCACGACTGGTATGTCCACGTCGAGCCAGAAGAAGCGTTTACCATCCGTATTCTTCGCGGTGAGCGGATCGAGGACGATGAAGACTTCTTCTTGACCGAGGAAGACGAGCAGGAGATCCTCGAACATGCAGACACGCTGCTAGAGCAGGCGACGGTCAACGTGCGCCGCTACAACGCACGCGGCCGACAAGAGGGCTCCCCCAACCCCATTCGCCTCCGGCGCGAAGGAGAGGGCCGCTGGTCTGTCTATATGGGATTCCCCCTGTAATCACCTTGATCGAACGATATCGCCACTGAACGGAGTAACGATGGACCCCAGCCTCCAGAACAACGAACATGTGATCGCATACAAGACACACGCAAAGAATGCCTTCCAGGAACTCAGCCAGGTCCTCGAAGCCATCAAAGACGGCCACCCCGAAGAATACAAGGAGTGGGACACGATCTGTAAGACAGCACGCGAAAAGTTGGATGACTGGCGTGATAAGTCCCGGGACAAAGATGGAAAACTGACCGAAGCGCTGACAGCGTACTGGACCACTCAGGAGGGGATATGGAAGAGACGCCAGATGTCGCTGTTGCCAGACGACGCCGCAGACTTGAGACGGATCCAGTATCGCTTGCAGCGAGCACAGAAAGAGCACGCCGAGAAGATCGAACGCATCGCGAATGAGATGGTCGAGCTGGCCCGTGTGCTGAAGACGGCCGTCCCAGAGATCAATTCACTATTCGGTGGCCTGAGCGGGTTTGAGATCCTCAAAGCGCTGTCCAAGTTCGCCCTGATCAAGGCAGAGCGCGCCGTGATGGACCAAATCCTGGAAGATCAGGGGTTTATTGTACGGGACCGCTCATTCGCCATCTATGTCGGGGACAACGATCTCAATTTCATTAAGAAGTATGCGCGGAATGCGTATGCAAGTCTAACCCGCAAGTTTCAGGACTATGGGTCAAAGTGGGAGACGGTCGGCAACCTCACCACCAACACTGCGCTCACGATGTCGATTGTGCTCAAGCAGTACCGCGAAGAAGTCCAGGAAATTATAGAGCAAGCCGACGATGACGGACTCGAAGATCGGTTGAAGGAGATGGTTCAGGCCGAGCGCGATGAGTTGTCTGCCCATGGCGACTTCTACAAGGATAACGTGGAGAAGTGGCGAAACCATATCACCGCACTCATCGCAGGGTTCTCCAAAGAAAAAGATCGCTACGAACAGATGACCGAAGAGGTGGTCGACGGAGTCGCGCTGCGAAATGTCTGGCACCCCTGCCCGGTCGATCATGAATTCGGAACGTGGTTCGGCCAGATCCTACGAGATGCTGAGGACGGCGCAGACACCATCGAATCTGACGCAAAAGCGTTCTACTCGTCGCTGGAAGAGCTGGAGACGGTGATCGATAGCCTGGACAGCACCAGCGATGAAAACGATGGCGTCAGCGCAGCGCAGCGGCTCCGGGATGCTGGGTTTGAAGTCAGGACATGAACCGAGACCGCATCGATGCGGCCTCGGTCTCTCATAGAGACGGCCCTCTCCATCGGCCGTACGCAAACCCCATGGTTTGCCGAGTCGAGTACACAGCAGGCGTGTCGACCATCCGTGCCCATCTATCTCTGATGCGATCGCCAGAGGCAGATGGGCACGGAAAACGCTTCGGGAACACCCGTAGAAGACGGTCTTCAATGAGAAGATAGTTCAATAAAAACCAATCAAATGGATTGATATGACAGGTATTTGTTTCGGTCGGTGAATGATTCGGTCAGAATATGACCGGATTTAGAGGAAGAAGAGACATATGTGAAAAGCCATCCGCATTCTCACTTCAACTCATAGACGGAAACAATGTACCTCAGAACATCCTCTCTCATTCAAAAAATGGGGGTTTGTGCTCTATTCACAACCCTTCTAACAATTCCTCTGGCATTCGGCGATGATCTGGCTGGTTCGAATACCGAAGATCCAATCGCTGAACCGGCTGAAGATGAACCAGACGGTGAACCATCGGATACGGCTACGCCTTCGGAGGGTCTTCCGGAAGCCGGTTCAGATGAACCGGTTGAGGGGGAGCCGGTTCCCGATGGTGATGAAGACACTGCGGAGCTTGCGGCTTCGCTTGAGGGGCCAGAGAGCCCATGGACAACGGGGCTCATCATGTCTACCATTGCGTTGGCCATTGGTGGCATTTCGGCAGTGTTGGGTATCTGGGTGGATCGGGATCAGCAACGCCCGATCGTCTTCGCAGTGGTGATGTCGGTTTTGATTGTGGCAGCGGTCACGGTTGGGATGACTCAGAGCTATCTGGACGCGGTGTCTGCCATTGAGCAAAAACAGGATCTCCGACGCATGCTCACCATGGTCGATGAGATCGCGGTCGCTTCCGGTGATCCGGAGCTTGCCAACATCGTGACCACCGAGAAAGAGGAGCACTGAAATGGACATCGGACTGATCGTTACGTTTGCAGGAATCATCGTCGCTGCGCTTGCCGGTGTTCTGGGGGTGTGGATGGAGCGGGAACGCAGCGCACCGCCGTTTTGGGCGTGGGTCTTCTCCGCGTTCATCCTGGTTGCCATGTGTGTTGAGATGGGGCACTCCGTCGTTCAGGCGTCCGAAGATTCGGAGACGGACGCCGCGATGGTGCGTGTCCTGGAGCAGCTCACAGAGCTTGCCGCCAAGGGCGACAACCCCACCCTGGAGCAATTTGTCGGCGCAGAACTGGCGATTCAGGCTCGCGCCAATCCGGCCCTGGTCGCAAAACTCGAAGCATCGATTGAATCTCATGGTGGAGACGCTTCGACCATCCGGAGACGTGCGGTCCAGGGACGCCGAATCGCCGCAGGGCTCCCTGTACGTTGTCACGGGACGCTCTACGGTGAGTCTTAAGGGACGCGAAGTTCTACGCAGTCCCTGATTGACCCGCGGCGGGCGCCGTAAGGTTTCCAGACCCGGAATTCTCCGGTGCTGGAGACCTTTATGCCCGCCCGTC
>JBCBLB010000303.1:0-10968 GCA_038520555.1 Myxococcota bacterium | reverse complement strand
GGCCCATAGAGCAGGTAGCTGGCGCCGGAGAGGTCATCGACGAAGCCGTCGTTGGGCGCGCCGATGAGGACCTCATGGTTGTCGTCGCCGTCGAGGTCCTGGCCGCCGGCGAGGGAGAGGCCTGCGCGGTTGCCGTTGTCATCGTCGTCGGTCTCCCCGGTCCGCGAGGCGTCGGCGTTGCTCAGTGAGATGGTGCCGTCGTCGGGGGCGATGCTTCCATAGAGGAAGTAGACGATGCCAGAGCGCTCTTCGGCGGTGGCGTCGGTGTCATAGTCGGGGGCGCCGATGATGATCTCATCGTAGCCGTCATGGTTGAGGTCGCCGGCGGTGACGGCGGCGGTGCCTGCGCTGTCTTCGGCGTTCTCCCCGGTCCACTTGATGTCTGCGTCGCCGAGGTCGCCGCCGGACAGCGAGGATGCGCCATAGACGAGGTAGACCGCGCCGGCTTCATCCGCGGCGGAGGACTCGTCGGGGGCGCTGATGAGGATGTCCGCGATGCCGTCGCCGTTGTAGTCGCCGCCGGAGCCGACCTGGAGGCCGGCCTGGTCGTCGGCGTCTTCCCCGACGAAGCGGAGGTCAGCGGCGCTGAGGTCGTCGGTGGACAGCGAGGTCGAGCCATAGACCACGTAGGCGGCGCCGGCGTCGTCGTTGGTGTCATCGTCGTAACCCGGCGCGCCGATGAGCAGGTCCACGACGTCGTCGCCGTTGACGTCGCCGATGCCGGCGAGGGCCCGTGCGGCTTCGTCGCCGTCGTCCTCACCGTAGAGGTAGAGGTCGGCGTCGGCGAGGCCGAGGCTGGTGAACGGACCGTAGACGATATACGCCGAGCCGTTTCCGTCGTGGCGGTAGGCGCCGATGACCGCGTCGGCGGCGCCGTCGGCGTTCAGGTCACCCACGCCGGTGACGGCGAAGCCAGCGAAGTTGCCCGGATCTTCGCCGGCGAAGGTGGCGTCGGCGTCGGAGGGCGTCAGGGCGCCGGTCACGCCGCCGTAGAGGATATAGGCCCGCCCGTCGTTGCCCGTCGTCGAGACGTCGGACTGGTAGGCGCCGATGATCAGGTCGACCCGGTCGTCGCCGTTGACGTCGCCCAGGCTGGAGACCGACCAGCCGACCCGGTCGCTGCCTGCGCCGCCCTCGAAGGCGGTGATGGCTTCGTCGCCGATGTCGGGGGTGCAGTAGGTGAACCCGTCGCAGTCGGTGTCGACGCCGTTGCAGACCTCCTCCGCGTCGGGGTTGACCGCGGCGCTGTCATCGTCGCAGTCGGTGTTGTCCTCGACATAGCCGTCGGGAAGATCACATTCGTCGAGGCTATTGTCCGGATCGCCGAAGGTGTCTTCGTCGTCGTCGAGGTAGTAGGTCGTCGTCCCGACGATGTCCGGGTCGTTGGCGTCGGTCAGGCCGTCGCAGTCGTTGTCTTTGTCGTCGCAGATCTCTTCGGCGTCTTCAAAGATGTCGGCGTCGGCGTCGTTGCAGTCCTCGGTATTGCCGACGTAGCCGGCCGGTGGGATGCAGGCCTCGACCGAGGTCGCGTCGGTGCCAGCGCCGTCTTCGTCGCTGTCGCGGTACCAGGTGCGGCGGTTCTCGACGTCGGGGTCATCGTCGTCGGCGAGGCCGTTGCAGTCGTTGTCCACGCCGACGTCGCAGATCTCCTGGGCGCCAGGGTAGGCGGTCGGGTCGTCGTCGTTACAGTCGAGGTTGTTGAGGCGCCACTCGTCTTCGTCCCCGTTTGGGACGTCGCAGGAGTACTCTGAGACGTCGGTGCCCCCAAAGCCGTCCTTGTCTCGGTCGAAATACCACAGCTGAGAGTCGAGCGCATCGCCCCCGTCCGCTTCATCGACCTGCCCGTCGCAGTCGTCGTCGGTGTCGTTGAAGCATCGCTCCAAGGCGCCAGGGTAGACGTTTGGATCGCCGTCCCGGCAGTCCGTATCGACCTCGGAGTAGCCGGGGGGGAGGGAGCAGTCGACCCGGGTGACCCCGGGCTTGCCGAAGGTGTCGTTGTCGGAGTCCTGGTAGTAGGTGTTGCCGTCCACGAGGTCTTGATCCTGACCGTCGATCAGGTTGTCGCAGTCGTTGTCCAGGTTGTCGCAGACTTCGTCGGCGCCAGGGTAGACGGTGTTGTTGCCGTCGTCGCAGTCTTCGGTGGCTGGAGAGCCATCGCCGTCGCCATC
The DNA here is from genome assembly GCA_038520555.1 of Myxococcota bacterium. Classification (GTDB taxonomy): domain Bacteria; phylum Myxococcota_A; class UBA796; order UBA796; family UBA796; genus JBCBLB01. The sequence goes on along the minus strand of JBCBLB010000303.1, from coordinate 8,800 downwards.
GATGCCGCCAGGCTCGTCGGTGTCGCCGGAGTCGCCCCCTGGATCGTCGGTGTCGGTGTCGGTGTCGGTGTCGTCTTCTTCGCCGCATCCAACCAGCGCGAGGCTGAGGCCGAGCCCCAGAAGCAAACTCAGGCTTCGCATGATGAATCTCCTCCCATCATATCCCGGACAGTGTAGAACCCTATCTGTCCACCTTCACCGATGTTCCTGTCAAGCCGGTCCTGACAACTAATTGTCGAGTCGAAGTGATCCAGACAGCGTCGCGATGAGTTGATACAACCCATCCCTCAGCGGAGAACAGAATTCAATGTTCACATGGTTGCTCCCCCTCAGCCTTGGGGCGCCCGCCTTCGCCGGCACTCCCGCCGAAGACGATGCCCTCAACGCCGCCGGACGCCAGCTGAAGGCGATGGTCAACAGCTGTCATGCCTCCTCCGATGTCGGAAACGGCGCCGGTCGGGTCGAACTGGATGTCCATGCCCACGCCGGTGAGCTGGTCTCCATCATCATCCACTCTGAGCTGAACAACCGCCAACTCACCGACTGCTTCTGCCGACGTGCGCCGCTCGCCCTGTCTGGATGGATCCAGGCGGTCGAGGCGGACGCCATCATCTCGCTGCCCTTTGTGCTCAGCCCGGCCGATGGCTCGGAAGGGTACTCCTCCTCCCGGCGGACGACCGAGTGCGCGGTCAGCGCTCCAGTCGAAGAGATCGCAGAGGTCGAGGAGGTGGTCTTCCCGCCCGGGCAGATGGACCTGCGCAAGGTCAAGGTCCGCGGCGGCCTCAGCCGGGACGAGGTCGAGGCGGTCCTGGGGGAGAACTGGGCCCCGTTGGAGCGGTGCTATCGCGCCGATCTGATCCGCTGGCCGGGCTACTCGGACAACATCCTCCTTGAGGCCAGCGTGCTCGCCGATGGCGCGGTCGATGCTGCGCGGTTCGATGGGATGGATCACAACTCGATCGCCAACTGCCAGATTCAACAACTCCGCGAGGTCCAGTTCCCCTCGCGGGATACCACCTCGAAAATCACCGCCAGAATTCGGTACACCGCTGGAGACCCATGATCGCTGTCGCTGTCCTCTCGCTGCTGTCGTGCGCACCGAAGACCCCGGAGCCTGCGACACCGCTTGTACAGGCAAAGCCGCACGCTCCGATGAACCCGGTCGCGGTCACGGGGGTCACCGATGAGCAGCTACAGCAGATCCTCGACGTCAGCTGGGACAACACGATGCGCCGATCGCCGCTGTGGGCGACGCAGCTCGGGGATCATCGCTTCGATGATCAGATCGGGGACGCTTCGGAAGCGGCGATTTTTGAATCCCGCCGGCAGGAACGGCGCGTGATGGAGCGGGCGCGCGCCCTGGATCCGGCCTCCCTCAATGCGGCCGACGCCCTGACCCGGGAGCTGTTCATCTTCTCCCTGGAGCAGGACGTCAACGCCACCGTCTGTGAGTTCTATCAGTGGTCTTTGTCCCCGCGGGGCAACGCGGTGGTCAACTGGAATTATCTGCCAGAGCTGCACCGGGTGGAGACCGTCGAAGACGGACAGAACCTCCTCAAGCGCTACCAGGCCATCGCCAACGCCGTCGACGATGAGATCGACAACCTGCGGAAGGGGCTTGCTGCTGGGCGGGTCTCGAACGCGCAGACGGTCCAAAAGGTCATCGAGCAGATCGACACCGAGATCGGGCAGCCGCTCCAAGAGTGGACGCTCTATGCACCGATCGCAGAAGCGCATCCGGAATGGTCCGAGGACGAACGCTCCGCGTTCCAGGCCGAGATGACGGCGACGATCTCTGAGCAGATCCAGCCGGCGTTTGGGCGCTATCTCGATGTGATTCGCGACGAGATCCTTCCTGCGGCGCGGGGACCGGACGCGGTCGGTCTGAGCGCGTTGCCCGACGGAGAAGCCTGTTACGCCGCGCTCGTCTCCCGATATACGACATTGAAGGAAGATCCAGCGGTATTGCACCAGATTGGTCTGGATGAGCTGGAGAAGATCCATGCCGAATTCGCGGCGATCGGCGGACGGGCGCTGGGAACATCTGATCTGGCCCGGATCTTCGAGCAGCTCCGCACCGACTCGGCGTTGTACTTTGAGACCGCCGAGCAGATCGAGGACAAGGCGGCGTCTGCGCTGGCGAAGGCAGAGGCGGCGATTCCCGGGTTCTTCGGACGGCTCCCGAAGGCGAAGTGTGAGATCCGTCGGGTGCCGGAGTATGAGGCGCCCTACACGACGATCGCCTACTATCAACAGCCCAACCCGGACGGCAGCAAGCCCGGCGAGTACTACGTCAACGTGTATGCGCCCGAGACCCGGCCACGACATGAGGCCGAGGTGTTGGCGTTCCACGAGTCCATTCCGGGGCATCATCTTCAGATCGCCATCAGCCAGGAGCTGGACGCGCTGCCCGCCTTCCGTCGCTATGACGGGCAGACCGCCTTCGTTGAGGGGTGGGCGCTGTATACCGAGCGGCTCGCCGATGAGATGGGGCTGTATTCCGGTGATCTGGATCGGCTGGGGATGTTGTCGTTTGATGCCTGGCGCGCGAGCCGGTTGGTGGTGGACACCGGCCTTCACCAGATGGGATGGAGCCGTGTCCAGGCCGAGGATTTTATGCGAGAGAACACGCCGCTGGCGGACAACAACATCGTCAATGAGGTCGATCGGTACATCAACACGCCGGGGCAGGCGCTGGCGTACAAGATGGGACAGCTGACCATCTGGCGTCTTCGCCGAGAAGCAGAGGCGACGTTGGGGGACGCGTTCTCCCTGCCGGGGTTCCATGATGTGGTGCTCGGGGCCGGGGCTGTGCCGCTTCCTGTATTGGAAAGAAGGGTCCAACAATGGGTGGAATCCCAGCATAAAGGGTCGACAGGCGGCGAATGATCGAAGAGTGCTTCCCTTTTGGGGGTGGGGTCTGCTACGGTGGGCGAAAGGTCTGAGACATGGAGGCGACATGCGGACCCTCTTCCCCATCATCCTGAGTGTTGCGCTTCTCGGTTGTGACGACGGCGATGACACCAACGACACCAACAACGATGACGACACCGATGCCGTTGAGCGCATCGACGCCGACGAAGACGGCGTCGTCGAAGAGTTGGACTGTAACGACAACAACCCCCTGATCTTCCCGGGCGCGACAGAGCTGTGCGACTTCGAAGACAATGACTGCGACGGACAGACCGATGAGGGCTACGACGCAGACGTGGACGGGTTCAAGACCTGCGCCGGCGACTGCGACGATCAGGACGCGGACATCAACCCGCGCGCCGACGACATCCCCTACGACCTGATCGATCAGGACTGCTCGGGCTCCGACAACAACGACGTTGATGGTGATGGTTTCGTCGCTCGGCTCGTCGGCGGCGACGACTGCGACGACGACGACCCCACCGTCTACCCTGACGCCGATGAGACGCCCTACGACACCATCGACCAGGACTGCAACGGCAGCGACCTGCGCGACGTGGACGGCGACGGTGAAGAGTCGAGCTTCGTCGGCGGGAACGACTGCGCCGATACCAACGCGCTGATCTACGCCTCGAACCCGAAGCTCGATCTGGGGACGGACGGCCTGGACATCAACTGTGATGGCAACGAAGGGTCGTACTTCGATCTGCGGGATGCCAACTATACGCTCACCGGCGTCCGCAACACGCTGATCGGCTTTGACGCGGAAGCCTGTGACATCGACGGTGACTCGATCGACGATCTGATCCTCACCGCGCCCATCGGCGAGAGCCGCAATGGCGTCGCCCTCGCCGGCCAGATCGGCGTCTTTATGGGCACGGACGACCTCGAATCCGTGCTCTGGGACGACCGGATGCGTCTGAATGATGACGCGGACTACATCGTTGAGGGCTCGGGCCAGGAAGGCGGCTTCCTGTTCGGGGCCGGCATCGCCTGCACCGACCTTGATAACGACGGCTTCGATGACCTCATCATCAACCGCGGTGAGGCGAACGCCGACGGCGTCATCTCCACGTACGCCATGCTCATCTACTACGGCAAGCCCTCTGCGCTCACCGGTACGATTGATGAGACCGACGCCGACCTGACCCTCAACTTCCCGCTTGGCGTCACCGGCTCCGACGAGCTGCGTGCGTTCAAGCTGTGGACCGGGGACATCGACGGTGTCGCTGCAGATGGCGACGAGATCATGATCTACATGGACGCGGGCGGCGCGGGCACCCCCGAGAACCCCAACGCCGACGGCAACCTCTGGTTCGTCGATCCGGACACCTCGCTGGCGGTCGGTGCATCGGGCAACCTCGAAGACTACGTCGTCGCGCGTCTGTCCCCCGACTCCAACCAGGGCTTCTCCGATGTCCAGGTCCTCGCCGACTACAACGGGGACGCACAGCCGGACCTGATGGTCGCCCAGGGCGACTTCGGGAACACCGTCACCAACGTCTTCGAAGGACGAATGGGCTTCATCGGTGGCATCGGCTCCATCACCACCGATGTGGTCTCCTCCACCGCAGACACCGTCTACGCCAGCTACTTCGGTCGCGTCGGCAGCGACCGCGGCGTTCGGCTGGGCTCGGGCTTCGTCATCGGGGACTTCAACGGCGATGGCACTGACGATATGGCCGTCTCCTCGCCGCTGGCGGACTCGGTCGATGGTGAGGGGAACACCGTCGCCACCGGCGGCGTCGTCTACCTCATCTCGGACATCTCCAGCATCGCCGGCTTCGACAAGAACCCCGCCGATGACGCCTACGCGACCGTCGGTGGCACCTATCGCGACGGAAACCTCGGGCAGTGGCTGTACAACCAGGGCGATCTCAACGGTGACGGCGCCGATGACCTCATCGCGCTGGAGCCCAACGGCAACAACGACCGCAACAACCCCCTCGGTGTGGTCAAGGTCCTCAACAGCGCCCTCATCACTGAAGCCGACACCGTCGCGCAGGACGTCCTGATGGCCGAGTGGGGCAACTACAGCGCGTCCTACGAACTCAACGGCATGGTCTTCGGCGATCTCGACGCGGACGGCATCGATGACTTCATCGTGCCGACCTACAACCGAAACACCAGCATCGCCAACGGCGAAGTTCACTGGTACCTCAGCTCTGAGATCGGCCTCGGTCTCTGAGCGCTCGCGCTTCACCGGGCGTGCGCATGACATCAGGCCACGCCCGGCCAAAGATCGGGTACACTGGCGACGATGACCACACCCGTTGCCCATCACGTTCTGCTGCCATGTGGATGGTGCGGGACGTCCAACCAGGATGTCTCATTAACCAACTGCATCAACTGTGGGGGCCCGCTGCCCCCCTCGCCGGTGCTTGCCCTCGACGACCCGGGCGCGCCGCCGCCACCCGTGCCACGGACCATCCCAAACACCTACCGCTGGAAGGTCCTGCTGTGGAACAACGTCATGGCGACCATCGGCATCTTCTTTACCGTGTTCTTTTGCTGGACCATTTTGTTCGCCCTCATCGGGATCCCAATGTGGTACTTCAGCTGGCGGCGGGCGTTTGGGAAGCTTGAAGCCCTCCAGAACGGGGTCCCCGCCCAGGCGCGCCTGGAAGAGGTGTTTCGGGATGGCTCGGTGAAGAGCAACGGCCGCAGCCCCTGGAAGCTGGTCTATACCTTCACCACTGCAAATGGCGCCGTCCATGAAGGATGGACCCATAGCTGGCAGGCGCATCACAGCCGCCGCCAGTCCGGCGAAGCCTTCTGGGTCGTTCACATGCGCGATGATCCGGGGCAGAACGCCGTCTGGCCCCCTGTCAGTTAGGGGACGCAGCCATCGGGTTCAGGCCGGTAGGATGGCCTTCTGGGCCAGATAGATCAGGCGCATCTGGCGGTGTACCATCGTGTCATCGGGCGGGTTGAGCTCTTCGAGGTTGGATGCCGGCCGGTGGATGCCGATCACCAGGATGTCGTACTCGCGTTTGGCGTGGGCGGCGACCACCTTGAACGGCTGTGGCAGGTCCAGGCCGGGGATCTGGCCGAGGTACAGGCTGTGGGCGCCGCTGGCGGTGATCTTGCCCATGATGTCCGCGCTGCCGCGCTGAACGACCGCGTGTGAGAGCAGCGAGAAGCCGAGCTTTCGGGTCTCGATGACCTCATCGGCCCCGGCGACCCGCGCGTGCTCGACGTTCTCTGCGTCCAGGATCTCGGCGACGATATACAGATGGTGCTTCCGTCGCTGCGCGACGGTGTGTTTGCGCAGGTACGAGCGGATGGTGAAGATCGTCAGCAGCGTGTTGGCATCGGCGGCCTGGGGCAACAGCGAGCGGGCGCCGACGATGATGACCGCCGAGGCGAACGCCATCCGGGCCTTGTCCAGGGCGGACTCCTTGCCCGGATCGCCGCTGATCCAGTAGAAGTCCGGCGGGATATCTTCCGGCCGGAGCCCGGGGGCGAAGATGACCACCTGTTGGTTGTCCAGGTTGATCTCCCCGATGACCTGGTCGAGCAGCATCCGGGTGCCGGGCTCATAGCCGCACAGGACGATGTGGTTCATCATGTTGCTCATCCGAAATTGCTCCTCCCGGATCGATAAGACCGAACGTAGCAGCGTCTGCCCGACGATGCCGGCGAACAGGGCGAGGGTGAACATCCCGCAGACCATCAGGACGCTGCCCACCAGCCGCCCGAGCTTCGTCGATGGGGAGATGTCGCCGAAGCCCACTGTGGTCAAGGTCACCAGCGCCCACCACAACCCATCCGAGACGTGCTGGATCTGGTCGTTGGCGCCCCGCTCGACCAGATAGATGCTCACGCCGCCGATGAGGGTGACCATCCCAACGAAGCTCAGGGCCGCGGTATACAGCAGCGCGTTCTCCTGGAACGCCTGGAAGGTCCCATAGAAGGGGTTGCTGTATCGGAAGATCTGGCTGTTTCGGAGCAGCCGAAGCAGCCGAAGCAGCCGGAGCGCGCGCAGCCCCCGAAGCGCCGGCGCCCCGCCGAGGACGGTCAGGAAGTCGATGAGCACCAAAGGGTGCATACAGAACCGAATGCGTCCCCAGACATGTGCCCGCAGCTGTTCCAGCGGGGTCTGCCGCAGCAGGGACAGCTCAGAGGGGCGGTAACTCAGGATCCGAAGAAACAATTCCACTGCGAAGAAAGCAATAAAGATCCGGTCGAGGATGACGAAGGCCCGGGACTGGCGCAGGGCGACCATCCAATCGGGCGCGCTGGAGTTGGGCGGTTCGACGGCCAGCTCAACACCAAAAAGCAGGATCGAGGCGATGATCAGGATCCAGATGAACGCGTCAACGGTCCGATACAGCCGCGTGGAGGGGCGATGGAATGCGGTATGTAAGCGATCGAGCATAGGCTGAGGGCATATCTAATTGCTTTCATTCGACTTCTCTCGACTCAATGTCCGTTCGCCCGTTCCGTCTTTAGACGGTAAGTATTCTTGCCCAGGGCGACGCTTGCGAATGTGCGGACCACAAGCGCGGGTGTTGTCAGAACCACGACCCAACTCCGTCGTGATGTGGTATCCAGGAGTCCCATGTTTCAGACGCCTCCCGAAGATGATGCTCGCTGGCGCGCGTTGCTCGAACACTTCGATGCGACGCTCGGTGACAGCATGTTTCCTGAGGACGCTGCCGCCGACAACCTGCTCGACGGGGTCCGTGAAGCGATGAACGCGCTGGAATCGATGGGATTCTCGATGTTTGAGCAGGACGCACCTGCGTCGCTCACCGTGGTTGATGGCGGCCTGCCCGATGACGCTCCCCTGATCGCAGATGCACGGCCGGCGCTCCGCCTCGTCGAAGCGCCCATCGCAGAAGACGATCATCCAGCCGCTCGCCCATGGCTGGGTGTCGATGACGACACGGAAGAGATCGGCCACCTGGGGTTCAGCGGTCAGATGGTGCCTCCCAGCATGGGCCATATCTCTCTCTCTGCAGGGGAACAGCAGACCCTGCTGCTCAGCAGCACGCCGCGGGCATACCGGCTCTTCTGCCAGGATGGTGCCCTGCAGGTGTGCATCGACGGTGCATCCGCCAGCCCGCTACGTGCCGGGCAAAGCCTGGACGTGGAAGCCTGTCGAATCGTGGTGACGGCGCCGTACGGCGCCCAGGGGCACTACGCGCGGCTGTAGCTTCGGCTACTCCTGAACCACCACGATGGTGGACAGGTGCTGGATCTCTGCGGTGCCTGTGGCGTCGCCGTCAGCGTCGACGGTCAGCTGTCCCAGATCGACCCACTCAATGCCGTCGTAGTACGAGTTGTAAGCGCGCAGGGTCGTGCCCTCTGCGAGGCCGGTATCTTCCAGGCGGAAGGTCCAGCCGACCTTGGCCTTGAACGGGCCGAGGAACCACATCCCGACGATGTCGCCCGTGATGTCTTGCAGCGGCAGCCCCGCCTGGGTCGGATCGACGATCACGCTGGCGACGTAGTCGGCATCGGGTTCTTCGAAAGTCCGCTCGATATCCGCGTCGTCGACGTCGATGATCAGGCCATCGCCAGCGTCGAAGGTGTCATCGGTCAGCTCGCCGCGGTTGGTGAAGGTGTAGACATACACCGGTGCATCCAACGTCACGGGTTCCGCGTCGGAGTCGAGGGTGTAGATGTCGAGCGGCGTGGCGTAGGTCTCGAAGGGGTTATCGGTCGCCAGTGGGACGACGTCGAAGGCGTAGCTCTTGAGCGGAAGCGCTTCATAGGTGAAGTTGCCCGACGCATCCGGCATCGCGACCCGACAGAGGTTTTCGTCGCACATCTGCACGCGGACGTTGCCGGTCGCGACGGTTCCGTCGTCGTAGATGACCTGCCCGCTGAACGCCACCGTGGGTTCGACGTCGGTGTCGGTGTCGGTGTCGGTGTCGTC
>JBCBLB010000121.1:0-17107 GCA_038520555.1 Myxococcota bacterium | reverse complement strand
CCCCGCAAAGCTGACCCCCGAAGATTACCTGTCCGATCCCGAAAATCTTCGAATTAACTGGGAAGGCTGCGAGGCCGCCGTCGGCGCCTTCGAGATCTGATCGCAGCAAGAGCGGCAGGGCCGACGCTGCGAAGACCGTCTGCGAAGACCGTCTGGGCGGGCGGTCTCTGGCCGCTCGTCCGCGCTGAGGTCACCGGGCCGCCCGTGGAGGCGCGCCCGAGAGATTTGTCGCGGTTGTGCCACCGGGCAGACCCACCCCGGCGTCTACGAGGCGCTGTGCGCCGCGGCGACGGCTTAGTCGCGCGACACGGCGGTTGAGACCAGGGACGGGACGGTGTCGACGCCGTTGATCGCGACGTTCAAGCGGTACGCCGCATCATCTGTGCACCCGATGTCTGCCCACTGCGCGACCGCGATCTGCACCGGTCCGTCTGCGCTCACGGTCACAGAAGCGCTGGGGCAGGCGAAGCCGGTGTGGGTCGGCGTCGAGCAGGCGATTTCATCGTCGAGTTCGCTGTAGTCGGACTCCAGACCGTACACGCCGGGGTCGCTGTCGACGACTTCAGCGAACAGATCAGCGGCGCCGAAGCCGTTGTCTGCGAACACATAGAGGCAGTCCCCTGCGCTGGCGCTCACCTCATAGACGTCCCAGAGGATATTCGTAGTTCCGCAGGGCAACGTCCCAGAGATCGACCGGGTGTCGCCCCCTTCCGTCTCACAGGTCTCCAGCTCCGCCCAACAGATTCGCAGCGGCGCACAGTCGCTGTCATCGCAGTCGATGGCGCCGTCCAGGTCGCCGTCGATGCCGTCGTCACAGACGCGCTCCGGGACTGGATCCGGGCAGGTCACGCCCGGGCCGTTCTGGAGGCGGAAGGTCATGTCATCGAAGGCGACCGTGCCGTCTGCCCGGCAGTCTGCCCCAGCGGGACAGTGCGCGTACTCTACCACCGCCTGGACCACCGCAGCCCCGGCAGGCACCTGCGCGTTCGCGGTCAGCTGAACCCACTGATCCGTCGGGAAGGCACTGTTGACCGGGTCGCTGCGGACTTCGCCCAGGAAGCTGGTGAAGTCGTCGTTGAAGAACTTCACGGTGAGGTAAGCCTGCGAGCTGACGAAAGGGGTCGCGGCGTCGACGTACGCGAACCCCGACAGCGTCAGGATGCGCCCCTCGGCGATGAGTTCTGGATCGCGGTACTCCCGGTACACCGAGCGCGTTCCGGACGGCTGCGCGTCCAAGGCAAACAGGACCAGCGCGTCGAGCCCAGAGCGCGCCGCGAAGTCGGTCCAGCCATCAGGCGGGCTGGAAGAGTTGTTTAGCGACGCATCAGAGAAAGGTTCCGGAAACACCGACCATTCAAAGCCTGCGAAGCCAATCTCAAAGCTGCGCTGCCGCAGGAGGTTCCCGCATGGCACCGGACCGTCGCGGGTGAAGTAGACGTCGTCGATGAGCAACGCCTCATCCGCCGGCGTGTTCCCACCCATCAGGGACAGCGGCATGATCGCCTGCTGAAACCCGACAGCCCCAAGCTGCGAGATGGGAACGCTCAGATGGTGCCACTCCCCATCGGACGCGAAGCCAAGATCCCTCAGGCGCACCCGATCGGCGCCGGTGTACGACTGAAGCTGCAGAAACGCATCTTCGAATGAGGGATGTTCCCCCCGAAGCGAGAGGTGCACCCTCGTCCATCGAGACAGATCCAGAAAGGGAGTCAACACGATCCCCCCCAGCCACGTCTCTCCCTCCCCCGTCACCGTCAACGCATCCGAGGAAAGCCCTTCGATCCGATCCGCGCTCGGGGTGATGGTCAGGGTCGAGTCCAGAATGTACAGCGACGCCGTCTCTTCATCGATCCGAATCTCCTCAGAGAACCCACCTTCATAAAAGACACCCAGCGACAGCCGATCCTCGCCCTCGACATACGGGTTCGCGCCCGGGAGGAACGTGTCCGGGTCTACATCGGTGTCCGTGTCCGCGTCTGTATCAGTGTCGGTGTCGGTGTCGGTGTCGGTGTCGGTGTCGACGTCTGTTTCAGATGCAGAGTCTTCGCTCCCGCTGTCGGTGTCGGTGTCGGTGTCGCGTATCGAGGTGCTGCAGGCCATGAGCAGCAGCAGGGGAGCGACAGCGAGTCGAGACATATGAACCTCCAGAAACACCAAAGTACCATACAAATTTTTGAATATACCTTTCAGTTTGTTGTAACGGAGCGTTCAGCCAGGAATGCACGCACGATTGACACGTCAACCCTGCGTGCATTTCTGGCATACTATAGGCAATTCAATACGTTATACGACAACAACTGCGCAACCTTTCTATGCGTCGCGGGCGGGCCGGACCGTTCTCTTCACCCATCCAGGCGGCGGGGATCGGCAGAGGTCTTGATGGACGGCTGATAGGTCCGCCCCTTCCAGGTGACGTTGCCGCGGGATGTCCGGATCGCAGAGTGGACGATCATGGCCATCACGAGGACGTTGGCGGGGGCATGGGTCAGCCCGTACGCCACCGGCTGTTCGTAGAAGGCATCCATCAGGCCACGGGCCGTCTGGAGCAGCACGGTGAGCCCGAGCCCCCACCACAGCCACTCAGGGCCCACCATGCCCACCATGCCGAGCAGCAGCAGCAGCGGCCCCATCACCGAGAACAGGAAGGTGAAGATCAGGGCGGCGACGGCGTTGCCCCAGGAGTAGCGCATGCCGGCGAAGAGGTTCTTGGTCCAGCCTTCCCACAGGTCGTCGAAGCCGGTGTACATGCGACAGTAGAACAGGGTCCGCATTCGCAGGCACCGGATCTGGCGGTCGGCGGCGACGACGGCCCGGGCGAGGCCGATGTCATCGAGGATGTCCTGCTTGACGGCGCCGTGTCCGCCGATGGCGTCGTAGGCTTCGCGAGAGATGACGATGAACTGGCCGTTGGCGAGGTTCTTGTCTTTCTTCTCGGGGTCGTTGACGTCGTCGAGGTCGTTTCCGGCGAGGATCAGGCCGCCGACGGCGGGCTGGAGGACCTTCTCCCAGAACGTCTCGGCGCCCAGGGCGCCGAGGCCGGAGACCATGTCGACCTTCTCGCGCACGGCGTAGCCGACCGCCCGAGAGATCGCGGCGGGGTGCAGGCGGACGTCGGCGTCGATGAACACCAGCCACCCCCCGGTGGCTTCGGCCTGGGCGCGCTGCAGGGCCCAGGGTTTGCCGAACCAGCCGTCGGGCAGCGGCCCGCCGTCGCCGGTCAGGGCGACGATGCGGTCGTCCCGCTCGGCCTGGGCGGACAGGACGACGCCGGTGCGGTCGGTGGAGGCGTCGTCGAGGACGACGATCTGGAGGCCGGGGTGGTCCTGGGCCCGGACCGTGTCCAGGCAGGCGCCGAGGTTGTCCTCTTCATCGCGGGCGGGGATGATGACGGAGACGGTGACGTCTTCCGGCGCCGGCGGGTCATCGGGGGAGAGCTGCCAGCGGGGCCGCAGCCGGTTGGTGATGATCCGGGTGAGCGCGGCCAGCCAGCCCAGCGCGACCAGACCGAACAGGACGCGCAGCAGCCAGACGGCGGCGGTCAAGAGCATGGTTCAGCCGGGCCGGTCGATGATGATCCGGCGCATGATCACGTCTTCGGCCGGCCGGTCGCGCTCGTCCCGATCCGCTTCGGCGATCCGCTCGACGACGTCCAAATCCTCGCACTTTCCGAAGATGGTGTGCTTGCCGTTGAGGTGGACGGGCGTGGCGCGGTCCGTGATGAAGAACTGGCTGCCGTTGGTGTTGGGGCCGGCGTTGGCCATGGCGAGCAGGCCGGGCTCATCGAAGGTGACGTCTGGGCTGGTCTCATCCTCGAACTGGTAGCCGGGCCCGCCGGTGCCGGTGCCCAGCGGGTCGCCGCCCTGAATCATGAACTTGGGGATGACCCGGTGGAACTTCGTGCCGTCGTAGAGCGGGCGTTGGACGGTCTTCTTGGTCAGCGGGTCGGTCCACTCCTTCGTGCCCTCTGCGAGCTGGACGAAGTTGAGGACGGTCTTGGGCGCCACGGTGGGCCAGAGGGTGCAGTCGATGCGGCCTTTGGTGGTCTCAATCCGGATGGGCAGCTCTTCGCCCTCTGCGACGCCGAGCTGGGCGAGGGTGACCTGCCGTTCGGCATAGTTGAGCCGAGAGTTGAGGTTTCGGACCTTGGCATGGAGGCTGTCGTTTTCCCTCTCCAGCCGCTTGATCTGCTCATCCTTCTGTTCAACGTCCTGGGCGAGCGCATCGCGCGCTGCGACCAGCTCGGGGTCAGGTCCGCATCCCATCAGCAGGACAGCCAGTGCGATCCAACGGTTCATTCACTACCTCACGGTGGTTCGAATAGCACAGTCTTTTATCCGAGGGCCCGCCGAGCGGCAGCGATCGACAGCCCGACCGCGATCGCGACGCCGCCCCACGCCCCCACGCGGGCCGGCAGCTGCCCCTGCGCCGCGGCGGCGACGAGCAGCGCATCGCCGCCCTGCCACACCAGGGCGACAGCGAGCGCACCGGCGACGGCGAGCATCCCACCGGTTCTCCCCAACAACCACCCGATCGCAGCGAGCAGGGCGCAGGCCACACCGCGCGCGAGGCGCCGGTGCCGCTCCAACCCGGCGCGCTCCCCATTCATCTTCCGAAGGGCCGCGCCGCTGGCGGTCTGGGGCTGCTGTCGCATCCGACCCGCGAGGACCCGGTTTTCATCAAAGGATTCCCCTGCTGTGGTCTCCAGGATCCGACCCTTTGAGAGCCGCACGAAGGTCCCGTCGGTGACCCGGAGGGCGCCATCATCGAGCCAGACCCACTCGACGGCCTCGGCGGGTGAGGGCAGGACGGCGCGCCGAGGCGCCTCGGCGCGCCAGACGATCTGGTCGGCGAGCAGCCACTGCCCGGCCCCCAGCGTCCCCCCGAGCGCCATGGCGACGAGCATGGGGCGGAGGGGATGGACCCCAGAAGCGTCGAGGGCGAGCTGTTCCCCGAGGGCCGCGGTGCGGGCGGCGGCGAGCGCCGCGCCCAGGGCCGCGACCGTGGGGCTGAGCGCCACGATGACGCCAGGCGTCCCGCCCAGGGCGACGGCGAGGGCCGCCCCAGGCCCCAGCCGCGCGGCCTCGACCCCGCCGACCAGGGCCGCGAGGCCAGCGCCAGCGAGCATGACCAGCGCGAACCACCCAACGACACGAACCCCCACCAGCCGGGCGATGATCATCGGCGGCTCCAGGTCAGCCATGCCCACAGGCTCACCAACAAGAGCGCAGCGGCCGGCGTCACCGCGGCCCACATCGGACCGATGTCCCCGACGAGCTGGTCACAGAGCCGGGTGAGGGTCCACCATCCGAGGGTCACCCCGAGGGCCGCGGCGGCAGGGCGCACGCCCCGCATCCCCAGCGGCAACGCGAGCAGCGCGAGCAGGGGCACGCTGCTCGGGATCGCGGTCCGCTTATAGAGGATGAGCCGCTCAAAATCAGCGGCCCGCTTCTCCGCTTCGGTCCGGTGAATCAGATCGCTCAGCGAGGCATTCGACCGCTCGACCAGCTCCAGCCGGGGCGTGGGGATGGGCAGGGCCAGCTCGGCAGAGGCGAACTGCATGGACCATGCGTCTTCGCCGAGGTCGGCGGCGCTGCCCTGGGTGAGCACCAGGACGCCGTCGTCCCGGACCCCGCCCTGTGCGGCGCTGAGGACCAGATCGTCTCGGGCGATGAACAGCGCCTGGTATCGGCCTTCTTGGACGCCTTCGGCGTGCAGCAGCGTCTGCCCGAGGACGAGGGGTTGTCCGGGGCGCAGCGTGAGGGCGCGCAGGGAGGAGATGAGCGCGGTCCGTGCGAGGCCGCGTCCGGCGGGCTCGGCGAAGTGGGTGAGCGCCGCTTCAGCAGCAGCAGCGGAGATCCCGATGAACAGGACACCAGGGAGCAGGGCGCGGGCGGGCATCCCCGAAGCGGCGAGGGCGTCGGCGGTGCCGTCTTCGACCCAGGCGCGGCCGGCGGCGCAGAGGCCGGCGAGGACCCCGACGGGGAGAGCGACGGCGAGGGCCGCAGGCAAGAACCCGGCGAGGACGAGCAGTCCCCCGCGCAGTCCGGGCAGGGCGGCGGCGAGGGACAGCGCCTGGACCGTGAGCAGCAGCCCGCCGACGCCGACCAGCGCCGCGATGGTGAGGGCCAGCGGCGGCAGGGCATCGCGAATCAGGGCTTTCGAGGCGAGCCAGCTCATAGGGGAGAGGGTACCCCTGCGGAGGACAACCGGCAAAACCCGCGCCGAACCAGAGGCTCGAACGGCGCAAACCGGACCGGCTGGATAGTACTCCACACCCAACCCAGACAAGAGAGGTATGAGGATGTCGCAGCTGCGCATCTACAACAGCCTGACCCGCTCCCTGGAGCCGTTCGAGCCGATGAACCCTGGCCAGGTGAAGATGTATGTCTGCGGAATCACCGTCTACGATTACTGTCACATCGGACACGCCCGAGCGATGTTGTCCTTCGATATGGTCTACCGCTGGCTGATGGAGCGGGGCTATCAGGTCGACTATGCCCGCAACTACACAGACGTCGACGACAAAATCATCAAGCGCGCCCAGGAAAACGGTGAGGCGCCGCTGGCGCTGTCGGAGCGCTTTATCGCCGCGTTGAACGACGATCTGGAGCGGCTGGGCCTGGAGCTGCCGACGGTCCAGCCGAAGGTCTCTGAGCACATCGACGACATCATCACCCTCATCGGCCAGATCATCGAAAACGGCTACGGCTATGCGACCGAGGCAGGCGACGTCTTCTTCGCGGTCGAGGAATTCCCGGAGTACGGCAAGCTGTCCGGCAAGCGGATCGACCAGCTTCGGGCCGGCGAGCGCGTCGCAGTCGACGATCGCAAGCGCCACCCGGCGGACTTCGCCTTGTGGAAATCCACCAAATCCGGTGAAGAAGGCGCGGTCTGGGATAGCCCATGGGGCCCGGGGCGGCCGGGATGGCACATCGAATGCTCAGCGATGGCCCGGCACCACCTCGGCGAGACCTTCGACATCCATGGCGGGGGCATCGACCTGATCTTCCCCCATCATGAGAACGAGATCGCCCAGAGCGAGTGCGGCACGGGCACCGCTCCGATGGCCCGGTACTGGATGCACAACGGCCACCTGAAAATCATGACCCGGGCAGAAGACGGCTCCTCAACACAGATCAAGATGTCCAAGTCGCTGGGCAACGTGATCCGGATCCGGGACATCCTCAACCAGATCCCGGCGGAGGCGCTCCGGCTGGTCTACTTCGAGTCGCACTACCGAAGCCCGATGCCCTACTCCTCGGACCGGCTGGCAGAGGCGACACAGGCGCTCGACCGGATGTATCAGGCCAAAGAGGCGCTGGAAGCCATGGCGGCGCGGCCGAAGAACGAATCGGCCGAAGACCTGGTATCGTCCTATGGAGAGCCCGCGGCGGACCTGCACCGGATGGCGACAACCTTTCAGGACAACTTCTCCGAGGCGATGGACGAGGACTTCAACTCGGCCCGGGCCCTCAGCCATCTGTGGGAGCTGGTCCGGGCGACCAACCGGTTCGCGGGGTTGAAGAAGGCCCGACGCCGGGGGGCGGCCCTGGCAGAGCTGGCGCTGTCCGCCTTCGCCCTCGCCGGGCGGGTCCTCGGCATCGGCGGCATGACCGCAGACGCCTGGTTCGAAACGATCAAGACCCTGCACCTGCGTCACCATGGCATGACCGAGCAGGACATCCTCGACCAGATCGCCGCCCGAGACGCGGCGCGCCGGGAAAAGAACTACGCGCGCTCCGACGAAATCCGTGAGGCGCTCCTCGCCAGGGGCGTCAACGTGATGGACTCCCCCACCGGGACCACCTGGCGCGTCAAGTTCGAATAAAACCAACCGCCGCCCGGTCAACACGGCGGCGGCGTCTTCATCGGTGGTCCACAGTGTTTTATAGACCACAGTGTTTTATGGGCCGCGATTACTCGGCGGGAGTGATCAGCACCGCGTTGCAGGCGACGGTGTTGACGGGGTCCTTGCCCGAGCAGGTCTTGGTGATGTCGAGGGTGATGACCTCAGCCTCGCCAGGCTTGGAGACGTCTTCATACTTCTTGGCGTAGTGCCAGCGGAGCGCGCCGCCGTCGGCGGTCTCAGGCTTCAGGCCCTTCTCCGGCGCCTTATTGTTGGTCCAGCGGGTGTAGCTGTACTCACAGCCCTCTTCCGCCTTCTGATAATCACCGCCAAGGAACCAGTAGTGGACCTCGGTGCCCGCCGGGTGGCGGGTGATGTTCTTGACGTTGGCCGGATCCGAGGGGTAGTCCGCTGAACGAAGATCGACCAGATCGAGCGGGTTGTCGCAGTTCTTGAAGTTCATCTCACCCTCTTCGTTCTTGACGAAGGGGTTGATGCCGTTGGGGTTCGAGTCTTCGATCCACTTCTCGTTGTAGTAGGTCTTGTACATATCGGTCACCCGGATGCGGCACTTCCGGGTCTCGATCTTGATGTACATGATGCCCATCAGCTTCGTGCCCAGGTTGTTGTACTGGAGCTTGAAATTGTCGAGGGTCTTGTTCTTTTCATAGGTGGCGTAGCCTTCTTTGGCTTTCTTCACGCCCTCTTTGATCTGATCTTCGGTGATGCTGGGGGCTTCCTTCTGGAAGTTGGCCAGCGAACACTCCTGCCCATTGGCCAGAAACGCCCGACACCACAGCTCGACCTCAGCGTCGGTCAGGCGCTGACGGCAGATCAGCTCCTCGCCCTTCTCTTCGCAGATATAATCGTAGACGTTCGACAGCGAGCCGACGTTGTACTTCGCGATCAGGTCGCCGCCTTCTTTGACGAACTTCAACCGACCCTTGGTATGGTTGGTAAACTCGCTCTTATCGGCAGGGTTGACGTCGAGGTACAGCCACTCCGACCCGTCGAGGCCGTCGAACGTCAGAGCGCATTCATCCGCGCCCGCGCCCGCGCCCAGGGTCAGGCCGTCTTTCTTCTCGCCGCCATCACAGCCCAGCGTCAGCAGCCCGGCCAGAACGATCAAGACACGATTCATCATCTGCTCACTCTCCTGCATCGTGCGTCACGGTTTCAAAGAAGCTACCACATCTCCGCTCGCTCCCGTGCGCCGAGGTCCACCCCATGAAGATCGTGCTCGCCAGCCACAACGCCCACAAGCTCAAAGAAATCCAGGAGATCCTCCGCGGCTCCCCGTTTGAGGCGCTGTCTCTCGACGGCTTCGACGGCCTCCCCGACGACATCCCCGAAGACTATGACACCTTCGAGGGCAACGCCCTACAGAAGGCCCGGTTCGTCTTCGATCGCATCGGACTCACCTGCGTCGCCGATGACTCGGGCATCGCCGTCGACGCCCTCAACGGCGCACCCGGCGTCCACTCCAAGCGATACACCCCACAAGCCACCGCTCCGGCGAACAACCGAAAGCTCCTCGCTGAACTCGACGGCGTCACCGATCGGAGCGCCCGGTTCGTCTGTGTCATGGCCGTGGTCAGCGCCGCCGGTGAGCGCATCGTCCGCGCCACCTGTGAAGGACGAATCGCCCTCGAACCCCGCGGCGACGGCGGCTTCGGCTACGATCCATTGTTCCTCCCCGAAGACACCCCGGGCAAGACCATGGCGGAGCTCTCCGCGGCAGAGAAGAACGCCATCAGTCACCGCGGACGCGCCTTCGCACAGCTCCCACAGACCCTCGCAGACCTCAGGCTCGGCTGAACCGCACGTTTGTGCAACAGATGTAAAATGTTACACCCCCATCCAAGACGAATCGTTCGCCAAACGCGCCAGCGAGGACATTGCCTCCACAAGGAAGAGGTGCTATCTCAGAGAGGCTCGGGGAGTGGCGCAGTCTGGTAGCGCATCTGGTTTGGGACCAGAGGGCCGCAGGTTCGAATCCTGTCTCCCCGATTCCCGATACACTTGGGGCCACCGTCATTTTCGGCAGTGGCCTCATTTCGTGTGCCCTGCCGTGTGCCTGTGGCTGTGTGCCTGTAGCCAGCGCCGGACAAGGTCTGGACGACTGCCGAGCTGGCGGCCACGGTTCGCACCTGCGTCGCCGTCAGGTAGCGCTCGGTCGTCCGGAGGTCCGCGTGCCGCAACGCCGCCTGCGTCGCCCGGACGTCGCCGGTCCCCGCCGCTGACAGCGTGCCGAAGCAATGTCGCAGGTCGCGCATGGTGATGACCTTCCGATACCCGATCTGCTTGCACGCGTAGCGATACACTCGCCGGTGGTCTCCTTGCAGGATGGGCAGGGTGTATGGCGATCCCTCGACGTACAGCTCGGCGATGTGCCTTGCGACGAATTCAGGGCAGCCTATCAACCCCTCGCCGGTCTCTGTGCCCGTCTTGCCGTCGGCGACGGGTATGCGGATCATCCAGGTGTAGCCGGTCTCCGCGGTGACGGCGCCCGTCGCCGGCTCCAACCATTCGAGCGTCAGCTTGTCGATCTCTTCAGCGCGCAGGCCTGTGAACAGGGCGACCTCTGCCCGAGCGAGAGACCCTCGCCGGCGTTCGTCGAGCTGCTCCAGACGCTCAAGTGCCGACAGCCACTCCGCCAGGACCTCGGGGTCATGCAGCTTCCCCTGCTGCGCCTTGTTCGGCGGATCGTTGCTGATCTCTGGTGCCTCAGGAAGGTCCCAGTCAATACCCTGCTTGGCGAGCCTGCGGCGTGCAACGGCGAGCCCCCGAAAGAGCGCCTGCCGTTCTCGTCGAATGGACTGGCCGCGGGTGTTGCCGTTCTTCCCCGGCTCGCTGCGACGCTGCGCAATGTAGCTGACCAGCGTGTCATAGGTGACCTGTCGAGGGTCGGTCTTGGCGCCAAGGATCCTGAGGATGTGGTTGTTCCAGTGCGCGGTGAGCGTAGCGATCTGCTTGTCGCTCACCCCTTTGGCCCGGGCGCGTAACAGGTCCGCGTCCCTCAGGTCTTCGAGCCCAATAGTTGCAACACGGGCGGGGCGCTTCGCAGGCCCCTCTGCGCGCTCTCGGGCGAGGTCGGCGGCGTTGACTTCGGTTTGAATGGCGAGGGCCTTGCGCTCGGCGGCCTTCCGACTGTCGGCGCCGGCGACAGTGATGCCGGTGGACTTGCGGACGGCCTTGCCCTTGTCGGGTCCGTGGCGGCGGTAGAACTTGCACCACCAATAGGGACTGCGGGCGCGTTCGTATAGGTGCATGAGGAGTCCTGTGCGGTGTCGGTATCGGCAGCCCAGCCAGGCGGCAGCTCGCGCTGCGCCCATGACCACCGGTCGAGGTCGGTGAGATAGTAGCGGAGACGGCCGCCGATCCGGACGCGGGGCGGCCCGCCCTTTGACGGCGGGTTGCGATACAGCCAGTCGGTTGACACGTCGAGGTAGTGCGCAGCCTGGTGGATGTCGACGGGCTGATCTCGGGGCGAGGGTGTCATGGCTCATGCCCCCAGTATTCGTAATCGTCATCCCCACAGATGCAGGTCAACGACTCGCAGAACCCGCTCGTCTGCACGCCAGCGCACGGGAACTCCGAGCAGTCTGGGCAGCAACGGCACTCCTGAGCGCATTGGTTTAGGAACTCCTGGTGCCGCCAGTCGACATGCCAGCCCTGAGCAGCCCAGGTGACATTGTCCTCATCGTCGACGGCTGCATGGAATCGAGCGTAGCTGTACGCCTCTCGGTATTGGCTGTGGATCTTGTCGCGACGCCGACGCCATCGAGGAGGTTGCCATGAACGCGTGACCTCTTGTGTGGCGCTCATGATGCCCGCCTCCCAAACAACGGCGCCTGATCGATCGGCTCGGGCTCCGGTTCGGCAGCAGGCAGATCGATCCGGGTCAACTCGATCGAGGCGAACTCTTGCATCCAGGCGCCATCGTCACAGATCGCATCCAAGATGGTTGTGGAGACACGCTGCGCGGTCGGCAGCTTCGGCGCGGGCAGGCTGGTGACGGCGATGTATCCGCACATTTCTCGTGAGGGCGAAGCGCCGTAGAGCGAGATGTCCAGGAGCAGGTTCGTTGCCAAGCACGCTCTGATCGACGTCAACTCAAGCCGCTCCCTGCTCGCATACAGCAGCTGTCCGGTCTCAACCCTCTCCAGGGCGTTCAAACCCTCCAGGAGGGTCCTTCGGGTTAGGAACAGGGCAAGATCGAGATGTTCAGACAGCCACGTCCAGCGAGCCATCCAGCGCTGTTCACGGGCGGTCATGCGATACGGCTGCGCTGCACGCCGCAGGTGGCGGACCTGATCGCTGGTGAGTGTGGTGCCTGCGAGCGCCTGGCCCAGCTCGATCGCCTGGGTGATGTGACCACCCCTGAGCAGTCGGCCGAGCTGGGCGCGCTGCTTGCGGGTGATACTCATCGCACGCCCCTCGCTTCTTCACGCACTTCCTTTACAGCCGACACAAACGCTCCGTATCGGTCATCCTCGTCGTTGTCTCCGTAGATCCCGAGGATGTATCGGTTCCAACTATGGGCCATGCGGAATCGCATCCGCCAATAGTCAGCAGCGACGCGGCGAGGTGGGGTCCACTGAACGGCGCTCATCACTCACCCCCGATCACTCGTTCCATCTCCGCGATCCCTGCCCGCATGGCGTCGAGGGCGTAGGGGCGTGTCCCATTGACGATCTTCTCGTCGGTGTGGCTGTACAGCGCCCACACCCACCGCACGGGCTCCAGCTTGCTCCAGTGGGGCCGCACCTCGACCTCGTAGCATTCGGTGATGTAGACCCACTCCGGAGCGTCGCCCATCGTGCGGCGGAGCGTCCAACCCATGGGGGCGACCTCGAAGCGCTCGGCGAGCAGGATCTGGACGATGGGATCGTCTGCGTTGGTGACGTCTTCAGCCATTCGACACCTCCACCCCAGCGCGCTCACGCAGCCATCGCAGCAGGACCGGAGCGCCAGCCTCACGGATCGCCGACTCAAGGGCTTGTAGCACCGGCAACGGGATGTCCAGGTGGTCGGCGGCAGAGTGTAGAATGCTCTGCGTCAGATTGACGAGCTCCTCCTCATCCGACCATTCTAAGAGCAGCTCGACGGCACCCAGGCGTTCCTCCAGCTCCGCGCGGATCTGCTCAAGGCTTGGCGCCTGGTCACAGTCAACGTCGGCCGCATCGATCGCGCTCGCGTCATCGACAACAGGATCTGCGGGCGGGGCCTCTGGCGGCGCTGCTGGCGGCTCGTCGCAGTCGTTGTCAGGCTCGGTCACCGGTTGAGTGACACTCTGGGCGAAATTCTCAACATGACCATGATCTTGGCGGGCCTCCAAGATCTGTCGAAAGGCGACGATCCGATCGTAGTGCGTCCAGTTCGTGATCTTGGTGAGGTCGACCTCCAAGATCGCTTGCGCACTGTAGGTGCCCAGACGCGGTTCACGCGAGGCGCAGGCTGATCTGTAAATCAGTTGACGGCACTTCTCGCACACACCGTTCTCTTGATTGACCGGCTCTCCGTGTCGTGGGCAGATCGCTACCTCTTTGTCATTGGTCGCGCCGACCTCTGCTTGATTGGCCTGGGCCTCAGCCTCCAGGATCTTGACGCGCTCCTGGATCGGTCGGGCTCGCCACTTCGAAGGGGACTCACCCACAGCACACCCCCAGCTTGGACAGCTCAGCGATCAGGACCCGCTGCTGACGCTCCAGCTCGGTGTTGCGCGCCTTCAGCTCCATGGCCTCCTGCTCTGCGAGGTATAGGCCGACGATCGCAGCCTGCGCCTGATCCGCGACCTCAACCAACCGCTCTTCCAGCGCGACGATCTCTGCCCGATGGTGGTAAAGCCGTCGACGCAGGCGAACACGGGGCAGGCGGTCAAGGACCTGGCCCGCGTCGAGCCGGTTTGCGTCGAGAGGGGGGCGCCCCTCGTATGTGTTGAGTGCGGCGCTCATGACTGCTCCTGTCGAGCGCGAACCAATCGCTTCCACTCGGCTGTGAGGGTGTCGAAGTAGAACGCCTCTTGGTTCTCATGAATGGAATCCGGGACGTCAAAGCCATTCTGATTCGCGAGTCGCCTCCATCGTTCGGGCTCTTTGCTGAAGGTGGTCAGCCCCCAAATCGCCTTCATGCCTTCGTGGTAGGTTTCAAAAACCTGACCGAGGACACACCGATAGATGCTGGGGAAGTCCAACGAATCAACATCAATCCGGTCTGCCCAGCCTGGGTATCTCAGGTCGAGGATACGCGCGCCGTTCTGGGCGCGAGTCTGGATGGTTTGGGCGTTCATGCTGCCTGCCCTCCCGCCTGCACAAAGGCACAAACCCTTTCGGCACCACCTCTGGACTGCAGCCAGTGCCCCAGCTCATCTCGCTCTTCAGGCGTGCGCTCGTCGAGTGGGCGTGCACTGTTGGCGATCAGGTACTGGTTGAGCTGCTCCTGAGTAAAGCCCATCTGCTCGTAGCTCAGGGGCGCCGGCTGCTCTGGGCCCTGGCCGCTCAGCTCTTCGAGGGCCGTCATGCCGAATCCGGTGTATAACCGCAGGGCGCGCGCGATCGCCCGGGACTCTGCGATCCGCAGGGTGGCATTTTTGACCTGGGTGTTCCTGTTGTCGGCGTCACCGTGGGCGATGAATCGGCCTCGCTCCCCTTTCACCGTGGCCCGGAAGATATACCGGTTGGTCTCAGGATCATGGCTGACCATGACGGGCTCGATGTCGTTGACGCCCGCGTGCTGTCCGAGGATCATAAGGCCGGGCAGCTTGATGAACTCGCCGCCGTACTTGTTGATGATGAGCTGCCTCTGCCGGAGATCGTCGATGATCTCTTGGCTGAAGCCTGCATTGTTCGTGGAGGGCTTGTCGGTCATGGGGATCTCCGTGGTCGTCTCAACGACCGCAAGGGTAGGTTCGGTGTCGGTGTCGGTGTCGGTGTCGGTGTCGGTGTCGGTGTCGTCCTCGACGACGTGCAGGGGTGCCGCAGGGCGGTCGTTGGCGTAGAACTGCTCACGGTGGCGATCGAACAGCCATTGGACATACGCCCTGGAGGCGTGCACTTTGCCGGTGGGATGGTTCCATTCGTAGACAGGGAACAGTTGCTTCAGGAACCAGTCAGCGAGCTGGGAGAAACGGTGGGGGCTGTCCTTCAGGTCCATGAAGACAGTCCAGCCCTCCACCTTCTCCAGGTCGCCCTCGGTGTACGGGCCCTTGGGGCGCGGGAACCCGGTCCAGTCGATGTCGCCCAGGTTTGGGCAGACCCCAAGCAGGATCAGGGTTGAGCAGTGACACCACATCTCCACCCGTGAGGGCTTCCAGTAGGCTGGGTCCTCTCCCCTGAAGAGTGCGTTGAGCCCGACCTCCTCGCCGTCCTGATTGGGATCAGGCGTGTACTCGCCGACGGTGGCACGCCAGTGGTCATTGTTGCGGGCGCGGGCCTCTGAGGCGTAGCGGTGGAGGATGGCCTTGGCGCTCATGACTTCCTCCCCAGCAGGTGGTCATCCAGCGCCCGCGCATTGTCCGGATCGCTGATCGAGATGAGCATGATGTGCGCGGTCAGCATGGCTTCGCGCACGGTGTAGCCGTGGTCTTTGACCAGTGTGGCCAGAGTGTGGACGGTGAGCGCCTTGAGGGCGTCCACCAGCTCTTTGTCTTTGCGGTCAGCCATCACGCCACCTCTGCAGTGTGGATGCGCTCATGGCGGCTGTAGGGTGCGTCATCGATGTGGCCCAGGCCGTCGCAAGTGGTGCAGGGGGTCTCCGTCTCGGTTTCCAGAACCCAGCGCCTCCGAAGCCCTTCACAGTCGGGACAGGTCGCCCGGCCCTGGTCGGGATCGGGCGTAAAGAGGTCGACGTAGACCGGTTCGCCATCTGGAGATTCCCCGTCCCACATGGGGAACCGGCTCTGATCGGTGCCCGTCGGGTGGTAGCCGCGACCGTAGCAGGTCGAACAGTCCTCGATGGCGCCCATCACATAGATTCGACTGGTGCCGTCACAGGTGATGCAGGGGTCGGTGAAGTCGTGACCCCAGGCCGCCTGAGGCGCATCAGGAAAAAGCGAGACTTTTTTGTCGCCTGTGATGCCGACGCCACCGCTGCGCGTCGCCAGTTCACATCCTCTTGACACGAAAGGTTGAGGGCGAGCCGCTTCGGGACGGCCTTCCAAGGGTGGATGACAACCACAGGAGTCAGAGTGCTGTGTCTCAGGGAAAGGTCGAGGCGGACCATAGTTCGCTGGTATCGACGCTGTTTTTGTATCCGGAACTGCACGGGGTTCACGCTTCATCGAAGCCTCCCTTCTTCTTTTCATGATACATGAATATCGGTGCACCATTCATGTGTCACGGAAAAAGTTCAAGCTTCGTGAAAAAAACCAAAGGATATCGATGGTGACAGAAAAAGAAGCCCCGCTCGTCGACCGTGAAGCCAAGCTTGCGGAGCTAATCAGTCTGGTGCTTCAGTTGCCTACGGAGCGCCTTCCAGGCGCTCGGGTGGCCCTACTCCGGCTTGCTCTCGGGGTCGTAGAGGGCGACCCAGGCCAGAAGGACTCGAACGTGCTCATCGGGCAGGTTGGGCAAGACTCGTAATATGCGTGCGCCTGTTCCCACCAGATCGTCTGAAAGCTTCGCGGCCTCTGAGGCGATCTGGTGGCGCTCTTCGCTCGTGTCTATGATCAGGCGCTGTTCAAGCACGGCCCCAAGAGCCCTGAAGATCTTGTGACGATACTTGTCCTGTACGTTCTGATCGTGCTCGACCTTGTGAACCACGCCGATCGAAACCTGCGCAGCATTCGCCAGGTCCTGCATGGTCCAGCCGCGCGCTTTGCGGGCGCGTATGACTTGCTGTCCTAAAGACTCCATCACATCGAAATATACAGCGTTCAAGATTCACGCTCCGTATAGACGTTCTTGCAGCGTGAAATCAGCGATGGTATTCATGGATCATGAAATCAACACTGCAAGATCGCTTCGCAGAGCTTGGCCCCCGCCTTCGTAAGGCCCGGAAGGGTCTGGGCCTGACCATCTCCCAGGTGTCCAAAAGAGCCAGCATCTCGGTCGGCTCTGTGCACAAGATCGAGACGGGCGGACGCGTTCGCCCAGAAACCCTTGATGCCTACCTGGGTGTTGTGGGCTTGGATCTGCGGCTCGACTTGTTCAGTCTCCATGGGGCGACAGGCGCCCAACAGGCGGTCTGAATGGCCGAAATGCTCGCCGAAATCGTACTGGTCCTGGCCGCCCTCTGGATCCTCGCCGGTCTCGCTTCTGT
>JBCBLB010000042.1:0-24276 GCA_038520555.1 Myxococcota bacterium | reverse complement strand
CATCGATATACTCCATGACCAGATAGGGCCGGGCCTCCCAGTCACCATGGTCGAGGAGCTTGACCACGCCGGGGTGCTTGATCTTTTCAATGGCCCGGATTTCCGCTTCAAAGCGTCGCATCCAGGCTGGGATGGGTTGATCGAGCCACTTCAGGGCGACCGGCCGGCCGTCCGTGCCCCGGCTGAGGTACACCGCCGCCATGGCACCCCGTCCGATCAGACGTTCCGGAACATAGGGGCCGATCCGCTCAGGGAAGTTGGCAGAGGTCATCCCACCACCTGCACAGTGTGATGAGCCCGGAGCGTCTCCTGGGCGGACATCGGCGCATGGCGGAGCACAGTCTCCAACAATCGATCGCGTCGCTGTCCGATGAGCTCCACCTCAGACGAAGGGACCAGAGACAGCAGTAACGTACGCGCCCGCAAGGCGACCAGCCGCAGCCCGGATGCGCTGGCCAGCGCATCCGCAGACCGAGCGCATCGCAACGCGGCGGCCTGATCGCGCAGCTCGACGTAGGCCATCGCCATCGACTCGAACACCTGGCACCGGCGGAGCGTGGGCAGGCCATCCACGACGTCCTCCAGGTTGGACAGGATCTTTCGGGCCACCGCTGGTCGACCGATCCCCGACCAGCATGCCGCCATCAGCGCCTGGATGGCGGGCGCATAGAACTCCGGATCCTGGTGGCGGCTGGCCACGAGGCCCGCCTGAAGGTGATGGCGCGCCGTGTCCAGCTGCCCGCGCCGGACCGCCACCAGGCCGCTCAGGTACCGGCCCGAGACCACATCCGTCGACAGCGACATCTCCATCGCCATGCTCAAGCTCTCCTGCAGATCCGCCTCCGCGGAGGCCCACTCGCACAGCTCGATGTGCGCCCGGGCCCGGCTCTGCAGCGCGGTCTCCTCGGCCTCACGATACAGCAGCTCCCGACTCAACGAGAGCGCCGCGATGCTCTGCTCCAGGGCGAGGGTCAGCTCGCCGCGCCAGACATACAGCTCCGCGAGGTTGTTGAGCACCATCGTCCGCTGCTGCTTCCGACCCAGACGAGACAGGATCCCCTCCGCCTCCACCAGCCCGTTCGCGGCGTCTTCGATCTGACCGCGGTTGGCCTGGACGGCGGTCAATGCCATCAGACACTGCGCCCGCGATCCCAGCATCTCCGGACCGCTGGCAGCGACCAGCCCCTGCACCGATAGCTGCGCGCAGCGGTCCATGTCCCCCTCGTCCCAGGCCATCGCCGCGAGTTGATGGAGGGCGTCGAGCTGCGCGGTTCGATCGCCCCGGGCCAGGGCCCGGGACAGGACCGCCTGCACCCGCACCGCACCGCGTCGGGGGTCGCCCAACCGACGGAGCGCACGGCCAAGCTTCAGCTCACTGCTGGAGACCACCGGCCAGTCCCCTGCACGACGCGCGGCAAGGCTCAGGGCGCGCATCGAAGAAGCCGCCGCCGACCAGTCACCACGGTTGAGCTGGATGTCCCCCCGGATCCGCAGCAGCTCCCGCTGTTGTGGAACAAATGCCGCCGCGGGAACCACCGCCTTCGCCCTGGATTCGATGGCGTCGAGTCGATCGACGACCGCAGCGGCATCGGCCAGCAGCGCCCGATCCCACAGATACCGCGCTGCGGAGAGCAGATACCCCCAGGCCAACCCGACATCTCCCGCTTGCCGAAACTGCTCACCGATCGTCTCTGCTGCGGTGACCCGATCGCCGTGCAGCCCCTCAAGGGCCTCCGCCAGCCGGCGGTGCAGCGGTCGCTGTTCGTCGCGCGACATCTCCTGCATCACCACCTCGCCGAACTTTCGATACGCGAAGTCATAGAGCGGATCCCACCCCACCCGACGGATCTCCAGGATCCCCTCCGCGGTCAGGCGCTCGACCCGATCGAGCACCTCTTCCTCATCGATATCGCAAGCGTCGAGCAGGGCGTCGATGTCCAGCGGACGGCCCGATGCGGCGATGAGCGAGATGATCTGCCGATCCGGCGCCCCAAGCGGCATCAGCCGGTTGAGCACCACCTGCCGCACGCCCGGTGGGATCTCCAGCGCCTCCGTCGCCAACGCGTTGGCGTCCCGCGCCAGCCGCAGCCGCCCCTCCGACTCCGGGACAATGGCCCCCCGCTGGATGAGCGAGCGCATGAACTCTGCCATAAACAGAGGGTTGCCCTCAGTCTCTCGCCACAGCCGCTGGGCCAACGCCTCCGTCCCCCCGCGGCGACCGAGCAGATCGTACAACATCTTCTCGACGTCGTCCCGCTCCAGCGGTCGCGCTGCCAACCCATCGGCCACGAAGCCCAGATCGTCGGCCGAAGACAACCACCGCAGCGCCGCACAGTCCAGATCATCCCGCGCGGTCGCCACGATCAGGATCGCTTCGCCCTGAGAGATCAGGCTTCGAGAGATGTCGCCCAACAACCCCATCAGCGATGACGAGGCGAAGTGCAGATCGTCGATCAGCAGCAGCCGCGGTCCCCGCAACAACAGCGATCGAAGGGTCGCCTTGATCCCATCGAAGAGCTGGTATCGAAGGTCGATGTTCCCATCCCGCCCCGTCGCAGAGAACCCCTCGATCGCCTGGAGCAGCTTCACCGGCGTGGCCCCGCCCAGCTCGCGGCTCAGGGTGTCCGCCAGCCGAAGCGCAGCGTCCATCGTCCCTTCGGCCTCACCCAATGGGAGCTGATCGATCGACAGTCCCAGCCCCTGCGCGTAGCGAAGGGCTTCGAGCAGCAGCCGGCTCCGCCCCGATCCTTCGCCGCCGTGGATCAGGAGCGCGCCCCCCTCAGAGCGGGTCAGCGCCGCGATCGACTGGTGGATCTGCTGGAAGTGCGCCTCACGGCCGACCATCGGCGGCTGCCAGCCGGCCGGCGCCTCCTGGGTGGGCACATAAACGTCATCGTGCTGAAGCTCGCGAAGGATCTCGCTGGCCGACTGATACCGATCACGGGGCGCCTTCTCAAGGAGCTTGAGGCAGATGCGCTCCAGATACACCGGCACAGGCGCATACAACCGACTGGGCGGCATCGGCGGCTGCTTCTGGTGCAGATCCAGGTAGCCGGACATGTTCTTCGCCGAGAACGGCCGCCGCCCCGTCAACATCGCATATAAAATGACGCCGAGCGAGTACAGGTCGGACCGATGGTCGATGGGCCGCCCGGAGATCTGCTCCGGCGAAGCATACGCCCAGGTCCCGACCAACGTATTGGAGACATACGCGTCGTTGTTGGCATCGAGGAGCTTGACGATGCCGAAGTCGGTCAGGTGACATCGGCCATCATGGTCGATGAGGACGTTGCTGGGCTTGAGGTCACGATGGACCAGTCCGCGGGAATGGATATACGCCAGCGCGCTGGCGAGGTCGACGAGGATCGCTTCGACCCGCGGCCAACGCTCATCGGGGTGGAGGTCCCGGAACGACCGGATCTTCTGGTGCAGGTCGGTCCCCTCGACATACTCCATGGCGATATAGGGGTGACCGTGAATATCACCATAGGACTCAACGGCGATGACGTTGGGGTGATGCACACGGGCCAGCGCCCGGAACTCCCGGCGGAACCGCCCCAGGCCGGTCTGGAACCGGCTCGCCTTGAGGACCTTCAGCGCCACCGGCTCGCCCCCAGGCGCCCGCGCCAGCAGCACATGCGCCATCCCGCCCTTCCCGATCGGCTCGACGTACCGATAGGGGCCGATGCAGTCGCCAGGCTTCAGGGTGATGCCACCCATCTCCAGCACACGGCCATCGAATGTCGGCGGAGAAGTCTGAGACATCAACGCTGCCTGAGAGGTGTACTACGCTGCGACATCATACGAGACTGCACCGCGTTCGAGCGAATAACCGTCCCCCCCCTCACTCGAACAGCCCCGCCTGCTCGCCCTCTGAGTTCGACGCGACGGGCTCCTTCGGCGATGGGTCCGCTTCGCCCTCTTCCAGAGGCTCCGCGACCTCCTCCAGACGCGCCAGGACCTCTTTCGCAGGAATGATCTCTGCGAACGCCACCACCTGCGCCTGAAGCGCCTTCGGGAGCGCAGCCTTTTCGCCGGATAACCGCTTTGACACCGCCAGGATCACGTTCGAAGGCGTCCCTTGCAGGCGCTTCTCCAAGTACCCCTTCCGCCAGAAGCCCACGATGTCCATATGCGCCACCCGGCCCCGACGGCGGAACGTAAAATCCGGGATCAGCACCCGCTGCTCGCCCAGATCGATCGGTTCCCCCGGCCCAAGCGTCCACGACGGATTCAGCTGACGATAGCGCTCTTCAAACCACTCCTCTGTCGGAGACTTCCACGCTCCCCGATCTCGGTAGTGGCTCTGCAACCCCATCGAATGATCGACCGTCAGCTGCTTGCGCAGCTTCCGCTTGTTGCCCCACAGCACCTCCGCGCTCAACGTCCACGGGCGGTCCTGGAGCAAAATCGCCGGGAAGAACACAGCCAGCTGCATCCCATACCGGCTCGACTGCTTCAGCAGGCTCTGCGGCCCGTCCACCTCGATCGTGACGACGTCTGCGTCTGTTGACATCCGATACATCAGCTGGTGGAACTTCAGGTACCGGAACAGCTGACGCAGACGGCGGGGCGACGGCCCCTTCAACGCCAGGGTGATCCGCGATGAGCGAAGCAGGACCGCCTGAATCAGCGCCACATTGTAGCGATGCAGCAGGGCCGCGCCGCTCTCTGGCATCTTGACCGCGACCAGGATCTGCTCTTCTTTCAGATCCGCATACAAGGCGTCCTCGACCTGCTGTGGCGTACACCCCAGCTCCGCGGCCAGGCTCATGAACACGCTCTTGGCGGTGAGTCGAGCCGTCGGGCCGGGGCGGCGAGCCAGCGGCCCCTTCTGCGCGGCCAGGCGAAACGCACGGCTGCGAAGCGTCCCCGGATCCGGGGCGTCCTCCATCGGGAGGGTGCGTGCCGCAAAGTCGCACTTGTCCAACAACAGCTTGGCCAGCCCCTTAATCAGCTTGTGATCGGTGGACAGCCCTTCGATCTCGGTGATGGCGTCGCTGATGAGCGCGCGGCTCCAGCCCTCATCCAGGGCGCGCTGGAACATCTCGCGCAGATGGTCTGCCCGCTCCAGGTGACGTGGCGCCGTCACCTTGATGAATTGGGGTTTCAGGTCTTTCTTGACCACCCGCACCCGCAGCAGATCCGACGTCAGCATCCTCGTTTGATTCCTCACGCGCCCATTGGGAGGTAGCACGCTCTGCGAACCTCGCATCCGCTACACTCCGCCCATGACTGTCGAGACCCTCTCTGATGCCCGCTGGAGCTGCCGCGGATGCTCCGACTGTTGCCGCGGACTGAACTTCGGCCCGGTCGAACCCGAGATCATCAACGGCCTCAAGGCCGCGGACATCGCCGCGCTGTGGCCGCCCGCAGCAGCGGGCCCCTGGTTCCACAGCCGACAAACCCCCTCTGGGGAGACGATCTACGCGCTCGCCCACCGCGATGATCACTGCGTCTTCCTCCAAGACAACGGCCGCTGCGCGGTGCACCGGCTGCTCGGCGGCGCCGCGAAGCCATGGTTCTGCAGAGAATATCCCTTCTTCGCTGTCAACGAGCCCGACGGCCGGATCTCTGTCGCGGTCCGGGGAGACTGCGGCGGCCTCCACGAAAGTTACGTCGATGGCCAGCCCCTCACTGAACAACTCGATGAGATTTTGTCCCTCCCCCGCATCGTGCCACGGCAGACCTTCTCGGCGACCCAGATCGTGATCTTGCCAGGCCTGGGCGTCGGCCCCAACGATTGGAAACAGGTCGAGCCTCACCTCCTCAGACACCTCTCCACGCCCAGAGAGCCCGAGGACGTCATCCGATCGGCCCGACAGCAGCTGTTCAACCTGATCAATCGTGAAGCGCCGCTGCCGAACCCCGTCCAGCACCGGTCCGCCCTCGGCCACATCCTCTCCACGCTTGCGCCGGTGATCCCCTCGCCTGCGATCGGCGCAGCCCTGAACGCGATCGCGTCGCCGATGCCGCAGACGACCGAGCCGGCGCAGCGGTACCTCAACCTCATCTTGCGGGGCGAGATCCTCACCAAGCGATTCGCTGCCCTCGGCAGCCTGCCCGCGCTGATGGGATGGTTCCTCGTACAGGCCGTCATCGCACGTCGGGGAACCAGCGATGAGGGGCCGCTCTCTCCACAGGCGCTGGCAGAGACGCTGCCAACGCTCAAGCGACTCGCCAACCGCCCCACGATCTGGGCACAGATCCAAGCCCTTCGCCCCCCGTTGGAGCATCTGTTCCAGACAACCTGACCCGACCCGCCCCGCCCCCTCTTGCTGCGCCCCGCAAGGATCGGCTGTCACGTCTCGTCAATCACCACGTCATCCCGATCCATGCGCAGCTCGACATATCCTGTTGAGGAGAACTGGATGAGGTCTGCGCGGATCCGGGCGGCGCGAAGCTTCCGCCGGGTCCGACTGAGCGCGACGTCGAGCCGGGAGCGCAAGCGATCGCGGCGGGTCTCATCGCCCCAGATCTCTCCGGCGAGGATCTCCCAGGCGACGGGCCCGCCGAGGGCGACCAGTTCGCTGATGATTCGCGCTGCGAGTCCGTTGAGGGTAAGGACCGGATCACCGACCCGTTGGATATGGACGGTGTTGAACCGCGCAGTGATGCGTAGGGGAGCGCGGACCCCCCCTTTCTGCCACGTCGCCCCCGGACCGGCGCTGGAGACGGCCTGTACGACCGTTCGAATCACCACGCCCTGGCACATATAGGATTCACCGGGCTGCAGATCACCGGGCGGCGCGTCACCGATCTGAATTCGCCAGCCATCCCCGCTGCTCCAGATGAACGCGGCGGCGTCGCGGTGGACCCCCCGGACCAGGGAGGGCGCATCGCCAGGCATGAGGCTGTGGGTGCCGGTGAGCACCTGCCGCGCGATGCCGTCCCCCTCCAGGGCGAGGACCTGCGCGGGCAGGACGACGCGTTCGACGTGCAGCGCGAGACGCCGCGCGAGGAGGATGCGCTGCCCCGTCTCCAGCGGGACTTCAGACAGCGGCCCCCGACCGAGCGACAGCCGACCGCGCAGGCCCAGCATCCGCAGCTCCCCACCGCGCAGGGAGATCATGGCGTGCGCCTCAGATACGCGGGGATCATCGACACGCAGCTCTGCCCGCTCCAAGCGACCGATCAGATCCCCGTGGGTGAGTTCGTAGGTCATCCCATCTGGGGCAGTGATGGAGGCGAACGCGCGCACGCTCTTCCTTTAACCAGCCCGCATGAAGCGGCCGGCGCCCGCCGATCTGCTTACATTGACCGGGGGGCGGGCCGATACGAGTGCCATGAGCGATTCCGACGAGCGACTGTATGCAACCTTTGAGGGGGCCTTCAGCGGACCGAACTTCAGCCGTACGCCCTCTCCGACCCGGGAGCCGGGCGCGCTGGGCGACTCGCCCCACCTGAGCCCGGCCATCGATGGGGATCGGTATGCGCTCCGGGGAGAGCTGGGCCGAGGCGGGATGGGCCGGGTGTTCGCAGCGCATGACAGCCACTTGAACCGGGACGTCGCCCTCAAAGAGATCCGACTTCAGGGCGCAGATGGACAGCTCCGTCAGCGCCTGCTCCGCGAGGCGCAGATCACCGCCCAGCTGGAGCACCCCAACATCGTCTCTGTCTACGACGCTGGCGAGACCGAGGATGGGCGTCTGTTTTACACGATGCAGCTGGTGCGTGGGCGGACGCTGGCCGCAGCGATCGCCGCGTCCGCCGATCTGCCCGCCCGGCTTCGGCTGCTGCGCGCGTTCCTGGCGGCCTGTAACGCGGTCGCCTACGCCCACAGCCGCGGTGTGGTTCACCGGGATCTCAAACCGCAGAACATCATGCTCGGCCCCTTCGGTGAGGTTCTGGTGGTCGACTGGGGGCTGGCCGCGCAGGTCGGCGCGGCCCCAGGCGCATCGGCAGAGCCGGCCAGCCCGGACGCACCGGCCGTGCTGACCCGCGCCGGCAGCATCCTGGGCACGCCGAGGTACATGAGCCCCGAGCAAGCCGCCGGCCAGCCCGCGGCGCCGCCGGCGGATGTCTGGGCGCTTGGGATGGTTCTGCTTGAGCTGCTGTCTGGTTGTGCGCCCTACGACGGAGAGAGCGGAGAGGAGATGATCGCTGCGCTCCGATCCGGGCGCGCGCCCGATGTCTCGGCGCAGGCAGCGGACGCGCCGGCAGAGCTGGTGGCCATCGCTCAGCAGGCGCTGTCTGTCGATCGCAGCCGCCGCTACCCAGAAGCCGAGCGGCTCGCGCAGGACATCGAAGCGTACCTGGAGGGGCGGCAGGTCTCAGCACACGAATACACCACCGCAGAGCTCGTCCGCCGCCTTGTGCACCGATGGCGGGTCCCGCTGATGATCACCGGGCTGGCCCTTATCGTCGTGGCGACCGTGCTCGTGGGTGCGTGGCTTCGCGGAGCGCAGGAGCGGAGCCGGGCGCTCGCCGCGGAGCAGATCGCCCTCATCGCAGAGGCGGAAGCAGACGAGAGCCTCGCGCAGGCGCTGATCCAGCAAGCAGAGCGGGCGCTGACGCTTCGCGCCCGCCCGGAGGCAGAGCTTCTGGCAGCGAGCGCGCTGCTTCGCAGTGAAAACCCGCGCGCGCGCGGCGTCCTCGCCGCCTATGCCGACAGCCCCCGCCCAACCCGGATCGCCGAAGGGCCCGCACCTCCGGGCTGTATCCGGGCAGCGTTGACCCTCGACGGCGCAGACGCGCTGTGCTTCAGCATCGATGCGGTAAGCATGTGGTCACTGTCGCCGCTCGCCCAACGCTGGGTCACGCCGCTGCCACCGGTCGACCATCTACACGTCACCGCAGACGCCGCGTTCGTTCAGCTCTCGTCCCAAGACAACCACCGGCTGCTCCGGATCGCGCTGGATGATGGGGTCGTCACCCCGCTCGCGCTGGAGGGTCTTACGCCGTGGTTTACCGTCACCCCGGACGGGCATCGGGTGCTGTTTGGCAACGCCGTCAGCACCCGCTACGAGGTGGTCGATCTGCGAAGCGGCGCGATCGTGTCTGCCATCCCCGGTCCACAGCTCGGTAAGACGATCCCAATCCCGGGCCAGGGCACAGCGCTCATCGTCGATTTTGCGTCCAAGCAGATCTGGCAGCTGCCGCTGAACGGTGAGCCGTTTCGTGGGATCGAGGCCCTCTCGAACGAAGACGTCATCTCTACTGCGGGGTGGGGAGCGGACGCGTTCATCGTCGGGACCTCATCGGGTCGGATCCTGCTCTTCGATGCAGAGACGCTGTCGGTCCGATGGGAGACGCGCTCCTCGAACCATCGCGCGGTCGCGTTGTGCGCGATGCCCAAGGCAGGGATCCTCGCTGTGCAGGATGAAACCGGACTCGTCGAGTTCTGGGAGCCCGAGACCGGCGGATTGGTCGGCCGCCTCCCCCAACTGAGCGCACACAGCCTCCGCGCGCACGACGGCGCGCTGACGCAGCTTGGGCATGAGCGATGGGTCCGCTGGAGACCGGCGGCGGATCCCTACCCCAACGTCTTCCTGACCGACCTCGGCCTCACCACAGTGACCCCCGAAGTCGACGGAACGATCTACACCGCCGGCCACGAGCTGCGCCGTCACCGGCTCCGAGACGGCCGACAAGAGCTGATCCTCGACGATCTGGATCTCATCAAGTCCGTATCCGTCACGCCGAGCAAAGAGCTGGTGTTGGGGACGGTGAGCCACGGACTCCTGCGCGGCGTACCGCCGGAGATTGAGCCACAGTCGGTGGGCATGACCCGCCGAACGGTGGCGTTGGCAGATGGCTCGGTCCTGACTGCAGGATATTCGAAAAACGCGCTGCACATCTTCCCACCCGACGCCGACCCCCTTCACCCCGACATGCCACAGATCTTCGAGCTGGACGCGGCCACAGGCGGCGCGACAGCCGCGATGCTCGACGCGGGACTCCAGTCGATCTGGATCTGGCGTCCAGGCGCTGCGCGACCGATGCGCTGGCGCGACAACGCCATCGGCGCCTACACCGTCGCGGTCTCCCCAGACGGGCAGTGGCTGGCCACAGCGAACGCGCAGACCCTTCAGCTGCACACCGAAACGGAGACGGTCACGCTTCCCTATCCACAAGGCAAGATCTATGATCTGGCGATCTCACCCGATGGCGTCTGGCTCGCCGCCGGGTGCCGGAGCGGGCGCACCTTCGTCTGGCGAATCGCCGATCGCCGCCTTGTCTTCGTGTTGGGGGGGCATCAAGACATCGTCTCAGACGTCACGTTCAGCGCCGACAGCCGGACCCTGTTCACCGCCTCCTGGGACCAGTCCGCCCGGCGATGGTCGCTTGATGATGCCGGTGATCCAAAGACGATCTTCGAGGAGATCTCTGCGGCCTGGGGGCTTTCACTGGAGGACGTGCTGGCGCGGCCGCTGTGACGCGGCACCCATCACGAACGCTCCCAGATGCCCTTCGCCGCGCGTGGAAAACCAGCCCGAAGGGTGATGATCGCGTCTCAAGCGGCTGCGCGAAGGGCCCCACTGAACAAACGCGCCATCTGCTGGACGACCCCAGGCTGGGGCATGCCCATCTCGGCTGGCGTCTGGCGGGCCTGTGCATCTGCGATGATCGGCAATCGGTCCAGAGCGACCCGCTGCGCGTCCGCGACAGCCCTTCGGTCCGCGGCCGAGAGCTGCCCCATCAGCCATACATGCAGATCCCAGGCGAGCTGGCCATGCGCGGCCTCCTCCGCAGCGATCGCTGCATAGGCCGCACGAATCTCAGCGTCTTCCGCGTTCTCCGCCTTAAGAGCCGCAGAGAGCGCCGCCCAGGTCTCGAAGACGCAGCCCTCGACGGCGTTGTGCATCGCCACCGTCTTCAGATCTTCGGCCGCGTCCTCACGAACCGTCGCGAGGACCTGACCGCCATGCCGGCGGGCGAGATCGGTGACGGCGCGCGCGTGGCGGGCCTCATCGTCAGCCGCCGCCCGGCACCGCGCGATCAGGTCTCGCGGGGCACCCCAGCGGGTGAGCTGATCGGCGAGCTGAACGAACGCGTCCACCGAAGCCGCTTCCAGGTGGGCACACCGCGCGAGGTAGTCGCCAAGAGAGCCCGCCGCCGCGTCTTGCTCGCAGTGTCCCAGGGGACGCCGGCCCTCACAGAAGTACTCGACGCCTTCCCCCTCACAGGTCACCGAGCCCACCACCTCTTCACCATCAAGGCCGGTGTCATCGCTCGCCTCGATGACCTCGTCCAGCGTGAACGAGCAGCTTTCGTCGTCATCGACGAAGGTCTCCCACTCCTGGATCCGGTAGTAGACCTCCTGACAGACCTGGGCGCAGCGGATCTCCTCCGAAGACGCAACCGCCCACCCGGAGAGGATGTTCTGAATGTCGGCCGCAGTGACGGCTTCATCCTCCAGGGTGAAGGATTCGCTCGCCGGGTCACCACAGCCAAAGGTGCTGTTCCAGCAGCCGGCTGCGGAGAGGGTCAGCGTCGAGAGGATCAGGGCACGAATGTCCATGGCCACAGTCTCCATCGTGGTGGGGGATCTCTATCCAGGAGATGATGCAAGGGATATGCCGCCCGATCATACGGCCAGGATGGCGCATGGGGTGTATCGATACAGGACATCTGTGTCATGGTGCACACTCCGACAGCCGGGGACGGATGAGATAAAGACGCGCATGCAACCCGATCATCTGCTGTACAACGCACGCTTTCCGCTCTCGAACGAATACGATCCCGACTGGGTGATGGCCAATGAGATGGGACCGAACGCCCTGTGGATGTCGGAGCTGCTGGTCGAAGAGATGACCATCCGCGCTGGGATGCGGGTGCTGGATATGGGCTGTGGACGCGGAATGTCGAGCATCTTCCTCGCGCGTGAGTTCGGCGCCCGGGTCTGGGCCAACGATCTCT
Source organism: Myxococcota bacterium (assembly GCA_038520555.1). GTDB lineage: Bacteria > Myxococcota_A > UBA796 > UBA796 > UBA796 > JBCBLB01. The sequence goes on along the minus strand of JBCBLB010000042.1, from coordinate 12,414 downwards.
GGATCTCGCCGGATGACAATTGGACCCGCTTCGTCGCGGCCGGGATGGCCAATCAGATCTGCCCGATCAAGGCGGAGGCGCGGCAGCTGCCGTATGCCGCCGGCTTCTTCGAAGCCATCTTCAGCATCGACAGCTACCACTACTATGGTACCGACGATCTGTATCTGGCGTATATCCTTCGGTTCCTTGAGTCTGGCGGCCAGCTCGGGATGATGATCCCCGGCCTCACCCGGCCTCTGGATCTGACCGATGTACCCACACACCTCAAGAAGAAGCAGGCCAGCGGGGCGGTCTTCTGGAACCCAGCGGAGTGTTTCAGCTTCCACACCCCGGACTGGTGGCGGGGGCATCTGGAGAAGACCGGGCTGGTGACGGTCCAGACCTGCCGGCTGGTGGACGACGGCTGGAAGCTGTGGTTGCAGTGGGAGCGCGCCCGCGAAGCGGCGGGCGGGGGGTTCTCCGCATTCCCCAGCGACGCTGAGACCATCGAAGCCGACGGGGGGGCGTACCTGGGCTTCGTCCTGGTCGTCGCCCAGAAACGCTGAGCGATATAAACAGAGCTGCCTCAGCGGAGAAGACCGACATGGCCCGAACGCGGCTGACCAACAAACCCGACACCCGCGATCGAGACGCCTCGACGGTGCTGCTCGACGCCCTCCCCGCCCTTGAGCCCGGTGCCCGGGTCCTGGTCATCGACGATCAGAACCAGATGGTCCGCACAGACCTTCGCAACCGTCGGGTGGCCGCCGTCCCCTGGAGCCGGGTCTCGGTCGACAACCGGCAAGGCACGCCCTGGCCGGTCGGTGGGCCCTATGACGCCGCCACCCTACGGCTGCCTCGCTCCAAAGATGCCTTCGAAATGGCGCTTCATGCAGCAGCGTCGGTCCTCAAGCCCGGCGCACCGCTGTGGGTATACGGCGCCAACGACGAAGGCATCAAGTCCGCCCGCACCCGAATCAAGCCGTTGTATGGCGAGATCCTGGTCCTCGACGCGCGGAAGCACTGCCGCGCGCTCGAAGCCAACCGACCCGACCCGATCCCGGACCTCAAACCGTCTCTGGCCGATTTTCGAACCGTGAGCGCGCTCGACCTTCCAGAGGGACCGATCGAACACGCCCTGTATCCGGGGATGTTCGCCAAGGGGCGGCTGGACGAAGGGACCCGGGCGCTGTTGGACATCCTGCCAGAGATGACGGGGACGCCACAGGTGCTGGACTTCGCCTGCGGCGCCGGGGTCATCGGTGGAGCGATCCAACGCCGCTGCCCCAGCGCAGAGATCTGGATGTCCGACGCCGACGCGGTCGCCGTTGAGGCAGCCAAAGAGAACGTCCCCACCGCCCAGGTGGTCTGTGGGGACGCCTGGCAGCCGCTCCCCGCCATTCGCCATTTTGACTACATCTTCAGCAACCCGCCCATCCATACCGGCAAGGGACGGGACTATACGACGCTGTCTGCCTTGATCAACGACGCGCCCGGCCGAATGGTGACGAAGGGGGAGCTGTGGATCGTCACCCAGCGGCAGATCCCGGTCGAGGGCCTGTTGGAGGCTCGATATGCGACGGTCCAGCTGATCTGGGAGGACACCCGGTTCCGGGTGTGGTCTGCCAGCGCGCCACGAAAGGCCTTCAGCCCCGGCTGACCGACCATGGCTGCGCCTTGCGGCTGCCGCTGGTGAAGGCACCAGACATCCGGCTGCTGCCCAGGCTGCCATCGAAGACAAAGTCGCCGTCTTCGCTGCGCAAGGAGATGGCCTGGGTGTCTGGGTTGAACCGACCGAACGCCACCAGCGACCGCGGCCGGGGGCCGACGGTCAACGTGATCACGGCGCTGATCCGACCTTCACCCGCGTCCTTGATCTCCATCCGCATCGGCAGCCGTCCCGCCTCTCCAGACCAGACGCCCACCACCGCAGCCGCAGGGGATACCTCTGGCTCGGCTTCGGGATCATCTGCCGCCGCCGGCGCCGAGCCGCCTCCGCCTGCCGGACCGCTCATCGGCTGGGCATCAACCATCGCGTCCGCTGACATCTCCGCTGATATCTCCTCAACAGGATCCGAATCGGGCGGATCGGGCGGATCGGGCGGATCGGCCGGCTGCGCCGCATCATCCGTCGCAGCGCCCCCCACAGGCTCGGGCGACGTCGAAGGCGATGAGAGGGCCGCCACGGCATCTCCCGTCATCGGCATCGCATCGGCCGCTGGGGCAGGATCTGGCTCTGGTTCTGGCACCACGGCATCGGACGCCACAGGGTTCGCGGCGGGCTTTTCGTTGGAGGCGAGGGCCTGGGTCATCCGATCAGGGAGGCGCTCTGGAGTCGCCGCGGGGCCGGGATCGGGTTCGGGGGCGCTCGCCGCGATCTCTTCCGGCGTGGCAGGCGCCGCCTCATCCAGGTTGATGATCTCAACGGTCGGAATCACGGCTTCTGTCGGCGCGGGAGGGAGCTCCTCCAGCGACGGCGAGGGCGTCACAGCAGCGACCACGGGCTGCGGATCGGGTCTGGCGGCGGCCATCAGATAGGTCAGCGCCCCACCGCCGAGGATGACCCCCACCAACGCGGCGATGATCAGGGGCGCGAACCGCTGCTGTGCGGGCAGCGTCGGCGCCGTCGGTGGACCCAGGGTCCCCTCAAACGACAGCGGAGTGGTCGGCGCCCCGCCGCCGATCGGCGGCTCGACGATGGTCGGGTTGGCCGACGTCTCATTGACCGCCACCGGGGTGAGCTGGAGCGAGAACGCCGACGACAACTGCGGCCGATCGACGACCTCCAGCAGCTGCGGATGGTCGGCGAACAGGGCCCGGGCCATCTGACGACAGTCATCGAAGCGGTCGTCCGGATCGGGCGCGAGCGCGCGGGCCACGGTCTCACAGACGTGAAGGGGGCAGTCTTCGCGCACGCTGCTTAACAGCGGCGGCGGCGTCAACACCGACGCGCGGGCGCTGGATTCGTCGACGGCGTCGGGGTAGGCTCGCTCACCGGAGATGATCTCATAGAGCATCACCCCGAGGGCGAAGACGTCGGCCCGCTTGTCGACCGAGCCAGAGTCGGCGATCTGCTCTGGCGCCAGATAGCCCGGCGAACCCATCAACACGCCCACCGCAGTCTTTCCGTGATCCTGGTCTTCGATGACCACCTTGGCGATGCCGAAGTCGGTGACCTTGGGGATGAGCCCGATCGAGGTCCGGGCGAGCAGGACGTTGGCGGGCTTGAGATCGCGGTGCAAGACCCCGACGTCATGGGCGGCGGTCACCGCTGCAAGGATGGGCGCGAACAGCCGGAGCCCCTCATCGGTCGGCAGGGCGCCCCGCTGCACCAGCAGGGCCTCCAGGGTCATCCCATCAACGAACTCCATCAACAGGGCGACGTGCCCCTGATGGCGGATCACATCGGTGACCGAGACGACATGGGGATGCCGGAGCTGCGCCTGGATGCGCCCCTCGAGGAGCATCCGATCTGCGAGGCTCTGCCGACGCCAGGTCAGGACCTTGAGGGCGTGGACACTGCCGAGCTCGCGATGGCGCACCCGATACACCTCGGCCAGGCCGCCCTGTCCCAGGCGCGCCTCGACGATGTACCGTCCATCGACGACTTCTCCGCTGCGTAGCACTCTCGACTCCCTCTCTTTTGTTTATGTATCCGGGGTTCGGTTAAAGCTGAGCCCAATCGTGAAAACCAGCACATCAGTTGGGTTGTTGAGGGCCACGACAACCCGTTGGCCGCTGACTGACAGCGTCGTCCCCGCCCGTCCACGGACCAGGATCTCCCCACCAACCCGTATATTGTAGACCCGTAAGGCTGAGAAACGGTCAACATCTGTCAACGTTCCGTCTCGCTCCAGCTCGTACCAGTCGACGCCGTTCGGTCGCCAGAACCCGGTGACCGCTGGGCCGAAGCCGATCCGGCCGTCACCGGGGGAGACCAGCAGCTCGACGTCGCCGGTGTACTCGCTCCCTGGAACCGGCCCATCGATCGAGGGAAAGTCATCGGTGTTCCCGAACCGATACCGCCACCCCAGGTCCGCCCAGGCGCTCCAGTATCCGGACCATCTCCCCAGGCCGCCGATCCGGCCGATGGCCAGCGTCGGCCCCAGATCGAAGGTTCCCTCTCCGATGTTGGTGATCCGCTGCCGAGTCGGCGCGGTGAACGCGCCATAGCGAGCCAGGACCCCGACCGAGACGCTCAGCGGGCTGCCACGCAGCTCATCGACCAGAAGCGCCTTGGCGCGCGCTTCGATGATGCCGACGCCCTGAGTGGTGCGGCACGCGCCCAGCCCGAGCGCGGCACACACCTCTTCATCCTGTCGGTTGGCCTGAACCCGGAACCAGGGCACCTGCACCGACGCTTCGATGCGGGGCAGCAGGCCGTAGCTGACGATCCCCTTCACCCCCAGGGTCGATAGCCCCTCCCCAACCTCGATCTCATCGGTTGTGTCCGGGGCCGTCTGGATCGAGAGCATGGTCAGCCGTTGAGACTCAATCCCCAAAAACAGACTGGAGGCGCCAGCGCCCAGAACCCACGGTCCAGATCCGGCGCGCGCCGTCCCCGGTGCCAACAAGGCACATGTCGCCGCGATCGTGAGCCCGCGTGACCATCCCCTCATCCGCTTACCTCCTCATTACAGTGCGTTTCTAGCCCGGGATCGGTCACACCGTGCCGCTCGATATCGAGAAAATCCGCCCGGGAGGCCCGCTCAGCGCAGGGGACCGATGAATATTGCAGGATACAAGCCGACGGATCACCGGATAGGTCACAATTGCGGTAGACTGAACGCCGCATCTCGACGCCCGGAGAACTCCATGGCTGAAGAAACCACGACCAACACGAAATCCTCTCCGTCGATGACCGACCGGCTCAAATTCATCGGGATCGGCCTGCTTATCGGCGCACTCCTCGGCGGAATCGGCGCCGGAAAAGTGTACTTCGATCTTCAGGGAGAGATCTCCGCGGGCGAAGCCAAACGGTTGGCGCTGCAGAACAGCCACGACCTGCTCCGCGCACGCGCCGCGCTGGCGGCCACCGTCGTCGATCTAAAAAATGAGAACTACGGCGACGCCAAGAACACCCTGGCCATCGCCCGCAAACAACTCGACGGCTTCGACGCCGCCGGCGCTGGCTTCGACGCCGCCGCCATGGACGCCATCAAGAGCCGCCTGGACACGGTCAGCGTCGCCGCCACCGCCAACACCGGCGCCACCATCCGCACCCTCGACGAGATCGGCGGCGCCATCGACCGGCTCCTGTTCGCCGCGGAATAACTGCGTTGAGGGACCGCCCCTATCGGCGGCCTTTCCACAGCTCGCCGCGGTACACCGCGGCGCGCCCGCCTTCGGCCTCTAAAAAGATGGAGATGTCAGGGATGGCATAGACGCTGATTCGGTCATCGAGCATGTCCGAGTACGCCAGAAACCGACCATCATCAGAGACATCGAGGGCGGTCGGTTGGTTGCCGGCGACGATGGCGTCGAGCTTCTCCCCGGTCAACGCATCAAAGACCAGGACGCTGCCCCACTGCGGGCCGGGCTTGTAGTAGGATTCCCGGTTGTTCTGCCCCCGGCAGGAGACGAACAGCAGCCGCCCGTCGGGGGTCAGATCGATGGTGTTGGGGTTGGCGTCGGTGCGCGCGAGGGCGGTCACCGCGCCGGTCTCCAGATCGAGCAGCCAGATGCGCGCCCGCCGCATATCCGATATATACGCCCGGTTTCGCGACACATCTCCGACGATATGGCGGAGCGCGCCCCCAGCCGAGGTGAAGAGCTCCGTCCGCGCGCCGGTCTCCACGTCGACCTTCTGGAGCCGCCCATCGCCGAAGCCGACGACATACAGGCTCTCTCCGGCCGGATCCATCCACATGCCCCGGGGGGTGTCGACGGTCTTCAGCTCGCGCAGCACCTCACCCGAGGTCAGATCGAACTCGGTGATGTCGGCGCTGACCCAGTTGGAGACATACAACCGGTCCCCCTCAGGAGAGAGGGCCATGACCTTGCTCCAGGTCGCGCCGGTCGGCAAGGTTCGGAGCAGCGCGCCTTCGGCCCGGTCGATCTCATAGACGGTGGCGGTCTCCATCTGGCTGGCGTAGACCTTCTGTCCGTCGTGGCTGTAGACGACCTCGACGGCGCCGTGCTTGCCGAGGGTCAGCGTATGGCGCTCCGCGCCGGTCGTCGCGTCGTACCCCGCCACAGAGGGCGGTCCGCCCAGAAACGACGCCCACAGCTCGGTCCCATCCGGCGAAAACCGAACGCCCTTCGGGTGATGTCCGCTCTTGAACTCAAGGACCTTGTCGACGACCTGCCCTTCCCGATCGAGCCAGAGGGTTCGATCGGTGTCCTCATCGAGGAACAGGGTCCACAGCTCGTCGTTAAACCCCGGCTGAGAGAGGACCACCGCCGTCAACCCGGCAGGGAGCGGTCCGGTGTATGCGCCCTGCCCGGCGCGCTGCTGGCCATCGGAAGTGGTCAGCCGCCAGGCGGCCGTCTCTGGGATCGGGGTAAACGAGAGCACCTGCGGCATCGGCCGGAGAGCGAAGCGCAGCTCCGCCTCACCGGCTTCAACGGTGAGAGACCGGTTGAGGGGTGCGAACCCGCGTCGGGTGATGGTCAGCGCATAGGTCCCCGGCGAGAGCCCATCGAGAGAGAGGGATCCGTTGACCGGTGGCTGATCGGCGAAGGCAATGGTCGCGTCGTCCGGAGAGGCCACGATCGTCAGATCCGCCGTCGGCGGCGGGGGGGGTGGCGGAGGGGGTGAGACGGGAGGAGGTCGACACCCCAGGATCAGCAGAGCGCTCCACATGTCGAGAGGGTATCGCATTCGGTTAAGGGAGACCGGAACGAGAGGAATCGAGACGATGTCCACGGTTTTCGATGTCGCGGTTTTCGATGTCGCGGTGGTCGGCGCAGGCCACGCTGGCTGCGAGGCGGCGCTCGCGGCGGCGCGGCTGGGCCGCGCGGTCGCGGTGATCACTCTGAAGCGCGAGCACATCGGCCGCCTGTCTTGCAACCCGGCGATCGGGGGGCTGGCCAAAGGCAACCTGGTGCGAGAGATCGACGCCCTGGGCGGGGCGATGGCACAGGTCGCCGACCGAACCGCGATCCAGTTCCGTCGGCTGAACACCCGCCGCGGGCTGGCCGTCCAGTCCTCCCGGGCGCAGGTGGACATCGACCGGTATCCCCAGGAGATGGCCCGGGTCCTGCTCGGCCATGACAACATCACCTTCTTCGAAGGTGAGATCGTCGACCTCATCGAAGAAGGCGACCGCATCGCCGGCGTCGTCGTCGCCGACGACCTGCGGATCAAGGCCAGGGCGGTGGTCTTGACGACCGGCACCTTCCTGGCCGGGGTGATGCACGTCGGCCACCAGCAGACCCGCGGTGGACGCATCGGCGATCGGGCCGCACACCGCCTGTCTCAACGGCTTCTCGATCGGGGGCTGCGGCTCGGGCGCCTGAAGACCGGCACGACCCCGCGGCTGGACGCGCGGACCATCGATTGGGATCGTCTCCAGCGGCAGGACGACGTGTTTGAGGGGCACTTCTCGTTCACCCCGCCAGATCAGCAGTTGGAACAACGCGATTGCTACATCGCCTACACCAACACGAAGACCCACGACCTGATCCGGGGCGCGCTGGATCAGTCTCCGCTGTTCACCGGGCAGATCGTTGGGCGGGGACCCCGATACTGCCCTTCGATCGAGGATAAGGTCGTGCGGTTTGAGAAGCGCGACCGCCACCAGCTGTTTTTGGAGCCCGAAGGACTGGACACCCACCGGGTCTACGTCAACGGGTTGTCGACTTCGCTGCCGGCGGACGTCCAGCTGGCGATGGTCCGGTCGATCCCGGGGCTGGAGCGGGCTGAGATCCTCCAGCATGGTTACGCGGTGGAGTATGACTTCTCCGATCCACGCGACCTGGACGCTGGGTTGCAACACACACAAGCGCCAGGGCTGCACCTCGCCGGGCAGGTCAACGGGACATCCGGCTACGAAGAAGCGGCCGCGCAAGGTCTGATCGCGGGCGCCTCTGCAGCGCTGGGGGAGCCGCTGGTCCTCGGCAGGGAACAGGCCTACATTGGCGTGCTCATCGACGACTTAATCAACCGTGGTGTCGGCGGAGAGCCATACCGGATGTTCTCCAGCCGCGCAGAGCACCGCCTGCTTTTGCGTGAGGATAACGCCGATCGGCGGCTGACACCGCTGGGCCGGGGCGTGGGCCTGGTCGGCGACGCGCAGTGGGCACGATTCCAGGAGAAGACCGCGCAGATCGCAGCGGCGATGGCGTGGTGTGAGCACCACAGCCTCACACCGACCGCCGATGTGGTCGCACGCTTCAACGCGCTCAACAGCGCACCGCCCAAGAAGCGGATCACCGCACAGGAAGCCCTGCGCCGCCCGGAGCTGCGCTGGGATGACCTCACCGCGCTGTTCGATGACCCGATCCCGGACATCTCTGCAGAGGCAGCCGAGCAGGTGATGACCGATATCAAATACGAAGGCTACCTGCGCCGTGAAGCGCAGCGGGCCGCGCGCACGCGCAAAATGGCGGCCGTGCGGCTGGCAGCAGACATGGACTTCCGCATCCCCGGCATCTCACATGAAGTGGCGGAGCGGTTGGAAGCGGCGCGGCCCCGCACGCTCGGTGCCGCGGCCCGGCTGCCAGGGGTCACCCCAGCCGCCATCGACCTGCTCGCCGTCCAGCTGGCCCGCGCCTGACCGCTACTCCCGGATCCGGGCTTTTTGGATGTAGTCGAGGTTGGGGAAGTTCTTCTTGAGGTAGCCGTTGCCAACCTCTGCGATGAGCCGCTGGTTGGGCGCCTCCCCGTGGCTGGCGTCGATCTGATCGACGACCATCATCCCCGCGTCATCGACGATGCAGACCGGCGAGAAGCCCATCTTGTCCAGGCGACGGTTATCACCGTAGTTGATGAACAGCTGGGTGGTCCGGGTGTTGGGCCCGGAGGTGGCGAACGAGACCATCCCCCGCGTGTTCTGCTGCGTCACCGGATCGTCTTTGATCTTATGATCCCGCCAGACCTTGTTCAGGGGCGGCTTGCCGTGGTAGCCAAACTGGGCCATAAACCCAGGAACAACCCGATAAAAGGCAACATCAGAGAAGTAGCCTTCTTTCACAAGAAAATGCAGCCGATCGGCGCCGTTGGGCGACCACGCCCGAACACACTTCATCACGAACGTGCCAGTCGTCGTCTCCCACTCGATCTCGAACGCTGCGGGCGCGGGATCATGGACATCCGGCGGCTGAATCAGCCGCGCGTTGATGGTCATCGGCTCCGTCGGCGCCACCTCAACGGACGCCAGATCGATCGGCGCTTCTTCACCCCCATGACCACCATCATGATGGCCCGCGTCGCCGTGAGCCTGTTTGCTGTGATCGTCGCCGTGGCTGTTTTTCATGGGCGCTTCGTTGGCGATGGGTGGAGGGGCGCCTTCTTCGCACCCGATCATCATCCAGACCAGCGTCATCAGGCTTCGCATGGCTTCCTCCGTGGGTTTCGGGGATGGAGTCTATCCGTTCGAGGGGGCATCCGCGATGTGTACGGCGATCTTGCCGAAATGTCGCCCGGCGGCCATGTGCGCGAAGGCAGCGTTGATGTCATCGAAGGGGAAGATCTGATCGACGACGGGGCGGGTCTCGGTGGCCGAGAAGGCGTCGTTCATGGCGATGAAGCTGGTGCGATGCCCGGTAAAGACACCCTGGACGCAGATCTGCCGCATCAGGATGGGGATGACGCTGAGGGGCTGCGCGCCGCCGGACAGAACGCCGATCATGCTGATGTGTCCACCGGGCCGTACGGCGCGCAGGGACTGCCCCAGGGTGCCAGCGCCGCCGACCTCAATGACATGGTCGACGCCATCGCCACCAGCGAGCTTCCGGGCGGCCTTGCCCCACTTCGGATCGTCCTTGTAGTTGATCGTCGCGACGGCCCCCATGGCGCGGACCCGCTCCAGCTTCTCATCGCGACTGGAGGTGGCGATGACCCGAGCGCCGCGGAGCGTGGCGATCTGCAATGCGAACAGAGAGACGCCGCCAGTCCCCTGAACCAGCACAGACTGCCCGGCGCGCAGGCCGCCGAGGGTGACCAGGGCGCTCCATGCGGTCAACGCGGCGCAGGGCAGGCACGCGGCCTCTGCATCGGACAGGTGCGCTGGCGGGATGATGCCGTCGTCCTGATCGATGACAACATACTCGGCCAGGGTGCCGTCGATCGGGCCGCCCCGGGTCCGGGCCAGCAGGGCCGCTGTGGGATCACCGTCGTACCACCCCTCGGTGAACAGCGGGCACCGCCGCTCGCCGATCCGATCGGTGGATACGCCTTCTCCAACAGAGACGACGTACCCGACGCCGTCCGAGCAGGGGATCAGGGGCAGCGGCTGACGGGGGTTATACTGCCCGCGGATCATCATCAGGTCGCGGTAGTTCAGGCTCGCGGCGGTCATCTTCAACAGCAACTGACCGGGCCCGGGCTCAGGGACGTCCCGCGTGGCGACCTGAAGGTTCTCCAGTCCAAAACCCGCCTCGCCGATTTCAATCACCTTCATGTGCACGCTCCTGATTTGCTCAGCAGGTTAACGCTACTCTGCTCGGCTCGACAGAGAGGATCTCGATGGGCAGCAAAGCGGATCGGCGCCGACAGAAACGCGCCGAGAAAAAGAAGGCCAAAGACAAGGATCGTCGTCGCACCGCGCGCGACGAGCGGCGGGCGTCAAAGGTCCGCAACATCGAACAGCTCGCGGATCTGCCCGAGGGGGAATGCTACGCCAGCAGCGACTGGCACGAGCAGGGCCCGGAGACCGTCTGGGCCGCCTTCAGCCGGGAACACCCCAACGGCATGGTCGCCGCGGCCATCTTCGAGCTGAACCTCCGCGATCAGGGGATTCAGTCGGCGGACCTCCTCCCCGAGCTGACCCCCGGCCAGCTGGAAGGCGAGCTGGGACGGCGGGCCGGTGACATGGTGATATCGGCATGTGAACCCGAACTGGTCGTCAAGCTCGTCGATGAGGCCCGCAAGCTGTCGGCGTCGAACGACCGGCCGCTCCCGAAGACGCTCGACGACGCCGTCGCCCTGTTCGGAGACATCCTCCCCGAAGACTGCGACTACGAGATCCTCGTCGGCGACACACCGACAGGCGCCGCTACGACAGAGACAAAACCGAAGGGGGGATGGATGGCGTGGATCCAGAACCGGTTCACGGGGGGAGACTGAACGATGCAGGTCCGTTGCTTCACGGTGGGTGCGTTCTCGGTGAACACCTACCTGATCACCGATCCCACGACCGGCGCGTCTGCGATCGTCGACACCGGGGAGACGCAGGAGCTGGTCCAACATCTGAACGCCATCGACCCGGCGCCGGACATCCGCATGATCCTGCTCACCCATGCCCATATCGATCATGCGGGCGCGTTGACGTGGTTGCAAGATGCGTTTGACGTCCCGACCTATATGCCGCGCAAAGAGTGGCCGCTGTTCAAGACGCTGCCGATGCAGGGGACGATGTTCGGGATGCCGCAGCTGAACCGACCGCTCGGCCGCATCGATCATGACGTCGAAGACGGCGATGAGATCCCGTTGGGGGAGACGACGCTGCGGTTCATCTCCACGCCGGGGCATACACCGGGCCAGGGATGCTACTATGACGACGAGGACATCATCGTTGGGGACACGCTGTTCGCTGGCAGCATCGGGCGGACCGACTTTCCACTGTCTGATCCCAGGCTTATGGTCGACAGCCTGCGGCGGCTGATGGCGCTGCCCGGACACTTGCGGGTGCACAGCGGCCACGGGCCGATGACCACGCTCGGGGTCGAGCTGAAGCGGAACCCGTTCCTTGGATACCTTCGCCGAGAGCGCGGAATCGCTGGGCCACCAGGGTTCAGCTGGACCGCAGGGACCTGATCATCTGCGTCATGCAGACAGCGATCTGTACCAGAAGCGTCCCCAGATCGATCGGAATAAGGGGTGAAGTTTCAGGCGAGGAAGGTAGCCACGAGGTGAAGAGCGGACTACGTTGGGCGAGGACGTTCGTGTCCAACCTGATGTGGTGATCCAAAAGATTGTCACGACCTGTGTTCCTGAGAGCCAGACCCCAGATGAGTGTGATCGCGTCTGGCTCATCCTTTCGTGAGAGTTCGAAAACATGATGAAGTTATTCTGCGGTGGCCTTGCATGGGCGACCGATGACGAGAGCCTCCGGGCCGCGTTTGAGCCTTTCGGTGAAGTGTCTGAGGCGAAGGTCATCTACGATCGGGATTCCGGCCGCTCCCGCGGCTTCGGGTTCGTCACCTTCGCCAACCGTGAAGAAGGTGAGCAGGCCATTGAGCAGATGAACGGTGCACAGGTCGACGGCCGCGCCATCCGCGTCAATGAAGCACACGATAAGCCCCGCGGCGGCGGCGGCGGCGGCGGCGGTG
>JBCBLB010000527.1:0-7040 GCA_038520555.1 Myxococcota bacterium | reverse complement strand
GACGTTCGTCCAGGAGGTATTCGTCTCAACATCTCCATGCGGTATCACCATGTCAAAGCCCAATCCCCAACCACAGCCTTCGCCCGGTCATCTCAACCCCATGTCCGTACAGGGACAGTCTACAACAGCGGAACGTGTCGATGAGCTTGAGGCGCTGCCGTAGGCGCCGCTGACCACCGCGGAGCAGGCTGTGGTTGGGGATTGGGCTTTGACATGGTGATACCGCATGGAGATGTTGAGACGAATACCTCCTGGACGAACGTCCAATGAACCGGGAATGACCACACTTTATCTCCTTCTCCATCGCCGCTGCTTCTCTCTGCCTGTGATGCGCCGCCTCCTGTGTCCTCACCACAGAAGGTGATCCGACCACCGGTGCGCCAGAAGAAAGGCTCCTGTTGTAGCTGTCATCAGGGCCACGGCTCTCTGTATGGCTGCGGAGACGGAGGCCCAGATGGCGGGGGCAGAACAGGAGGGGACTGGATCATCAACGGAGCTGGTCGTAGCACTGCTCATCGCTCATCAGGTTCTGGATCTTCAGTTGCATACTCTCTGCTATCATGGCGATGGACAGAAGATCATCCAGATCAGAGGGGGGATTGCTTTAAGACCCCAGAACGCCTATCGAGCCACTTGAGATAGATGACGTATTCACAACTGAAGCTACCGATAGCCCGTCGTCAGGCAGGGCTAACGGTCTTGGAGAGGGTGAAGATTCAACCCCTGGACGACCTCATCCGGGAAGAGGATCTCGACATTGGGGACGGCATCTGGTGTCAGATAGCATCCGACGAGCAGCGCATGTCCCGAGGCGATGAGGCGGAGGCCGCACTGCCATCCATTCTGTGCCTCAGGCAATTTTCGCGAAACGCGCTCAACAGAGGTGATAGGCCCTTCGAGCAGCGGCTTGATCACCAGAGCACTCTCTGCCTCTGCTTCGAAGGGGTAGGACTGCTTTCGTTCCAGGTTCTGTCGTGTCTGCGTTTGGGGGCTGGCATCAAAGAGAAGCATGTTCTGCCGACCTTCATCGACGGTGAGCATGATGTGCAGATCATTATCGAGGCACAGGAGCAGCGGTCCCCACTCAGACCGGAGTGGCTCATCAGGTCTTAGGCTTGTGTATCGCACGATCGATCGCACGATGCGTTGGAGAAGGCGAGTGGCAAGCTGCTCGTTGGTCTGTGCATAGGGAGGACGATTCATCTTTGACCTTTTACGTCATCACAGCCTGAAAGTCTGCGATTAATGAATCAACTCATTTTAAGTAGGCTTTTCTCATTCCCCTCCCTGTTTTACCTCGAGCGGGGATGGGGTGGATTCGCGGTCACCTTCACCGTCTCCAGCATCTGCGGCAGGATCGTATCGCCTATCTCGGCGTAGGCGCGCTCGATGAGGTCGATGCTGTCGGCAAACCCGTCGTCCCTCAGCCTGCGAGGCCCGGCCGGAGTTCACGACGTGCTCACCATAGCGATGAATCCTACCCTTGTTCGCTCTCCTTCTCAGGTCACCCTGGAGACCAACTCAGAGTTTACATCGATGGGGCAGTCGTGGGTAGTGGTACAATTTCAATGATTGTAAGTCGATTATTTAAATAGCCAGTTCTGACACGTCAACCCCTCGAATATGGGTTGGATCACTCCTTCACCCATCTTTCTTTCGAAACGCTCAGCTCCCGAACCGCACGGCATAGAGCGGCGCCCCGTCGTCGCCCTCCTGCCACCGCGAGATCCCTTCAAAGAAGTGGTGATCGTACAGCTCTGCGTTCTGTTCCATGAGCGCTTCCCCGATGCCATCACAGAGCTTGTGGAACAGCTCACCCATCGTGAACGCGCCCCCCTCTGCGTCGATCGGGAACACGAGCCAGGGTTGCTCGTCCCCGACCCAGCAATGGAACCCGATCCAGACGCGCGGGACCCCCAACACCACTTCGTTTGGAGCCCACTCTGAATTTTCGGGAGAGATCTGGTCCTGGTATTCCTGAACCGCCTCCAGGAAGGCAGCCCGGTCAGGGTACCGCTCTTTGTAGCAAGCCCAATAGATCATTTTGAGCAGCTTGTCCGGCAGACTCATGGGTTGACTCCTGTGGGCCAGCCGCCCTTTCGTGGATCAGAGGCGCCCAGGAACCCCCCGGGGGTGGCATGAGCGAGCCAAACGGCAGAGAAGAACGGAATCCGGCGGATCTTGTGTCCGCGTCCCACCAGAGACGCCTCGGTGTCTCTGCTGATCCCCTCGTCGAGGAAGATCAATTCGAGAACTCACTGATGGTGCACGTGGGGAAGGCTGACCGCCTCTGCGAGGGATAACCCGAAATCGATAACGTTGACGATGGCTTGCAGCGTCGAGGTGATAATCAAGGGCCCACCGCTTCCACCGACCACGATCCGTTCGTTGTTGTCCGGCGAGATCAGGATGGTGGGCGTCATGCTGGAGAGCGGTCGGGCGCCCGGCGCGACGGCGTTGGCCTCTGAACCAACCAGGCCAAAGGCGTTGGGCTCGCCAGGGCGGGCGACGAAGTCGTCCATCTCATTGTTCAGGACCACCGCTGCGCGAGGCGACCACTTTGCTTCCGAATGACGTGTTGACACCCAGCCGCTTGCCTTGAGCATGGCGCAACCTGGCCCGCTTCTGCTGAGCGACACCATCGGGGACGACCTCAGCCCGCCACGCGGATCCAGGGGCAAACGCGACGAGCCTCATTCACAGGTCCCGTCGCCGGTGTCGGTGTCCCCTTCAAGGGGGAAGCAGGTGCAGCCGAACTGAACGCCGCTGACGTATTGGGCCCGATCGGGATCGCAGCCTTCTTGTTCGCAACAGATCTGGCAGTCGAGGGTCGAATCCGTCGAGTCATCACATGCGTCGATCTTGACGCCGTCGCCGCCGCATGCAGCGAGCAGGATGAGGAGTGAGAGCAGCATGGGGCCTCCGTTGTGCACCTCCCTGTAAAAGGGGGGGTTCTCGGAATCCTTCGCTGATCCTTCGCGCAGGCTTCGCCGCCGTTCAGATGAGGAGGCTGGAGGGCGCGGCCGATTCGAGGTCTGCGATAACGAAGTCAATAAATGCGCGGACACGGGGGGCTTCGAACCGCCGCCTTGGCCAGACCATGGTGGGTTCGAGTGGGGGCAGCGAGCATCCGGGCAGGAAGTCGACGATCTCTCCGGACGCGAGTGGTTCGGCGACGACGGGCGTGGGGATCACCGCATAGCCTGCGCCTGCGCGAACCATAGACAGCACAAGCGACAGGTCATCGCCGATCGCCACGACAGTGGGTTCGACCTGGACGATCGTTTCCGCGAAGCGCAGGGTCATCGGCTGGCCGTGCAGCATCCGGGCCGCGATCATGTCATATCCGGCCAGCTCATGAACATGGGCCGGGCGTCCCCGCCGGGCGACATAGGCTGCGCTGGCATAGAGCCGGAGATCCGCAGACGCCAGCCGACGCGCGATCAAGTCTGGCGAATCCGGGATCGTCTTCATGGGTCGAAAGCAGATATCAAAGCCTCCTTCGATCGGATCATGCATCCATGAGGCACAGTCGATGTCCAGGCGCACTGCGGGGTGTATGCGTCGAAACCGTACCAGCATCGACGCGAACCATGGGGTCACGGCGAGGTTGGTGGGCGCAGAGATGCGAAGCGTGCCCCGCGGCGCGCCGCTGGAGAGCCCATCGGCGAGGGTTTGCAGCTCCCGGAGCGGCTGTTGGCTGCGGGCCAGCACTTCCGCGCCGGCTTCGGTGAGGCTCACCCGACGGGCGCCCCGATGGATCAAGTCGACGCCGAGCGTTCGTTCCAGCCGAGAGAGCTGCCGGCTGACGGTCGAGGTGGGCACCCCCATCGCGCGGGCAGCGGCCGACAGGGACCCCAAACGAACGACCGTCGCGAAGGTGTTGAGGTGATTGAGATCCATCTGGGCGAGCCTTGCGTTGAAGCAACGTTCTGTTGCCAGGATAGGCTATTTTCGCAATACCGTCATGAGCGTACGCTGTGATCGCGTCCTTTTATGGTGAGGTCTCCGATGCCGCGTCGCTCTTCATCTTCAGCCCTGTTCTTTTTGATCGTCTCGTTTGCGATGCTGTGGATCCCGCTGGGCCAGCACGCGTTCCTCGTCGAGCACTGGATGAAGGTGGGCACCTTCATGGCGCCGTTCCTCCTGTTCGTGGCGGCGAAGCGTTGGGACAGCGGAGCAGACCTGTCTTCGCTTTCGCTGTGGATGCTGGTCGCCTACATCGTCCATCAGTTCGAAGAACACTGGATCGATCTGTTCGGCAACGTCTACGCCTTCCACGCCACCGTCAACGGCCTGCTGCTGAGCGTGTTCGGGGACCGCTCGGTGACGACGGAACCGCTCACCCCAGCCGGGATTTTTGTGATCAACACATCGCTGGTGTGGTTGGTGGGCGCGTTGGCGTTCCTGCGGAGCCCCCGGCATGCCTTCCCCGCGCTGGCCATGGCGGCCATCATCGTGGTCAACGCAGCCTCGCACATCGTGGTGAGCGTCGCGAAGCTCGCCTACAACCCGGGCGTGCTGACTTCACTCGTCGTGTTTCTTCCGCTCGGCCTGTATGTCTATGTTCGGGTCCTCCGCGAACAACGCGCAGATGTCCGACAGGTCGTGGCCAGCGTGATCTGGGGCGTGCTCGCCCATGTGATCATGGTCGGCGGTCTGGTGGCCGGACAGATCTTCGGCCTGTTCTCAGAGACGGTGTATTTTGCCGCCTTGATCCTGTGGTCGATCGTGCCGGTCTTCCTGTTCACCGCCCCCACCGCCCAGAGCAACCAGCTTCCGAAAACGAGTCAACAAGCGGGGTGAACGAATCGGGGATGGCTCACAGATCTGACGCTACCGTTGAGGATCCTGCGATGCGTTCTCTGTCTGTGTCTTCCGGTTCTGTGCAGTCGCGGCTGGACGGGGCGCTTCGTGTGCGTCTACTGGCGGGAGTCCTGTGAAGGGGAGCGCACCGGTTATCCGGTGCTGGCGGCGGGAAAAAAGAGGCCGAAGGAGGTCCCCGCGCCGACCTCTGTCCGCAGGACCACGCCGCCGCGATGTGACTGCACGACGCCGATGACCGTGGCCAGGCCCATCCCATTTCCATCGGTCCGGGTTGTGTAGTAGGGGTCGAAGGCGCGCTGGGAGACCAGCGACGACATGCCGCAGCCGGTGTCGGCCACCTCGAGACAGGCATATGTTCCAGCGGCCAGTATGCCGTCTTCTGCCCCGAGCGCCTGGATCGGGGCCTGCAGCACCCGGCGGTACAGCCGAATCGTGATCTGGCCGGTCGCTTCGATCGCCTGGTCGGCGTTGACGACGAGGTTGAGCAGCACCTGCTGCAGGTGGGCGGTGACACCGAGGATATCCGGCGTGTCCGGGCTGATCTCGACCTGCAGCGCGACACCTGGCGTTAAGGCGGCCCGCAGCAGGGTGTGCATGTTGGAGATGATGGTCTTGAGGTTCAGCCGCGTCTGCGCTTCATGTTCGGCCTGGGCGTACATCTTGAGCTGTTGGCTCAGGGCGCGCGCCACCGCAACGGCGTCTTCGATGTCCGCAGCGGCGTCTTCGAGATCGTCGACGGGCACCGGCCGTTCCCGGAAGAGGGACGCGGCGAGCTGAACGATGGTGAGGACGTTGTTGAGGTCATGGGCGACCCCACCGGCGAGCAGCGCGAGGCCCTCACGCCGCAGGGCCTCTGCTTGGACGTTCCGGGCCAGGTATCGATCGGTGGTGTCGATGACAAAAGAGAGCACCATCTCTACCGCGCCGCCGCGGACGACAGGGAGCAGGAGCTGCTCGTAGTATGCGGTGCGCGGCGTGGTGTCCCACCCGTCGTCCGGATGAAACGTGATGCGGGTCTCCGGGACGGCGACCGGCTCTCCGGTATACGCCTTCTTGTACAAATGCAGAACGCCCGCCTGTTCGGTAAAGGGGTCCTGAAGCACGTTGAACTGTCCCACGGAGATCATGGGATCTGAGATCCCCAGAAACCGCATCTGTGCAGTGTTCAGGAAGATGGTCAGCCCATCCCGATCGAAGGCCTGCACCGGGATCGGGATGGACTGCAGCATGGCGAACAGGGCATCATTGGCCGCTCGAACCAGGGCACACTGCTGACGGGGATCCTCAAAGGGACAGCCAGGGGGGGTGGCCGCGTCGTGCAAAAACACTGTCGTGAACGAGGCGTGCGCCGACGCTTCAGACAACGCGCGGCGTCCGCCCTGAAGGAACACCGCCTGCCACTGCGCCAGCGTCGCTGCGGAGACGCCGATGGCGTTTGCGATGCCCTGCGGGTCTTCCCCACGCAGCACACGCAACACCGCGTCCTGTCTGGCCGTATCTTGTGATGTGGATGGCATCGGCTTCCAGAAGTGCGTGTTCTGATTGAGGGGCGAGCTGTACTCTCTGGTATCCGAAAACGCACGCCCAGCCTCAGCGGGTGTGGATTATATGGCACAGGTGGCGCGGTCCTGTCGTGAGCACCGGACCGCAAGCCTCATGGCGACGATCTGCGTATTGTCCTGTATACCGTTGTGCTTAGGGATCCGATAAGGTTCTGTGTAGAGGATCTCTTGATCAGCAAAGACAAATTGCCCTCATCAGAGGGGGCGTCTCAGGAGCCGTTCTCGCCGCCGGCGGCGCCCGCCTCGGACCAGCTGCCACGCGGCTTGTTCACCGTCATCGTCGCTGAGCGCTCCGATGATCGGCGGCGTCGTCGCGCGTTGCGGCGCACCGGCGTTCCGATCCACCATCACCCGAGCGCCGATCGCGAGCGCGCCCTCATCCGGGACATGGGACATCTGCTGGACCGTCCGGGGCTGGTTCCTGCGGATGAGATGAAGCAGCCGGAGTTCAAGCTTCTGGAGGGGGTCGACGCGGCCACTGCTGAGAAAGCCGCCGCGGCTGCGGTTGCGCGTGGCTTTACGCCACGGATCGCCCACGATCCACACATTCGCTTCAGCCGGCGGCGCGGTCAGTTTCCGTTGACCATCGGCGCCGCGATTTTCGCGACCACGACGGTCGCGTTTTTGGAAGCGATGAGCATCGCACCGATG
>JBCBLB010000570.1:0-6500 GCA_038520555.1 Myxococcota bacterium | reverse complement strand
GACACCTCAAGATCAACGCCGCGGGTCGCCGTGTCCGATGCGTGGCACCCCACCGTCGCGCAGCTGGCCTGGAAGACCGCTTCCACATCCGCGGGCAGCTGGTCGGTCGACACCGGCTCGCCCCCGGTGTCGTTGATCGGCTGACCGAAGAGGAAGTCCTGGCAGCCCACCACAAACAGGGGGGAAGCGATGACAGCGATGAGTGCGGGTGGGTATTTCATGTCCTCAATCTATCTGAGCTTCGCCCAGATGTCGATTCAGTCCGTCAATACGGGCGAATAAGCGGGATGATGTCTGAAAAGCGCGCAACCTCCAGGCGGGCGCGCCGATATAAGAGGGCGATGTTCAATGGACCCCTCTTCCTCGTCGGGATGCCCCGCTCCGGAACCAAGCTGCTCCGTGGACTGCTCAACGAGCACCCCCAGATCGGCATCCCCCTCAACGAGACCGAATTCTACCCCGACTGGCGGCGGCGATGGGCCACCTTCGGTGACCTCTCTGACCCCGCTCGTTTCGATCAGTTCTATGAGGCGGTCACCGGATCGGTCTACTTCGTCCATCGCCGCGAAGAGCACGGCCTACAAATCGACCCCCGGGTCTGGCAGCGTCGCTGCCGCAGCTTCTCTTCGCAAGGGGTCTTCGAAGCCCTCGTCCGACATGACGCCGACGTTCCCTGGGACACGCCCGGCGTCTGGGGCGACAAGTCTCCCGGATACCTCGTCCATCTACAAACCTTGAAAGCAGATTTTCCGCAAGCGCGGTTCATTCATATCATCCGAGACGTGCGCGACTACTGTTTGTCGATGAAGACGGCGTTTGGAAAATCGATGACCCGCGCTGCCCAGCGATGGCGCAATCGCATCGAAGGCGCCCGACATGTCGCCCACACGTTCCCCGATGACTACACCGAGGTTCGCTATGAAGACCTCCTCGCCGATCCCACCGAAGAGGTCGAGCGGCTGTGTCAGTTTATCGGCGTGGACTTCTCTCCAGAGATGCTGGAGCTGTCCCGGGCCCCCGAGAACATCGGCGATGCCCGCGGGCGCCGGACCATCAAGCGAGACAACGCCGAGAAGTGGCGTACGAAAATGGACCCAGGGAAGCGGCGCCTCATCGAACGCATCGCCGGAGACGTGCTCCGATCCCTCGAATACCCCGTGGAAACACAGGGCAGATGCACCGTCTCTCGTCCGCACATGCTCGCCCTGCAGATCTATGACGGCCTCCAGCTGACGCGGCGACAGGTTCAAAAACGGGGCGTCGTGGAGGCCATCCGATTCCAGGCGCGTCTGTTTCGTGAGACCCGAAGCGGAGCTGGATAAGCACCGATTATCACCTGACGACGGGAAAATCTATAAAACCAATATTCAAGGGTCCCATCTACTTTTGATAGAGGTAGCGTAAAAACGATAGATCGAGATCGGCGAAAATGTGGGTTTGTTCAACAGGAGGAGGGTGGAACAGGTCGTGCATTCGAAGCGAGCGGAGGTACTCACTCATGCTGCTCTCCCTGATGCTCTCGTCGCTCCCAATGGCCCATGCCGATCTGATGTTTCGCCCCGCGGCGCCGACTCCACCGGTCGTGGCTCCGGCGAATGTGGCTCCGGCGGACGTCGCTGTAGCGCCGCCTGTCGTCACTGATGAGGTTCGGCTGGTCACATGGCTGTGGGATGTCGGTCATGGACTGTCGCTGGAGCTCGAGCAATCGGAGCGTGTCGCGCTGCTCTCCGAGGCGATCCCTGGCGGCTTCGTCGGCACCCTGGACGCCGGCGGCGGCACCTATCGTCGTTATGCGATGTCGCGGGCCGACGTGGGCGGTGTTCAGGCGGGTTCGTCCTGGCGGGTCCTTCATGAGGGCGGTGAGGCGCGCTGTACGGTGACTGGCTTCGAGGCGATCGCCAGCGAGCACTACACACCGGGTGATGCGGTCGACTGGGGGGCTGCGCCCTGCATGGCGCCGATGATCGTGGCGACGCTGGCCTGTGACATGGACGTCGACTTCGCCCTCGCCGCGGTTCCGACGTCGAACACCGCTGCGGCTGTCGCGGAGCCCGTCACCGTTGGGACCTTTACGGCGCCGGCTGGCGCGCTCAACGAGTATCTGACGCACCCTGTCGTCCAGCAGGTCCAGCAGGACGCGGCCTTGGAGGCGCGGCTGAGGGGGGCGCCGCTCAAGTCGGAGACGTCTTCGCAGCGGTACGCGCTCAACGGCCAGCACGTCGAGGTCATCCGGGGTCGGTGGTTCACCGGCCAGGGCGATGAGGGCTGTGACGGAGGAGACATCGTCCGCGAGTGGGCAGCGGTCGTCGTCGACGGCCAGCTCCTGCCGCCTCGGGAGACCACCGGCGGGAACATCTACGGCGTCCTCGACGTGGAAGGCGACGGCCAGGTCGAGCTGCTGGAGTGGAGCGGGATGTCGACCCGGGTGCTCCGGAACGCCGACGGCAGCCCCCGTCGGGCAGACGCCGTCGAGTGGTGCATCTGCGGCTGCTGATGGGTTAGTCAGCTGTGTATGAGAGGATACTTCTTCGTCATGGAAGGCCTGGACGGCTCTGGTGGCACCACACAGAGCCGGATGCTGGCCGATTGGCTCCATCATCAGGGCGGCTTCGCCGACGTCGTGCTCACCCATGAGCCGTCCGCGGGCCCCGTCGGGCAGTTCCTTCGCACCGCCCTCAAGATCGGTGGCAACGCCGAACAGATCGGGGACGCTGTGCTCCCGTACCTGTTCGCTGCCGACCGGCGCGATCATCTGGATCGAACCGTGATCCCGGCTCTCCGTCGGAACGCGGCGGTGGTCAGTGACCGGTACTACCACTCTTCGCTGGCGTACCAGTCCCTCACCATCGGGCTCGCGCGGGTCGCTCAGCTCAACGATGCCTTCCGTAAGCCCGACCTGACCATCTATCTGGACCTCTCGCCAGAGGCGTCCCTGGAGCGGATCCTGGCTCGTGGCGGCGAGCTGGAGCGGTTCGAGACCCTCGACCGGCTGCGCTCCGTGAAAGACGCCTATGATTCGGTTCTGGTCCACTGCCGGACCCGGGGCGAACAGATCGCCCGCATCGACGCCCGCCCAAGCATCGAATCCGTTCACCAGGCGGTGATCGCAGCGGTCCAGAACCACATCCAGGCGCATCCGTGACCGCGCCGCGCGCGCGGCCCGTCGTGGACGTGCGCTGGCTGGGGCGGACCGACTACGCTGCCTCACATGCGATCATGGAGCAGGTCCTCGCCGATCGCATCGCCGGCCGTATTCCGGACACGCTGCTGCTCGTCGAGCATGAGCCGGTGTTCACCCTCGGCCGCTCCCGCGGGGCCGCGGGCAATGTCCTCGACGCCGGCGATGTCCCGGTCCTCCCGGTCCGGCGCGGTGGGGATGTGACCTACCATGGCCCCGGCCAGCTGACCGGGTACCCCATCTTCGCCCTCCCCGAGCACCGGTACGACCTGCATGGCTACCTGCGTGGGCTCGAACAGTCCATCATGGCCACCCTGGTACACTACGGCATCATCGGTGTCCGCGACGAGCGCAACACCGGCGTCTGGGTCAGCGGGCGCAAGATCGCCGCCATCGGCATCGCCTGTCGGCGGTGGGTCACCTGGCACGGCTTCTCGATCAACCTCGACATGGACCTGCGCCCGTTCGCCCGGATCAACCCCTGTGGCATGGACAGCGATCTGGTCACCCGGATCGCCGATCAGGTCTCGAACCCGCCTGACATGATGACGCTCCGACGCGACGTCAGCCGGGAAGTCATCGGGTGGTGGCGACGCTGGAGCGCCGTCAGCCCATGAGCCCTGCTTCGGCGTGACGCTGCGCCGGGGAAGGGCCGGTGTCAGGGGTGGGGGCTGGGTCCGGACCACCGTGACCGGGCAGACCGCGTGCCGAACCACCGACTCGGCGACGCTGCCGGACCACAGCCGGGACAGCCCCGCGCGACCGTGGGTGCCCATCACGATCTGCTGCGCGTCGCTGCTGCGCGCGACAGCCAGGATCTGCTGCGCCGGCGCGCCCGAGCGGACCATGATGTCGACGTCCAGGCCCGCTGCCCGGCCCGCCTGCGCGAAGATGCGAAGCTCCTGGTGAGCATCGAGGCCCATCAGCTGCTCGATGGCCGTGTCTTCGGGAAGCCCAGAAGGGCGCTGAACCACATAGACCAGAATCAACCGCGCATCGAACGCCTTCGCCTGCCGCATCGCCACTGCGAAGACTTCCTCTGCGCAGCCCGTATAATCCAACGCCGTCACGATCGGTCGGTTCATCATCCACCTCCAGTGGGGGTGGCCTCTGGAAGAGCAAGTCTCGTTCCAGGCCTGAATCCGATCGCCTCCCCCCTACCCTGAAGGACCCATGTCACTCTGGAAATGGCTCTTTGGCGGCAATGATTCCGCCAGTGCACAGAAGATCGGCGCCGACCGCGCCCGAGAACTCGTCGCGCAGGGCGCGACCCTCGTCGATGTCCGGTCGCTCCAGGAATTCCGAGGAGGGCACCTCGACGGAGCCCTCCATGTCCCTGTTGATCAGATCGCACAGCGGATGGGGGAAATCCCACACGGCCCCGTCGTCCTCTACTGCCGCTCCGGGATGCGGAGCGCACGCGCCGGCAGGGCCCTCATCGCGGCAGGACGGGAAGCGGTGTTTGATTTGGGGCCGATGAGCGCCTTCTGAGAAATGCGGATAAACCCTCCATCGAAATTGGAGGGAGACCATGCTTGACGCCCGCTTGATCGCTGACAACCCCCAGATCGTTCGGGACACCCTGGAGCGACGACACGCCAAACCGGAAGCGTTCCAGGATCTGGACGCCCTCTCGTCCCTCATCACGCGGCGAAAGACCATGCAGGCTGAGACCGACGACCTGCGCGCCGAGAAGAACCGCATCTCCAAGCAGGTCGGCGCCCTGATGAAGCAGGGCAAGCGCGATGAAGCCAACGTTATCCGACAACGCGTCGCGGAGGGGAAGGCGCGCCTCGAAGAGCTGGAGAACGAACGCAAGGCCCTCGTCGACCAGGAGCGCAGCCTCCTGCTCGGACTGCCCAACATCCTCGATGAACGCGTCCCTCACGGTAAATCCGATGAGGACAACGTCGAGGTGCGGCGGTGGGGGACACCGCCCGCGCTGGGGTTTGCTCCCCGCGCACATGACGAACTGGGCGTGGCGCTCGGTATCGTGGACTTCCAGCGGGCGAGCCGAATCGCCGGTGCCCGCTTTGCCGTGCTGCGGGGGGCGGGCGCGCGGATGGAGCGGGCCCTGATCAACTTCTTCACCGATGAAGCCAATCAGGCCGGTTACACCGAGCTGATGGTGCCCTACATCGTCACCCGAAGCACGATGACCGGGACCGGACAGCTGCCGAAGTTCGAAGAGGATGCCTTCCGCCTCAACGCTGAGGTCAACGGCCAGGATGCCTTCCTCATCCCCACGGCGGAGGTGCCGGTGACCAACCTGCACGGCGATGAGATCCTGGACGAGGCGCAGCTGCCGATCCGGTATGCGTCGTTCACGCCGTGCTTCCGGTCTGAGGCGGGCAGCCATGGGCGGGACACCCGGGGGCTGATTCGGCTGCACCAGTTTCATAAGGTCGAGCTGGTGCATATCGCGACGCCAGAGCAGTCTGAGGCGGAGCATGAGCGGATGGTCGCGCATGCCGAGTCGCTGCTGCAGAAGCTCGGGCTGGCGTACCGGGTGATGATGCTCAGCGGCGGGGACATCGGGTTTGGCGCCCGGCTCTGCTATGACATTGAGGTCTGGCTGCCGGCGCAGGACACCTACCGTGAGATCTCCAGCCTGTCGAACTGCGGGCCGTTCCAGGCGCGGCGGATGAAGATGCGCTACAAGCCCGAGCAGGGGAAGAAGACGATCTTCTGCCACACCCTGAACGGATCGGGGCTGGCGGTCGGGCGAACGTTGGTCGCCATCATGGAAAATTATCAGCAGGCGGACGGCACGATCGGTGTGCCAGAGGTGCTTCGGCCCTATATGGGGGTTGACCAGATCGGTTAGACTGAATAAGCGCACAAGGCCTGACGCGGAGGCGTGGCCGAGTGGTTTAAGGCAGCGGTCTTGAAAACCGCCAGTCCGAGAGGGCTCGTGGGTTCGAATCCCACCGCCTCCTTCTTTTAAAAAACCAACCGGTTCGACTTGCCAGAAAACGTGTTGGACTTTAAATGTGGAGATGTGACCGAGAGGCCGAAGGTGCTCGATTGCTAATCGAGTGTGGGGTTAAAAAGCTCCACCGAGGGTTCGAATCCCTCCATCTCCGCACCCATATGCACCCTTAGCTCAGCTGGATAGAGCGTCTGGCTACGGACCAGAAGGTCAGGGGTTCGAATCCCTTAGGGTGTGCCATTCATTCAGACCCCCATCGCTACCCGCGGTGGGGGTTTTTTTGATTCTCCCAACTTTTATTCTCCCAACAATGAAAAACGCCGTCAGGATGGTCCTGACGGCGTTGGTTCATGCGCGGTCGCGCGGCATCACATCATGCCGCCCATGCCG
>JBCBLB010000276.1:0-11662 GCA_038520555.1 Myxococcota bacterium | reverse complement strand
GTGTTTGCGAGATATGCATCGTCCAACTCCGTCTCAATCCTTCCCAGGGAGTCTGCTGTGAGGACACCATCTACACCACCCTGAACGGCATAAACCATGCCAGAGTCTTCATTCGCAAACGGTGCAGAAATCAACAAGCAGTCATCAAACTCTGAATAGCCGAGTTGCCGGCCGAATTCTCCAGCAGTAACCACACCATCAATACGGGTCACAGCTTCCGAAGCAGACCAGAGAGAGCGCTCCTTCGACAACCCGTTGCAATCATTGTCGATGCCGTCGTCTGACCATCGCTCTATGGCACCCGGATTTACTGCATCGTTGTTATCGTCGCAATCATCACCCCCATATTCCTCACTCTCAAAACCGTCCGCATCTGCGTCCATGTCGTGTGTTGTACGATCACAGTCATTATCCAGGCCATCATACCAAACCTCTTCCTCAGCAGGATTAATTGAAGAGTTTGTATCGTCGCAATCGCCCCCTTGATGTGAGTATAAGGCAGGAACGACACATGCACGCTCTACGATATCTGCTCCAAACCCATCCTGATCCGCATCAGCGTACCAGAGCGGGGCGTCAGGAACGTCCTCATCAACGTCACCATCGCAGTCATTGTCGAGCTGATCGCAGATCTCCTCGGCTCCGGGGTAGACGAGCCCATTGTCGTCGTCACAGTCCCCCTCGACCTCATGAAAGCCGTCGCGATCGTTATCGGTCAGCAGCAGCTCGCGCGCTTCATACGCGTTCTTGTCATACAGCCAATGTCCCCAACCGCAGCCGCTGATGGTCCCCCAGAGGACCCCCTGAATGATGTAGCGTTTCATATTCCCCCCCGAGGAATTGGAGTATACCGTCGGCATCGGCGCGTCTCACATGATCGGTTTCAACAGGCGAAGAACAGGACGCCGCCGGTCACAGCCACACCCCCCAACCCATAGGAAGCGACGGTCAAGGCGCTCTGCTGGCGCTGCGTACGCTGCAGCGCCGCCGAAGAGTCAGCCTGTTCGATGCGTTCGCTCTGCTGGTTGGCGAGGTACGCCATCCCACCTGCCGCGATCAGGGAAGCCCCGCTGATGCCGAGCATCCCCCAGCGCCGGGTCGGTTTGACCGGTCGCAGGGGGCCGACCTCGATGTCGATGATCTCATCGGGGGGCAGCATGACCATCCGGGCGTAGCGGGCAGTGCCGTCACGCTCAACGATCTGGATGAGGTGGCTTCCAGGCGGGACGACCTGAGGGAAGTCCGCGGGCTGCCCATTGAGCGCCGCCTGCATTTTCTCGGGCACCGCGTCGAGTCGGATCTCCGCGGGCGTCAACGCGTCTGAGGACTGCGCTTGTTGATACACCCCATACAGCCGCTCGCCGAACTCTGGAAACCACAGCGAGGGCGCGAGCCGGGCCGCCGATCGGAACGCCGACTGGGCGCCGAAGGTATCATCGAGAAAATACAGCCGAGCCCCCTCGACCAACCACAACCGCGCCAACAACTCCGGCTCTGGAAGCCCTGAGCAGCCCAGCGCAGACTCGGCCTCACTCATCAGCGCCTCGGCCGTCTCCATCTCAGCATCCAACAGCGCAGACTTCGCCGCATCTGCGATGGCTGCCGGGTCCGGGCACTCATCCTGCGCCCACACCGTCCCGCCCCACGCTGCCCACCAGATCAACATCGACCACATGGCATTCTCCCTCCAAACAAGTTCGCGGCGCGCCTTCCCCGAGCGGTATGGTACGCCGTAGACGCATAGCAGAGCACCCGATCTCCCTTCATTCTCCTCCAAATGAAGCAGAGAAGGCCGATGACCCAGGGGGCCGCCGGTGCACGAACGACGCCCCTCCTCAATGACGGCCAGCGCAGCGCTCCTCTTCGGCATGCCCCCCTCCGATCCAGACGGGCTCATCCTTATGCGAGATCTGTTCCATGCTCATGTACCGCCGCTGATCGGGGCGCTTCAGATCATCTCGACGACAACTGTCGACAGTTGTCGTCATGTCGCATTGAGAGGCGAAAGCAAGCACCCCACACCTGGTGGGGTGTGGGGTGGTTGGTCGGAGCGATCTGCTGATTCAGGCGATCAGATCGAAGCGATCTGCGTTCATCACCTTCACCCAGGCGGCCACGAAGTCGCGGACGAACTTCCCGGCGTTGTCGTCTTGCGCGTAGACTTCGGCGTAGGCGCGCAGGATGGAGTTCGAACCGAACACGAGGTCGGCGCTGGTTGCGGTCCACTTGACCGTCCCGGTCTTCCGATCGCGAATCTCATAGGTTCCGCCCTTTACCGGGAGCCATTCGTTGGCCATGTCGGTAAGGTTGGCGAAGAAGTCGGGGGTCAGCTGCCCTTTCCGCTCGGTGAAGACGCCGTGCGCCGAGTCACCGTGGTTGACGCCGAGCACGCGCATGCCGCCGACCAGGACGGTCATGTCCGCAGCGGTGAGGCCGAGCAGCTGGGCCCGATCGAGCATATATGCTTCTGGGCGGTCTGTGGCGCCGTCCTTCTGCCAGTTGCGGAAGCCGTCCGCGATGGGTTCGAGCACGCTGAAGGAGTCGACGTCGGTCTGCTCGGCCGTCGCGTCGCCGCGCCCGGGCGAGAACGGGACCTCAACGGAGTGTCCGGCCGCCGCGATCGCGGCTTCAAGGCCGACGTTCCCGCCCAGCACGATCGTGTCCGCGAGCGATGCCCCAGCGTCGGCCGCGATGGGTTCGAGCACACGCAGCACCTTCGCGAGCCGTTCGGGCTCGTTGCCTGCCCAGTCCTTCTGAGGGGCGAGGCGAATGCGGGCGCCGTTGGCGCCGCCGCGCTTGTCCGAGCCGCGGAAGGTGCGGGCGCTGTCCCACGCCGTCGCGATCAGCTCTGCAGAGGACAGGCCACTGGCCGCGATCTTCGCCTTGACCGCGGCGACGTCGTAGTCCGTCGGGCCGGCCGGGATCGGATCCTGCCAGATCAGATCTTCGTCAGGCACGTCGGGGCCGTAGTAGTTGGCCTTCGGCCCCATATCGCGGTGGGTAAGCTTGAACCACGCCCGGGCGAAGGTGTCCGCGAAGTACTCGGGATCGGCCATGAACTTCTGGCAGATGGCGTTGTAGATCGGGTCGACCTTCATCGCCATGTCGGCGTCGGTCATGATCGGGTTCTGGCGGATCGAGGGATCAGAGGCATCGACGGGCTTCTTGTCGTCGGGCATATCGATCGGCTCCCACTGCCACGCGCCGGCCGGTGACTTCTTCAGCTCCCACTCGTAGTTGAAGAGGTTGTCGAAGTAGCCCATGTCCCATTTGGTGGGGTCCTGCGTCCATGCGCCCTCGATGCCGGACGTGAACGCGTTCGCCGCCCTTCCGTCGTGGCCCGGGTTCGCCCAGCCGAGCCCCTGGGCCTCCACGCGGGTCGCTTCTGGCGCGACGCCGATGTGGTTCACGGCGCCGCGCCCGTGCGCCTTGCCGACCGTGTGCCCGCCACAGGTCAGGGCAGCGGTCTCTTCGTCGTTCATCGCCATCCGCGCGAACGTCTCGCGGACATGGTGCGCGGTCCGGGCCGGATCGGGGTTGCCGTTCACGCCCTCGGGGTTGACGTAGATCAGCCCCATGTGGACGGCGCCCAGCGGCTCGTACAGCGTCGTGGCGTCGTCGAGATCGGAATAGCGGTTCTCGCTCGGGGCGAGGAACTCCTTCTCTGCGCCCCAGTTGATGTCGCGCTCCGGGCCCCAGATGTCTTCGCGGCCGAAGCCGAAGCCGAACGTCTTCAGGCCCATGGACTCATAGGCGACGTTGCCCGCGAGGATGATGAGGTCCGCCCACGACAGGCCGTTGCCGTGCTTCTTCTTGACCGGCCAGAGCAGCCGCCGGGCCTTGTCGAGGCTGGCGTTGTCCGGCCAGCTGTTCAGGGGAGCGAAGCGGATGTTGCCGGTGCCCGCGCCGCCGCGCCCGTCGTAGGTGCGGTAGGTGCCCGCAGAGTGCCAGGCGAGGCGGATCATCAGCCCGCCGTAGTGGCCCCAGTCCGCGGGCCACCACTCCTGGCTGTCGGTCATCACCGCCTGAACGTCCGCCTTCACCGCCTCAAAATTCAACGCCTTCACCGCGTCGCGGTGGTTGTAGTCGGGGTCCATCGGGCTCGTGCGCGCGTCGTGCTGGTGCAAAATGTCGAGGTTCAGCGCCTGGGGCCACCACTTCGTGGGCGATTGGTTCATCGCGGTGTTGCCACCGTGCATCACCGGGCAGACGCCGGTACGTGTGTTCGACTGTTGTTCCATGTGGGTGTTCCTGGTTGGGGTGGAAGGTTGATCAAAACGTCATGGTCGCGAAGACGCAAGCATCCTGGCCTCTTCAGTAGAGGCGGCGAGCCCGTCCTGCAGGCTTCGGGCGAGGCGGCGGAGCCGATCGATGCGCGGGCTCCGAGAGCGCCAGACGAGGCGCACCGTCCGGCCGATCGGCTCATCGAACGGCCGGACCTCAAGCTGGCGGAGCGGAACCTCACACGGGAGCGCGGTCGCAGGCAGGACGGTCGTGCCCAGCCCGGTGGCCACCATCGTCAGGATGGTGGACAGGCTGGTGCCACGGTAGGGCGAGGTCCCCGATGCCAGCAGGTTACACAGCGACAGCGTGTGCTCGCGAAGGCAGTGCCCCTCTTCGAGGAGCATGAGCTGTCCGGACTCCAGCTGATCAAGCGCGATCGAGCCGCGCGGCAGGCTTCCCTCAGCCCCCACCAGATAAAACGGCTCCCAGCCCAGCTCAGCGGCCTCGCAGGCGTCTGAGATCGGCGGGTCGGCGATCAGGATGGCGTCCAGCTCTCCCCGCAGGAGCGCATCCCTGCAGTCGCGGGTCCGCATCTCCAGCCAGTACACCCGCTGCGGAACCTCCCCCCCGATCGGAGGGGCCACACGCGGCAGCAGGTACGGGGCAAGCGTCGGAATCACCCCAATGCGCAGCGGAACCCCACCATGCGTGGAGAGCGCCACGGCCCGCTGGTGGAGGCGCTCGGATGCCTGAAGGACCGACCGCATCGCGAGGATCACATCGCGCCCCTCCACGGTCAGCAGCGTCTGACGGGCATGACGCTCGAACAAGGTCACCCCAAGCGCGTCTTCGAGCCGGGCGATCTGTGCGCTCAGCGACGGCTGGGAGACGCCACAGCGCTGCGCTGCGCTGCGAAAGCCCTGCGTCTCCGCCACCGTGACGGCATATTGGAGCTGGCGTAGGGTGAAGTCGAAGTTTCGCATGGTGATCTGGTCTCGCGAGCGCTCTTCCAGCCGGGCTTAGGCAGTAGACACGTCGCCTCACACCCTTGCTATGCCGTTCAGCCCCAGACGAAACCAAGATAATTGGACTAGCCTATGAATAGGCTCTGATTATCACTCCTCTCCATCTCTTCAACGGGCGTGCTCCAGACCGCTCCACCGCAGATGCGCCGGATCTGCGAGGGCGGCAACGGCGACCCGCAAACGTCCGACGCGCTGGCCAGACATCCGATATATTGAAAGGGGATTTTGGGAGGGATCATGGTCGCGCTGCTTGGGCTTACCGTGGGATGTGGGTTCGTCTCAACCCCAACCTGCATGGTCGAGATCGAAGACAACCGGACCGATATCTGGGTTGAGCCCCGGATCTATGCGACCTTCGATGAGGCGTCATCGTCCTGGAGCGCGTCGATTGAAAAGACCGTCCAGCAAAACGACGCCGTCGGCTGGCCAGAGCGGGACCTCGACGAAGAAGACAGACAACCGTTCGATGCATATATTGCAGCGATCTTTGACGAAGATGGAACCATCGAGGGCGCCCTCGGCTGGGACAGGAACGCAAACGCCTGGGAGTCGGACACGCTGATCTGGTCCGCGCCCACGTTGACGGATACTGCCGAGTAAAATCCATCTGGCGACAGAGATGAATCCTCACAGACCCCCGATTCGTCGATAGACGATCGCCTTCGCGAACGTGGCGCACGGAACCGGCGCGCCCTGAACGCGCCGAAGACAGGAGCAGGAGAACCCAATGGTAGAACCAGAAGAGCTGGTGATAATCCGCATCTCGACCATTATCGCATGCGTCATCGTGATGTTGGGGTGGCTGGTCGCCGCGGGCCTGGGCGTCGTGATGGTGCGGCGACAGGTCGCCGTGGTACGCCAACGCGCAGGCGGCATGCTCGATCGGCCGCAGAACAGCGCGCTGTTGATGTACATCCTCAGCGCCTTCTTCTGGCCAGCCGGCTTTATCCTGGGGCTCTACTTCCTCAACGACCCGAAGACCGCGCTCCAGGGCCGCAACTGCCTGTACATCGGGATCGGATACATCACCCTGATCACCGGGCTGACCTGCTTGGGGATGGCCGCCCTCGGCATGATGTACCCAGAACTGATCGCTCGATTCACCCCATAAAACGCCGCTCGCTGAAGCCATCTCCCAGATCTGCGCATGCTCTTGCGGTGTCAATATGCCAGATCTGCACGCAGGGTTGTTCAGTCAAGAGATCCGACTTCGATACGCGACGAAGCCCATCCACTCGGAACGAATCGCACCGACTGAGCTACAATGAGGCCCCATCTTGGAGGTGAAGATGCGTCCCAACCGGCGCCTTTGGTTTGTCCTGTTCACAGCCATCCTGATCCCGTCGCTGGCCTGCGGCGGCGCGCTTATGGAGGGGTTCAACGAGGGTGTGAACGAGTCCGCGAAGGAACTTATCGAGGAATCGCGTACAACCGTGGCCCGATGCGATCCCGGTCCCGTGCGCGACGCTCTGGAAGAAGCCCTCAACCGACTTGAGACCGGCATGGCGGACGGATCGTTCACCGGCATGGGGGCCAGCGTCGCCAGCGGGATGATCTCCGGGGCAACTGAAGACGGCTGCCAGGCCGAAGACGTCGAGCTGATCCAGTCAACCTACCCAAGCCTGGTCCCCTGAGGGTCAGCGGCGGGGTCCGCCCCCAGAAGCGATCATCGGCGAATCGACAGGTCTCCGGCGATGTTTCCGGATCGGACCGAGCCATCTCCACGAGAAACCACGGCGTCGCCGTTGATGTTCTTGATGACAATCCGACCGCGGTCAGAGTCGATGTCCACGTCACCCTTGACGTTCTTGATCTTGATTCGGCCCTGCTCATCGGTGATTTTAACGGGTGCCCGGGTATTTTTCACCTTGATAGAGCCCCGGCCGTCGATGATGGTCACCCGCCGCTCGGCGTCCTTGATGCTGATGCCGCCGCGGCCGTCGAGGATGTCGATGACCCCCTCGACCCGCTTCAGGGAGATGCCGCCCCGATCATCGACGATGTCGACGAAGCCGTTGATGTCCCGCCCGGAGATGCCGCCGTAGACGCCGCGGGCGATCATCCCCGCGCCCCCCCGCTGCTCGAACCGGCCAAGGACCCCATCCGCCTCTACGATCATCCGCGATGGGACATAGATCTCTGCCTCATAGATGTACTCCGGGGGCAGGTTGTAGAACAACCCCACATGGACATAGGCCCGCGTCTCGGACGCCGTGAGATCCACATACAGCGCCTCACGGGCGATCTGATCGAGGACCGCGTCTGTGACCGGGTCTTCGTTCTCCGGATCGCTGAAGTCATAGAGGTACAGCTGCACCCCGATGCCGTCGATGTTCCCTTCCTCTGCGAAGACCTGCACCTCATGGGCGACCGAAGAGATCTGCACGCGGTCCAGGCCGTCCGTGCCCATCTGCGCTTCATAGTCGCTCAAGGGGACCGGCCCACAGCCCACCATCCCGAAGAAGATCAGCCAACGTCTCATATCCATAAGATATCCCAACATCCTCGCAGATCGGATAAAACCTCGCCCGATCAGCGGAGGTGAGGATGCGTGCGTTGGTGACCGGCGGTGGTGGCTTTCTGGGCCGCGCCATCACAGAGATGCTCCTACAACGCGGCGACGCGGTCACGATCCTCTCCCGGAGCCGCTACCCCGAAGTCGAAGCCCTCGGCGCCACCGGCGTCGCCCATGACCTGTCGACCGACGCCCCCGGCCTTGAGCAGATCCTCGACGGGGTCGATGTGGTCT
This sequence comes from Myxococcota bacterium, assembly GCA_038520555.1. Lineage (GTDB taxonomy): Bacteria > Myxococcota_A > UBA796 > UBA796 > UBA796 > JBCBLB01. Next base: position 3,664 of record JBCBLB010000276.1, on the reverse strand, counting down.
TCCACGTCGCCGCCAAAGCGGGCGTCTGGGGGCCGCGGGACCGCTTCTGGTCCATCAACGTCGACGGCACAAGGCGGCTGCTCGACGCAGCGAAGGCCGCAGGCGTCGGGCGATTCGTCTACACCTCTTCACCATCGGCGGTCTGGAGCGGCGACGATGAGGTCAACCTCTCTGAAGCGGACTGCCCCTACCCCGAGACATACCTGACCACCTACCCCGAGACCAAGGCCACCGCCGAGAAGATGGCCCTCGCCGAGAACCGCGACGGGTTTCTGACCACGTCGCTCCGGCCGCACCTGATCTGGGGGCCCCGCGATCCGCACCTGATCCCACGCCTGCTCGATCGGGGACAGAAGGGGCGCCTGCGCGTCGTCGGTGAGGGCAAGAACAAGGTCGGGATCACCTACGTCGACAACGCCGCCTGGGCGCACCTGCTCGCCGCAGACGAACTATCCGGCGAGGCGAAGAACGCTGGCAAGGCCTACTTCATCACAGACGATGAGCCGGTCGACCTGTGGCCCTGGATCAACGATCTGTTCACCGCACTGGACATCCCGACGGTGACGAAGCGCATCTCGACGGCGAACGCGGTCCGGGCCGGCGCCGCCGCCGAGTGGATCTGGCGAACCTTCGGCCGGGCCGGCGAGCCCCCGATGACCCGCTTCGTGGCCCGCCAGCTGTCGACGCACCACCACTATGACCTCTCGGCCGCCCGGAACGACTTCGGCTACCACCAGAAGATCGATCCGAAGCTGGGCTGGGATCAGATGATCCAGTGGTTCAAAGAGAACCCCATCACCGCTTCATGACCCAGGCGCTTCCGGAATCGCTCGCCACGCTCCGGGTGTTGCTCAACGCTTCGGACAACGCGCAGCGGATGCAGGGCATGGAGATGATCAGGGCCCTGGATGATCGCGCGCTGTGGGCGATCTATGCCGACGGGGTGACCCTGGATGGGGACGGAAAGCCGAGCTGGGGAGAGGACACGGAGCTGGAACAGCACGTGCACGGAACCCTTCAGCCCCAGCTGGCTGCGTGGGCGTTGAAGAAGACCGGACAGCTGGATGGGATCACGTCGTTCCAGATCTCCGGCGCCGTCTGGATGACCAACCTGGACATTCTGAGCGGACTCTCCTCGCTGACCCGCCTCCACGTGGGCGCGGTGAAGACGATGGACCTGGACGGACTTCGCCATGTGCCCGGGCTGACGTGGCTGAAGGTGAGCCTGGTCGACTCCCTGCCCGATCTCTCCGGACTCGCCCATGTCCCCGCGCTGACCGAGCTAAACATCAATCGGAGCCACCGGATCAAAGACTGGGACGGGCTGCGCGCGTTGGAGAACCTGTCCACCTTGCAGCTGATCCATCTGCGCGACCTGCGGCAGGTGGACATGTTGGGTGACCTGAAGATGTTGCGGGATGTGAAGCTCTTCGCGTGCGCTGCCTTACAGAGCATCAACGGCCTGGCGGGGCTCCCCCACCTGCATCGGCTGGAGCTCCGGCGATGCGATGGGTTGGAGAACCTCGACGCGTTGGCCGACCTGCCATCGCTGACGGCGCTCTCCCTGTCCAACTGCGGTCCGCAAAGCATCGCCCCGCTGCGGGACGTGCCCACCCTCCGAGACGTTGACCTCTTCGGGAGCACCCTGACGCACATCGACACCCTCCAGGACCTGACCGACCTGAACCGCCTGTCGATTTACCGCTTCCTCAGCCTGAAAGACACGGCGCTCTTCAAGGAGATGAAGGACTTGCGCGCCCTTCAGCTCGACACGTGCGTCGCGTTGGAGGACCTGTCAGGGCTCACAGCGCTGCCCGCGTTGACCACGCTGAACCTGAGCAGCAGCAAGGCGCTGTCCGATCTGTGGCCCCTCATCCATCTGTCCGGATTGCAGGATCTCAACCTGTCGCATTGCACGTCGGTCACGGATCTGCGCCCCCTGAAACGATTGCGCGCGTTGTCTCGACTGAATCTACAACGCTGCCCTGCGGTCGGGCCAGGACAACGGAAGCTCTACACCTCCGCTGAAGAGATTCGGGCGATGCTGGATGACTGCACGCCCCCCGGCTGATCAGACGAAGCGGCCGGCTCGCCGTGAACGCCAACGGCGACGCTCCCCTGGCGTTGGACGCCGAGGAGCAGTGGTTTTAATGGTCCATTATCGACGTTTATCGTTCATTGTGAGGGGTTGTCCCAGATCGTGTCCGCGTCTGGTGGCCGAGGGGTAGATATCCTCGTTGCATCGATAAACCGCTTTCAAAGGATGACGCACGATGCGTTCACGAAGAGGCCGGCGTCGCCGCCGGCAGATCCCCAAGCAGCCGGCGGCTCGAGACCCGCGTGAGAAGTCGATGGCGGAGCGGCGAGCACAGATCGTTCAAGCGTTCGCCGAGCCAGAGCGGAGCTGGCTCAGCGTGATCAATGCGTTTCATGGCATCGAGGATGACCAGGACCAGGCTCTGCTCTTTGAGGAGACCGCGGCGCGGCTTCGCAACGGGTCGCCCTGGACCGCTGGGCAGCGAACGTTCTTCGTCAAGAGCGCCTGGATGCGCCGCGGGGCAGGCGAGAATCCAGATGAACTCAACGCCGCGTTGGGGCTGGCGCGGCACCTCGTGGCGAACCAACCGGGCTACTCTCGGATCGGCGCGTTGTCTGAGATTCTCCACTCGCCTCATGGCCGCACCCTCGAAGGGATCACCTATAGCCCGCACACCCGCGGCGATGAGACCACCGACTCGCTGCTCCGCATCTTCGCCGAGGCCCCGCTGGAGAACCTGCGATACCTGAGCTTCCGCGGCGGAGATGGGAGCCGGGACGCGTGCTTTCAGTGCTTCTTCCAGTCACCGGTCGCGGCGAACCTGGAGATCCTCCGCTTCGGCGGCAGCCAGCAGTTGTTGTCGTTCCGACACCTCGCCAAGGCGCCGGCGATCCCCAGGCTTCGGGCCCTCAGCTTCCAGATGACCCGCAAACTGCGCGATTCGGCCGTCCTTTTCCTGGCGCTGACCCCGATGAAGCGGCTGGAGAGCCTGGCCGTGGCTGAATATGCAACCGTGCGGCGGGATCATGGCATCGCCAGGGCGATCGGCATGAACCCCCACCTCGCGGGCCTCCGGGCGCTGCGGTTGGAGTCCTGGGGCCGCCCAGAAGGCGAGGCCGCGCTGGTAGACGCCCTGCTGCAGGCGCCCTATCTGCGATCGCTGGAGCGGCTGCGGGTCGACGTCCGCGATCCCGAACAGCTGAAACGCCTCCATGAGGCGCCCCGGTTCCGCCAAACCCAGATCGTCGGCCCGTGGCCGAAGGATCCGTTCCACTGGAAGTCGTAGGGGGCCCGGATCTCGGCGGCACAGCTCCCGGCGAATTTCGCGTCTCCTCTCACCCGCTGTCCCTGCACGAAGACTCATCCGGTCATCAATTGTCCGGCTTCACCGATAAAGAGATATGCTGCCTCTCCTGACCCGGAGCGAGCAGGGTCACATACAGCATCCACATGGCAGGCTCCGAAATCAATACGAAGACAGCACGCCGTATGAGGGCGCGCTGTCGTGTCTCCGTACCAGTCCTGGGACGATAAGCCGCGTGGTCGCCACCAGCGGCGCTGTCGATGCGGTGCCAGGCCATGTGGATGGTGATGACCACGTCTACGGGGTCGATGCAGATCACCATC
>JBCBLB010000344.1:0-10293 GCA_038520555.1 Myxococcota bacterium | reverse complement strand
TTCCTTCCCGTCGCCGACGCGCGTCGGCAGATCGCAGCGCTCCAGGCGGCGACCGGCGGCCCCTGAACGATCTCAGCCGGTCGCAGGCGATCGCGATACAGTCCCCGAATCGAAGGCATCTGGGGTACGTATCCGCCATGACCCGCACCACTCTCTCCCCCCGTCTCTCCGCCCGTCTCTCCGGGCTGCGCCAGCACTGGCCGCTGCTCATCCTGCTGCTCGTGGTCACCGTTGCCTACGCCCGGCTGTGGAGCGTGGGGTGGTCGTGGGATGATGAAGCCCTGGTCGTCGACAACCAACAGACCGGCTCGTTGAGCAACATCGTCGAGCTGTTCACGCGGGATCTCTGGAGCACCACTCGGCTGGAGACGCTGAAGAGCGGCTACTACCGCCCGCTGATGCTGCTGTCTCTGGCCATCGACCGGGCGCTTGTGCCCGAGATTCGCACCCAGGCCGCCTCGACGTTGGCCCATGTCCACTCGTTGCTGTGGCACCTGCTGGCGGTCAGCGGCCTGTATGCCGTCCTGGTTCGAATGCTGCCGGTCGCCGGGGCGGCGCTGGGCGCGACCCTGTTCGCCCTGCACCCGGTCAACGCAGAAGTGCTCGCCCTGGTTGCCGCCCGAAACGACAGCATGGCGGCAGCGTTTACGCTGCTCGCCATCTGGCTTGTGATGGACCGGGGCTGGAACCTGTGGCGAGCGCTGGGGGCCGGGGCGCTGTTCCTCGCCGGCCTGCTGTCCAAGGAGAGCGCGGTTCTCGGCCCGCTGATGCTGCTGACCCTCGACCTCGCGCGGTTCCGGACGATCGGGGACTGGCGTCGATACCTTCCCTTCGTCTTCTCCGGCGCCGTCTATCTGGCGATGCGCGTGATGGCCGACATCAACGCTGGGATTATGCCCGGGGAATCGAGCTTCCAGATCCTCAGTGACAACTTGTTGGGCATCACCGCCTTGTATGGGAAGCTGCTGGTGTGGCCGTGGCCGCTGACCCCAGCGCGACACGTCCATTACCTGCCCGCCCTCGGCGAGTCGTTGTTCGGGCTGGTCATCTTCATCGGCCTCGTCGCCTATGGCATCGCCCGGGGCGAACACCGGAACCTCGTCATCCTGGGGTTGATCTGGGCGGGGCTGGCGTTCGCCCCGAGCCTCGCGGCGACGCTGGACAAAGGTCTTCTCGGCGAGCGATACCTGTACTTCGGGGTCGCCGGCCTGGGCCTCAGCCTCGCCGCAGCGATCCCGCGGCCTCCGATGTGGGCAGCGCCAGCGATGGCCCTTCCTGCCGTCATCGCGCTGCAGGTCCGCCTCCCCCAGTGGCAGAACAGCCGAACCGTCTGGGAGGCCGCACATGAGGTCGCCCCCAGCCCGTTCACCGCTGCCGGCCTGGCGTGGTACTACCATCGGGACAAAGAGCTGGATAAGGCGCTGCCCCTGCTGGTCATGGCCCTCGAAGGCGAGCCCCCCTACCGCGACGCCTGCGAGCTCATCACCATGGCGTTTCTGGAGGACAAGCAGCCGCAGAAGGCCGCAGAAATCGCCGAGTGGGCGGTCAACGAGCGGGGCTGCCCGCCCCGGGGGCTGATCATCGACCACTGGGCGGTGGGCCTCGCCGGGACCGGACAGTGGCAGGAAGCCGCCCAGGTCGCCCTCCGGCAGCAAGGAGGGCCCCAGGGGCCTGGGCTCATCGTCATCGCCAGCGCCTACGCCGTCCAGGGACGGGTCGACAAGGCCCTGATGGTCGCCCAACAAAGCGGCGACCCGGAGTTCACCCGGCGCACCCTCAAGATGCTCCGCCTCGGCGGCGCTGGCGCCGCCGCCGACAACCTGCTGGTCGGGGTCGGGGTGAACGAAGCGCGGCTGGGGCGGCTGGACAAGGTCCGAGCCATCAGCACAGACCCCGCCTACCTCGCACGGGTCGCGCAAGTCCTTCGAAGCAACGGCGACGTCGAAGTCGCCGAGCGGCTCGCGCCCTCACCGCAGTGATCTGCTGTCGCAGTAATCCACCGCGATGTTTCGTACCGGGCTAGGAGTGATGCACCGTTATGGTGTGCGGAGGATTGGATGGCCGATTCAGACACCCCCCTCTCCAGCAGCCTTGTCGCGGCTGGATTGAAGCAACCCCAGCAGTCCGTCGCGCTCGGCAGTGCGCTGACGCTCCCCGACGGCACATCCGCGCCCGCATGGCTGGTCTACGCCGAACACACCGTGCTCCTCACCGGAGTGAGCGAGACCGCTGACGAAGCCGGTGAGATGGCGAGCGTGACCATCGACCTCGGGGCCGCCGCCGATCTTCGCTACATTCGCGGCTATGTCAGCGATCGGATCGAAGTCGCCGGGCAGAGCTTCGAGGTCCCCTTCGGCCGCGGCGAGAGAACGCGCGAGGCGATCGGAAGGGCCCGCATCCGCGCCAGGGCCCTCCATGCAGAGGGCCCCTCTCCCATCGGGCCGTTCATCAACCTCAGCGATGGGCTGCAGCGGCTGTGGCTGACCACTGCGCTTGCGGAAGATGAACCGGTGATCGCGTGGTTATCCACCACGCGCCCGCACACCTTCTCCTATGGCGTCGGGGGGAAGACCACCGCCCCATATCGGCTGCTCATCACCGCGGACCGGGCCGCGTTGGTGGCGATCAGCGAGCTCGGCGATCTGGCGATGCAGCCGCTCGATCGCGCCCCGATCCAGATCAGCGAGAACCGACTGACACGCGATGTGGCCGCGATCGGAGAGACGAAGTGGTCGCTGTCGATGGGTGGTGCAGACCGACTGCGTCCGCTTCAGCGGCTCACCGCCCTCCGCCGCCCCCAGCGGCTGCGAGAGGCCGCCCGGCTGATGGCGCTGTATGGGACGAACGCCGCCCGGCAGCAGGCCGCGGGGCTCTTGCATGCCCTCCGGCGGACCGATCCGCTCGATCGGCTGTCTCTGGCGCAGCTCTCCGACGACGTCGCTGCCTTTGAGGACGTGATGGAGGCGCTGACGGTGACCGACGCGGACGCGGGGCGCCTGGCGGAGTGGCTTCGCCGGTGGGAGGTCCCCCTGGAGCCCGCCCGGCAGCTGCTCGCCGCCGCGCTCTCGGTGCTCCCGCCGGAGAAGGCGGCCTGGGCGCTGCCCCTCCATCGACGGATCCGAGACATGCAGCTGGCCTGTGATGACGATCTGTTCGTCCAGGCTGAGGTCGACATGGAGCTGGCCGAGCATCTGCTGATGGCTGGCAGACAGGCAGAGGCCCTGTCGATCCTGGAGCCCCGCCGGGAGCGTCTGCCTGATGAGTCGCTCCAGTCGGTGTTGCCACCGGTCGATGCGCTGCTGACCGCTGGCGAAGGGGGCCAGCCGCTGCACATCCGGGTCCTTGAGCTGCTCGCCCGGGCCCGGGGCGCGCCCGACCGACCCGACGCCAGCGCGCTCGCGGAGCTGGCCCGCCACCAGCCGCTGCTCAAAGCGCGGCTGGCGGCCCTCCAAGACGTCGACGACCCGTTCCTGCCTACCCGCGCGGCAGAGGCGCTCAAGGCGTTGAAGCCCGATGGGTTCATCCCGACCGACACCGACGCGCCTCCGCCGATGCTCACGGCCTTTGATGACGACCAGCTCAACCTGCTGCATCACCCCGTCGCGCGGGAAGGCGGCGCCCTGGGGCGGCTGCAGGCGGTCCTGGCCAAGGTGAGCCCGCCCGACCATGGGACCATCCGCGACTATTGCGAGAAGGTCTCGGCGAAGCGCTACCCGCAGGTCACCGCAGCCATCGCCGACAGCTGCGTCGCATTGGGCATGAGCGTCGTGCCGGCGTTCATCTCTGTGGGAGAGCGTCGGGTGGGGATGCGCTCGTATGAGGTGCCCGAGCCGTTTCTGCTCATCGGCGGCGATCACCTGGATCCGGAACAGGACGCTTATCTGCGCCCGGGGGAGCTGCGCGCGGCCATCGCCACGGAGCTGACCCATCTTCGGTTCAAGCACAGCCGGATCACATCGAGCGACCTGTGGGCGGGCGTCTGGGACAAGAGCGCCACCGCCCTGGAGACCACCGCGATTTTGCTGCCGTTCATGAAGTATCTGCCGCTGGACTTTCTGGGCAAGCAGCGGACGGTCGACATGGTCCGGCGGGTGGTGCCCCTGTCGTGGCTGCAGCGGATTTATGGGGTCGACAACGCCGGCGAGCTGGCGAGCGCGATGGGAGAGAACATCGGCAAGATCGGCGAGGCCGCCGGGGACACGATAAGCGATCTGACCGGCAAGGTCGACGGGGTCAAGGAGACCGCGGAGAAGCTGATGCCGGCGAAGCCGCCGACCCCGCGAGAGGCCGGGGACATCGGCCTGGACGCGGAGCGAATCCTGGCCACCCACCGCGCGATGCAGCTGACCGCGGACCGGGCCGCCCTGGTGCTCAGCGGCGATCTGTCGGGGACACTGCGATCGATGTTCCTGATGCACAGCCGGCTCTCGCCAGAGCTGAGCGTCGCCGAGCGGGCCGGACTGCACGCCGCCCTGGCCCGGACCGGCCCCGACCGCCGCCCGCTGCTGCCGGATCTGACGGTTCGGGCCGCGGCGCTCATCGCCTTCTACCTGTCCGATGATTACGACCGACTCATCGCCAACCGAGCCGACACGGCGGGTGCTTGACCAGCTGCCCATCGCGGAGATTCGGGACGCGCTGCTCAGAGACGGGTGGGGGGCCGCGATCATCGCGATCGGTGTGGTCACCCTGTTCACGACCGGCGAGGCCTTGCGCCGGCTGACCGGCATCGAGACCGAGTACACCCGAAAGCTGTCCCACTTCGGAGCGGGCGCCCTGGTGCTGGCGATGCCCTGGTTGGTCGACTCGCTGTGGACCGTCACCATCCTGGCCGGAGCCTTCTTCGGAGTGTTGTCATTGGGTGCGCTCACCGGCGCGCTGGGCAGCGTTCACGACGTCGAGCGGAGGACCGGCGGCGCCTACTACTACCCGCTCGCGGTGCTGATCCTGTTCTGGCTGTCGAGCGGTGAGCCGCTGCTCTTTTGTGTGCCCATCGCAGTGCTGGCCATCGCCGATGCGGGAGCGGCCCTGGTCGGCCGGCGGGCGGGGCGGCTGACGTTCCAGGTCCTCGATGGGAAGCGCTCATGGGAAGGATCGCTCACCTTCTTTACCCTCGCGTTCGTGTTGACCGGGGCAGGCGTCCTGCTGTTGTCGCCCATCGGCTGGCCCGAGGTGCTGCTCATCGCCCTGGTCGTCGCTGGCGTGACGACGGCCGCAGAGGCGATCTCGGTGTGGGGCGCGGACAACCTCTTCGTCCCCTATGCCGGCTTCGTTGTCCTCGACCGGGCGCTGCGGCTGGGTGTCGACGATATGGGCGGATGGCTGGAGGGCATGGCGATCAGCACCCTGGCGGTCATGGCATCGTCGCGGCGAGCAGGGCTCACCGAGGCGGGCGCCATGTCGGTGTTTGTGTCCGGTACGCTGTCGTGGGCTATCGGGGGGTGGGCCTGGACGCTGCCGTTGGTGGGGCTGTATGCCCTGTTCCTCTCTGCGATCCCCACCGATCACCAGGGCGTCGAAGAGGGCATGCAGACTGATCTTATCGACATCATCCCCATCACCGTCGGGGCGATGGTGGTGACCATTCTCTACGGACACTTCGGAGAAGACCACCTGTTCGTCGCGTACCTCGCGACCATCTCTGCAGGGGGGGCGATCGCGATGCGACAGATGGCCCAGAACCGAGATTGGCCGCAGGTCCCATTGGCCATCTCGGGTGCCCTGACGCCAGTCCTTCCGGTGCTGCTGGTCGATCCGAAGACGCCCACTGTGAGCGTCGGTGTTGCTGGGCTGATCGGGCTCGTCACCTATGCGGTGCTCGACCGGACCCGCTTCGTGGGGCGTCGACTGCTCGCCTGCCTGGTCGCTGGGGCCATCGCCTGGGCCGTCACGCTCTGATCCCGAACAACACGACACGACCCCACTATAGCCCCTATCCATGGGAATAAGAATGGTTTACCGTTGATTATCTTGAACGTCACGAGAGGATTTCGATACCGTCGATAGGAAAACCGTAACCCCATCGCAAGGTACGAAGCGGTCGAGACACTCGCCGAGCGATGATAATTATTGTCCGCTACGCCTGCGCTACCGCACCGAGATTTACGATCAAAGAAGGTCATCGGGAAGCCGAACAAACAAAGGAAGACAGGCAGCCCAGAGAAAGGTCGTTAGTGCTAACCAAAGGGGATAGAATCATGAAGTGGCGTGCGCTTTTTATGGCGTTGATGCTGAATATCGCTGGTCCAGCAGTCGCAGAGCGTTCAGCTCCCTCTGCAAACCTGACCGAGGCCGACGCTGCCGCGATCCGACAGATGATCAACGACCAGATCAACGCGTTCGGAAGAGACGATGCAGATGGCGCGTTTGCGCTTGCATCTCCCGATATCCAGAAGAAGTTTGGCACCGCCGAGCGATACATGGAGATGGTGCGAAGCGGGTACGGTCCAGTGTATCGACCACAACGGTATGAGTTCCGAGATCTGGCCCTGACCCCCTGGGGCATCGGACAGCTGATGACGGTCTTCGGCCCCGATGGCCAGGAAGTCATGGCCGTCTACCTGATGGAGCGCCAGGGCGACGGGACGTGGCGTTCCGACGGTTGTCTGCTCATCTCACCCGACGATGAAGAGAACATTCCGCAGGCATAGTGCGGAGGGTGTTCTGGGGTATCTGTCGCCCTTCACTTTCACCGCTGCCAGCCCGGTTCGTCCTGGCGAGATTCGTCGTCAACCACCCGACCGTCCGGCTGCACGGCCCCCGGCAGGTCCAGCTCCGCGGTGAGGGCGAGGAAGGCGTCGTGGATCTCTGCCCGTTCGACCTTCAAGGCGGCGATCGCGACGCGGCGGCGGCTGCGGGTGAGTCGGATTCGGGCCGCCCGGGCGGTCTCACGGACCAGCCGCAGATACCGGAGCGCGGCCATCGCCCCGATGATGGACAGCCCCACGACCGTGATCGCCGCGAGCGCTGGGGCATCCGGGATCGATGGCACCATGGCGTCCATCTGTTGGCGGGCCCACAGCGTCACCCCGATCGTCACCGCCCAGGCGAGCGGAAACAGCAGCATCGCGAGGAGCATCTGAATGGTGGCGACGTCCTTCTGTCGCTTGGAGAACGCCTGTGACGCGCCCCACAGCGCGAGGGCGGGCGGGAGATGGACCACCACCCCGAGCACCATCAGCGGCGGCAGGATGACGAAGACCACCATCACCTGGGCGACCAGCAGAGCGACAACGCCCCGGCGGAAGAAGGACGGCGGCGCGTCGAGGGCGCGGTCCGTCAAGCCCAGGGCGTGAAGGTCCTCCTGATAGACGGCGACCCGTTCGATGAGCTGCGCCAGGGCCTCGGGCGCCTGGTGCTTGAGACGAGCATAGGCCGACCAGACCCGGGCGTAGCCCAGGGTCCGCTCGTGGATGTCGGCGGCTGCGAGGCCACTGCCGGCGCGGTGAACGCGCTCTGCCCGCACCAGCTCACGGAGCCGATGCAGCTGGAAGTGAAGCCGCCAGCTCTCTGTGGCGTGCACGACCTCTCTCAGCGTCTCCTCGATGAGGGCGGTCATCTGGTCATCCCAGGCGATCGCGTCGTCCCCCTCCCCGGCCGGTGGAGGGACCTCTACGGGGATCGCGGGGTGGAAGGCGACCAGGACGTTCGACCCCGCAGCGTCCTTGCGATCGTAGTGCAGGCCGACCGGCAGCAGCAGCGGCGCGGGCTGGCCAGGCGCCCGCTGATGCCATGCCTGTCGGAAGAAGCGGGCCGCGCCGGTCTTCAGATCCAGCAGGTAGGGCGCGTCATGGCTGTCCCCTTCGGGGAACAGGCACGACAGGCCGCCCGAAGCGACCGCCCGCGCCAGCGTCTCCAGGCTTCGGGCGTTGGCCGCACGGCGGGCGGCTGGATCTTCATTGCCCGGATCAATCGACCGATAGATGGGTACAGTGCCCAGCGCACGCAGCACCCTGCCCAACCCTGGAAATCGAAGCAGCCCATCACGGGCACCGAAGATGACCCGACGCGGACAGTAGGTGAAGATGAGCGCCGGGTCGACCAGCCCGTTGGGATGCCAGGACACCAGCACCCCGCCCCCGGTCGGGGGAACGTGCTCCCGCCCGGTGACCTGGACATCTCGAAAGTACCGTTGCGAGACAAACCGCAGCGTCCGCACCACACCAAGGTAAATTGTTTCAGACTCTTTCACCCGTAAAATCCGCTCCGGTTGAGGCTTTTCTTTCATATTCACTCAACCTTCCACCACGATGGTCGATAAAGCTGTATACGAATACCGAGAACGATGTGGGGGCCACCAGGGGGAAGGGAGCGATAGGCACATGACTCACCGTAAAACCTTCGAGAACATCCATAAACACCTGGATACGCTCCCCAAACCTCAGCGTTCCCTGTTCAGTTACCTGAAGATCGACCGCGCCGCGTCCGATGAGATGATCTTACAGGCGCTCGATCGGCGCCGTCGATGGGCGCAGGGCTTCCAGTCGAACCCCAAGTATCGCGCAGAGGCGACCTGGATCATCCGGAACCACCGCACCCTGCGGCGGCTGATGGTTCACCACCGCGACGACTACCTGCAGTTTCTGGAAGAACGTGAGCAGGGCCTGTCGCGTGCCCTGTTGGAGATGTTCATCCGGGGCGCGATGCTCAACGGGACCATCACCGCAGCCACCGAAGTCGCGATCATCGCGCAGTCACGGCGGCTGGGGCTGCGCGATTCGGTGGCGCGCGCCCTGTTCGAGCGGCTCCTCGCGTCCTCGAACATCGTCCGGCCCGAAGCGGTACCGGATTACTATGTGACCCTGGGCGCCCAGCTGGGGACCCCGCAGGCCCATCTTCGGATGCTGTTCGAACGCCGCCTGCGTCAGGCCCGCGCCATCGAAGATCCGGATCGGTACTGTGCGACCATCAACGACATCCATGAAGCCTGGCGGACGCTGGGCGAGCCGCTCCGCCGGCGGCTGTATGACATCCACTACCGAAACGCCCATCCTGATCTGGTCGAAGACGTGGACGATGAGATGACGATGGATGTGCCCAAGCCAGCGCAGGTCAACGTGATGACCGCCTCTGCATCTTGATGGGATGAAGGTCGCTCCTGCGCCGCTGCGCGCCTGGCTCAACCCCGCGCTCACCCCGACAGGTTGTATCGGCGCACCACCCGCGAACGTCGATCCACTTCGGGCCATCGCAGACGCCGAGGCCTGGCTCCGCGCCCAGGGCTGCGATGCCGCCCGCGGCCCCCTCGATGGGGCCACATGGTTCGCCTACCGCGCATCCCTCGGCCCCGATGATCGCCCGCCGTTTCCAGGCGAACCCTCCGCAGCCCCGCAGCCCTGGCGGGACGCCGGCTACGCCGTCTGCCAGACCTATATGAGCCTGCTCGTCGACAACGGCCCCCAGATCGCCGCCACCCGGAGCCGCGATCGCGACCTGCGGGCCGCTGGGTGGACCCTGGAGACCCTCGAAGCGCTGGGCGACTTCGATGCAGCGCTCGATCTGTTTTATGCCCTCTCCCAGGCCGCCTTCGCACAGAACTACGCCTACAGCCCCATCGATCGACAGACCTTCGGAGCGCTGTATGCGCCGCTGCAGCCGATGCTGCGCCCCGAATTCGTCCTGCTCGCCCGCAGCCCGACCGGCGAGCCCGCGGGGCTGTGTGTGAGCTATCCGGACGTACAAAACCCAGGGTTGAAGCAGCTGATTGTCAAGACGCTCGCCGTCCACCCCGACCATCGCGGGGCCGGGCTGGGGAGCTGGATGGTCGGGGAGACCCATCGAAAGGCGGACGCGGCCGGACTGATCGGCGGCGGGATCCATGCGCTGATGCGGGACGGCAACCGCTCTCAACAGATCTCTCGACAGAAGGGCACGATCGTGCGACGCTACGCTCTCTTCGAGAGGCGCCTTTGAACGTCGTTGAGCTGCTACAGGCTGCGGATCGGCCCGCCCTGATCGGGCCCACTGGCCGGCGGGTGTCGTTCACGGCGCTCAAGGCCGAAGTCAACGCCTTCGCCGGCGGCCTGTTCGACCTCGGGCTGCGCCCTGGCGATCGGGTCGTCCTGCTGGTGCCGATGTCAGTCGATCTGTACATCTGTTTGCTTGGCCTGTTTCATATCGGTGCCACCGCAGTCCTCATCGATCCCGCTGCGCCGGTCGACCAGATCCTCGATCGCTTCCAACCCGTCGCGTTCATCGGCTCACCGAAGGCGCACCTGCTCCGCCTGAGATTTGAGACCCTGCGGGGATTGGGGCTGTACGTCTCCACCGGATGGTGGTCCGTCGCCAGTGCGG
>JBCBLB010000708.1:0-4897 GCA_038520555.1 Myxococcota bacterium | reverse complement strand
ATCCTCCCCCTCCATCGCGTATCTCATCGGCCCATCGAGCTGCGGCCACCGAAACGGAACCAGACGGGGAGGTCGTTCATAGGGGGCGACCCCCATCTGAACGGCTGCAGCCTTCAACCACTGTCGGCACCAAGGCACGCCAACAGTGGTTGAAGGCTGCAGCCGGTCAGATGGGGGTCGCCCCCTCTGAACGACCTCCCCGTCTGGTTCCGTTTCGGTGGCCGCAGCTCGATGGGCCGATGAGATACGCGATGGAGGGGGAGGATGTCGAGCTGGTCTCTGTCGAGCGACGCAGGACGGAGCGGACACCGACACCGATCCCTCCTCCGCGGCGAATGCTTCTCAGCGCACCCACCGTGGTCCTCGACACGGAGACCACGGGGCGGAGCAAACAAGCCGAGGTCCATCAGATCGCCGCTGTGCTGCTCGATGTCTACGGTGATGAGGTCGACAGCTTCTCTGGCCGTGGTCGCCCCCTCCGCTTGAACCTGCCCGGGATCCGTCAGGCCCTGGCCGTCTCTCACACGACGTTTGCCCAGCTCCGCGCAGCACCGCCGATCGCAGAGGTCCTCACCGACTTCCGCGACTGGTGGAAGGGTCATGGTGAGCCGGTCTGCACAGCCTACAACGTCCCCTTCGATCGCCGGATGCTCGGCTACCACGGCATCACGCTGAAGTGGGGCGAAGACATCATGAAGGTCTCGAAGCGGGCCTCACCCGGGAAGGGCGGTCTGGAGGGGGTGGCCAAGCGCTTGGAGGTCCTCCAACAGGCCCAGACCCACCAGGCCCTCGACGATGCCCGCCTCGCTGCAGCGGTGCTGGTCACCTCTCTGCAACGCCTCCAACAGGGGAAAGCCGCATGACGAGACACGTCCCATCCCGAGAACACTATCTCCAAGTCCAGGTGAAGCGCCGTCTGGTCGGTCCCCAGTTCCCCCGGTGGCATGGTGAGGGAACGCCCTGTCCGGGCTGTCCCGCGGACCATGCGTCGGGCGGTCGCTGCACGGGCACCCGGTACGCCGTCCGGACCTCCGAGCTTCACGCTCCGGTCACCAGCCATCAGGAGTACCTGGAGATCTACGGCCAGCCGGCACCCGATGACCTCTGCGCTGGGGAGTGGGCCTGCGACGGCGACCCGTCACACTCCGGACTGATCGGCCTCGATGAGGTCTGGGAGTCCGAGGACGCGTTCTGGGAGGCCGCCGATGGGTAACCGTGACCCTTCCGCCTCGAAATATGAGGCGGAACGTTCCCGCAACGCTTCGACGAGTCATGCGCGCCGCCACTGTCTGCGATGCAACAAGCCGCTGATCCATGCCCATACCGGCCGCGATCGGAAGACCTGTAGCAAGGCATGTCGAGACGCTGTGGGTCGCCGTCGGCGGGTGCTGCGCTGGCAGATCCGCTGGGTGTTGATGGCCCTCGAAGGGCTCACACCCGAAGAGCCCCCTCCGTTCTGGCCGCTGATCGTCGAGCTGGTCCGCTCCGAACGCAACCGTCTGAGAGCCGAGAGAGCCCGCCAACGTCTCCCCAACCCAGAGAGGTCCCAATGACCGCAACGACCCTGATCACCCATGAGCGTCTCCGTCAAATCGAGGAAGAGGGCTGGACCGCTGAGCACGATGATGAGCACGTCGACGGCTCATTGGCGAAGGCGGCGCTCTGCTACGCCACCGCTCCCCATGAGCGGAAGATGATCACCCTGCGGAGCTGGACGCCGGGGATCGAGTTGCCCGGCCGCGGGGACTTCACCTGCCAGATTCTCGAAGACTGGCCATGGGCGCCGGAGTGGTGGAAGCCCGGCGGGAACAGTCCAGAAGGCCGTCGCCGGGACCTCGTCAAGGCCGGTGCGCTCCTGAAGGCGGAAATCGCCCGCCTGAGGCGGTTGGACTCTTCGCTTAATGACCTCATCGATCATCTCTACCTTCAGTTGTTCCACGTCTCCTTCCGGCTCGACGTCTTGCTCTGACGCCTGCCTGATTGTTGTTGCTGTTGGTTCTTGCTTCTTTTTCGCTTCCTGCTCTTCTCACACCCTGCTGATGACCCCTGGCCGTCCTGGCTGTGGGTCGCTGGAGGACCTCATGTCTCTCTGCTTCTTTGCCGCCCTTCCGCTCGCCTGGGGGGTGGCCCGTGAGCATATCGCCGAAAAGCATTGGAAAGACCGACGCAAGTCGGAGCAACTGATCATCACTGACCTGCGCTGGCTCGAAGACGCGATCCGCTGGCGTCATCCCATCCGCGGGCAGATCCGGGACACGATGCCCAGCCTGCGCGAGCTGGCGGAGCTGTGGCACTGCTCGACCACCACCGTTCGGGGGTGGCGAGACAACCGGGCGCGCTGGGCCGATCCCCAATACGCCGACGACCCGATCCCCTGGAACCGTGCCCAGGGTGGTCGGTCCCGTTCGGAGCCGCCTGCTCAGGTTGAACCGCACACGGCAGAACACACCGAGAACACAGCCCAGACACAGCAAAACACACCCAACGCTGTGCTCATCGGGGTCAACGACAACGAAAAACACACCAGAAACACACTCCAGACACAGCCCAAGCACGCCTCGCGCGCGCGGGTTCCGCGCGCGTCCACAAATCACAATTCACAACTCACTTCTCTTCGGAGAGATCCATCCTCACCAACCTCTGTGGTTGATGGATCGATCGCGGATGACTGTCCGCCGGTGGTTGGCCAGGAGGAAGCCCCCTCTCCTCAAGAGAAAGAAGCTCCTGATGGGGATCTGGAGAGCATCCCCATCGAGGAGGCCGGTCTTGGCTGGATCGGCGGGGTCCTCGTCGAGGCCGGGATCCGAACCCTCGATGAGCTGGCTTGCTTCACTCGCGACACCCTCATCGCGATCGTCCCTCGCCTTGCGAGCCGGAAGATCCTCAACAGCATCGAGGCTGTTTTTCGGCTGTGGAGCCGTCGTCTCGGTCGGGAGCTGTGGTGGGCGGAGAGCGACGACATCTCCGAAGAGCTGCAGCATCCCGAGGAGCTGAACCCGATCGAAGCGGGCTGGCAGGCCGCCCTGAAGACCGAGCGTGGCGTGAGCTGGTTCCGGCGGGTGTCCACCAAAGCCGCGGCGCAGATGGCGGAGCTGCTCGCTCAGCAGCGCGCTCGGGGCAACACCGACGCGCAGCTCCAGCGGGCCTGGACGCGGGTGTTCCGCGAGTATCTCCGGCGACACCGACAGGGTTTGGAGTTCCCCAAGGACGAGGTCACCCCACGGATCAGTCAGGCGCTCGCGGCCCTCTCTGAGGAGCGCATCCAGGCTGCCCTTTACTGGGTGCTTCTGGCTGAGATCTACGACGACAACGAAGCCGATCGGCTGATGGAGAAGCAACGATGCGCGATCTGATTCTTGAGGAAGCCCGCCGTCGTGGGATGGAGATGCCCCAGGATATGGCCATCGCGCTGGCGGAAGGGTGGGAGCACGAGTTCGGCAAGGTGCCCCGGGAGCAGCTCCGCGCAGCCCTCCGGAGCTGGGGCGCAGATGGCTGGCCCTCGCCAGCCGAGCTGCACGAGATCCTTCGGCGGACACTGCCTCCCAAAGGCCCACAGAGACGCTCTCGCCTGGAGAGGGCCGATCAGCACCCGTCAGGGCAGATCTACCGCCTCGATGGCCCCCCGGCGACGCCGGCGCACCTCCAACGCTGGCCGGACATCCTCAACGCCGCGAAGTTCGACGCACAGGGGCATCTTCTCCAGGATCGGGTGATGGCGGTGGAGGTGTGGTGGAAGCCGCTGCATGTCGCCCTGATCGAAGGGGCGCTGATCGCCTCGATGCCCCAGCGCTTCCAGGACAAGCCCCTCGATGATGTCACGGCGCAGTCCTGGACCCTCCTGCTGCTCCGCGGAGAGGCGCAGATGGCCTTCAGCGCCCATCAGGTGCAGACCCTGCAGTGCCCGGTCCCCCTGAAAGAGGTCCGCCGCGTCGCCGGTGTGGCCGTTGGTTTCTGTTCACCCATCACCAGGAGAGCGTCATGAAGAAGAGCAGATCTGCGGATGCAGCGTGGGACCTTGACCAGGCCGAGGAGAGCCGCCGGAGACGCGCGAGGTCAGGTGGAATCCGTTTCCAGTCGGTGAAGGCGGCGCTGGGCTGGTACTTCGAGATGCAGGGGAAGCTGGGGAGCCCGCAGTCGATGCATCCGCGAACGCAGACGGCGCCGGGTGGGGCGCAGGTCTACGTGCGGGTGGATGGGGGGCGGGGCGGCGACTTGGACGAGGTGTTGGCGACGATGGCGACGATCGGGAAGGCGCTGGAGCGGTTGCACCGGGTGTTTCCGATGGGGCATCGAATCTTGGTGGGGGTATATCAAGAGGGAAGAACCGGGCAGCTCTTATCGGAGGAGTTGGAGGTATCAGCTTCTAATGTATCGAGATTCAGAGGAAAGGCTGAATTCTTCCTGGCTGGTGCGGTGACTAGTGTAATTGACTTCTAAAGGTTTTTCATATAAGGGAAACCTTCCCCCAAGGAAGTACAAACGGAGCATTAATGGGAACAAGTGCAATTCTTATACCGAAGAATGTAGAACAGAATGAATTTATGTTTCATTTCCTAAAATCAAGCGCTCTAAGCTTAGAAGATTTGCGAACCCTTCAAAAAGGAAGGTTTAAGAGAAGATCGAATCGGAAGGGCAAGAAATCAATGGTCAAGTTGGACTATGCGAAAAGAGTGAATCAACTCATTCAGAGCGGCATTCTTTCAAGTGATAAGGTTTGGCATAAAGTCATTGATAAGGATCGGTTCTATTTTTCCATCCGTCTTCCCGCCACTAAATTCTTTAGAGAAATTGATGTAGTTGCCTCTTCACTAGATGACTATCTGCAAGGTAAAGTTAAAGAGGATGGTTGGTACGGTCCAATTGTATTCAATAATAAGAAGCACTTTGTTTGGAGCTT
>JBCBLB010000760.1:0-4400 GCA_038520555.1 Myxococcota bacterium | reverse complement strand
GGCTGCTCCGGCCGGTGAGCTCGGCGGCCCGCTGGTTGGCTGTGACGTCAGGGATGGCGGCCGTTTGTAGCGTCTCCTTGAGTGGCCGGCAGGCTTCGGGGAGGGCGTCGAGCGGCTTGACCCGATCGAAGCCGAATCGTTGTCCGATTTGCGCGATGGTATCGACGTGTCCATGCCAGAGGGCGTCATCCGCCGCTGGCGGAGGGACAAACAACGTCTCGCCGCTGTCATCGATCAGGACAGCGGTGTTGGGGAGCGCACAGCCGGTGAAGTACAGATAAGTGCTGTCTTGACGAAACGGCAGCCCATAACCGGGCAGGTTTCGGTCACGAACCCCATTGCCCATCAACAGGATTGGCCCGTTGACTTTGCTTCGAAGCGTATTTCGGCGAGCA
Organism: Myxococcota bacterium; assembly: GCA_038520555.1. Taxonomy (GTDB): domain Bacteria; phylum Myxococcota_A; class UBA796; order UBA796; family UBA796; genus JBCBLB01. The sequence continues at coordinate 4,005 of JBCBLB010000760.1, read as the reverse complement.
GCATAAACTTCGGGTCGGATCATCGTCGGGCTCCTGATTCGGCGGTTGATCAGATCTTTATCCGCTGCGGCGTTTTCGTTGGCGTGTTCCTGACGGCGGTTGCGTAGACGAGAATGAACGCCGCTGGAGCCGCTGCGATGAACGCCCTCGACCATGTCACTGTCCAGACCTCCCGTGACGTCCGCAGCCTGAAGGATGTCCGCTGGGTGATGCTTGACCTGCACGGCGGAGAACAGATCCCATCGCTGCTCCGTCGGGTGCTTCGGCCTTCCCATCAGGACGCACTGCACGCAGCGATTCAGCAAGAGAAAGACACAGGCACCCGGCCCACCATCGAGCGGCTGTTGGCCTCGGTGGGCGGTGGTTTGTCGCTCCACGTCGAGGTCGCTCGGCTGCTGGTGGACATCAACCGGCGCTTCTTGCCCTCCCTGGCGGAGCCCGATCGATACGCGCTGTGTAACCTGGACACCTGGGTGAATCTGCAGGGAGCTGGCGGGATCGCCGCGGTTCGGTGGGCGGAGGCATATTGGTCTGCGCTGCGCGGCTCGGAGGGCATGATCCGGTACCTCAACCGAACACTGCCCCGCTCGGTTCCGTTCTGGGATTTTCACACCTATGACGTCCATAATCCGGACGGAACGCTTCGTCCGACGGTGCAGATGTTCTCCTCATACGGGGGGCGGGATTGGGTCTCTCGGGGGCTGTGTGAGTCGGTTCGATCGAAGCTGTCGCGGCTCCCCGGGCGCCTTAAGATCTCTGCGGACGCCATCGGCATCGACGATCCGTACGCGATGTTCGAGGGGTGTATGCTCCCCGAGCTTCGACACCGAACCGTGTTCGCCACAGAGATCCGGAAGGATCAGTTTGGGGAGGACTGGCGGCATGGTCGCGCAGAACCGCGGAGGGTCGCTCGGGTGGCTGCCCAGATGGCGATGGTTCTTTCGTGCCTCCAGCGAGAGGCGCTCGTTTGAACGCGTCCGTTACGGCGCGATGCGCTCCTTCATGAGCGATGCTCTCTGCTTTGCTGCTCGATTTTCTGGCCTTGTCTGAGGGTTTTCATCGGGTGCTGCGTTGAGCACCGTGTCGAGGGCCTGCTGAACGGCGGCATCATCTTCAGAGAGAACGGCCCAGTGTTGGGCGAGGGCGAGGTGATTGGGCAGGTATGTGGGGGCGATGGAGAGCGCGCGGTCGAAGTGTTGTCGCGCACGGTCGAGATCCTGGCCAGCGCCCTGGGGAAGGTTGGCGTAGTGAATGCCCCACCGCCGGTCGGGGCCGCCGTAGAAGGCGTTGGGATCGAGTTCGGTCGCCTGAGAGAGGTATGCGACCACGATCGGGGCGAGCTGAAGCCGGGTGGACAGCCCGCTGCGTCGGGCGCGCTCATCGAGGGCGACGGCCATCCAGAAGGTGCACGGGGCGTCGTCGAGCGTCAGCACCCGTGCAGCAGAGGCGGCGGACTCCCGGGTCTTCATCCGCAGGGTGGCGAAGTCTGCGTTCATCGACAGGCACCGCTCCCCCCAGGCGACGGCCTCATCGAGGGCGTCCATGCGTTGCGCCTCGGTCTGTGCGTGGTACTCGGCGATGAAGACATATCCATGTACCATCCGGGCGAGCAGATCGCGATGTCCGGGTTCTGTCTGGAGGGCGGCCTCTGTCAGGGAGAGCGCCTCACGAAGGGCAGCGAAGTCATCGCGTTGTTGCCACTGTTGGACGTCGAGGGGGACCGGGGGCGGCGGAGGCGGCGGAGGCGGCTGCCGGACGCAGCCGAGCGCCAGCGAGAGCAGCCCGATCAGCCAGATATCGCTTCTGGTGAAGGTTTTCACGAGGTGGGTATACCACACCGCGGCGGTTCGGTCGCTGGCCGGGACGGGCGTGCGCAATGGGCTATAGAGACAGCCAATCCAATCTTCGTTGAGGTCCGTGATGCTCACCAATGAAATTCCTCTGGCGCTGACGTTCGACGATGTCCTGCTGGTTCCGGCACATTCGCATGTTCTCCCTGATGAGGTCGACATTGGGACGGAGCTGATGGACAACTTCCACCTTCATACACCGATCATCTCTGCAGCGATGGATACGGTCACCGAAGGTCGGCTGGCCATCGCCATGGCACGCGAAGGCGGTCTTGGCATCATCCATAAGAACATGTCGCCACAGAAACAAGCGGCTCAGGTCGCCCTGGTCAAGCGCGCGATGACCGGGGTGATCCCCAATCCGGTCACCCTCCGCCCCGACGCAGACCTGCACCATGCGCGTATGCTGATGCAGAGGAACCGCATCTCTGGGCTGCCCGTCGTAGATGGTGCCCATCTGGTCGGAATCCTCACCGATCGTGACCTGCGCTTTGAGCGCAACCTCGACCGCAACGTCTCCGATGTCATGACCGGCAAGGAGCGTCTGGTCACCTGTCCGCCGGGCACCGACCTGGAGACGGCCAAGGACCTGATGCAGGCCAACAAGATCGAGAAGCTCCTGGTCGTCGATGAAGACGGGCAGCTTCAGGGGCTCATCACCTTCAAGGATCTGCAGAGCGCGGCGCAGCATCCGCGGGCCACCCGGGACGAGGACGGTCGGCTCCGCTGTGGCGCGGCCATCGGCGTCGGCTCCGATCGCCTCGAACGCGCTGCCGCCCTGATCGCCGCGGGCGTCGACGCCCTGGTCGTCGATACAGCCCATGGTCACTCGCAGGGCGTCCTGGACGCCGCCGCCGATCTTCGCCGGCGGTACCCGGATGTTCGGCTCATCGTCGGCAACGTCGCCACCCCGGAGGCGACCCGGGCCTGCATCGAAGCCGGCGCCGATGTGGTAAAGGTGGGCATTGGCCCAGGATCAATCTGTACAACGCGGGTCGTGGCGGGCGTTGGGGTTCCGCAGCTCACGGCCATCGCGGAGTGCGCTGCTGCGGCCCATGAGCACGGGGTCACCATCATCGCAGACGGCGGCATCAAGTACTCTGGCGACATCGCCAAGGCGGTCGCGGCGGGCGCAGATGTGGTCATGATCGGCTCGCTGTTGGCCGGTACGGACGAAGCCCCCGGTGAGATGGTGCTCTACCAGGGGCGGACCTATAAGTCGTACCGTGGGATGGGCTCGGTCGAGGCGATGCGGAAGGGCTCGTCCGATCGATACTTTCAGGAGGACAAGGGCAAGGGCGGCGGCTCCCGCAAGCTCGTCCCCGAAGGCATCTCGGGCCGGGTCCCGGCGCGCGGTCCGCTGGCGGACACGATCTATCAGCTCGGCGGCGGTCTTCGGGCGTCGATGGGCTATACCGGCTGCCCGACCATCAAGGCGATGCAGCGGGACGCCCGGTTCGTCCGGATCACCTCGGCAGGCCTCCGCGAGAGCCACGTCCATGACGTCATCATCACCCGCGAGAGCCCGAACTATCGCTTGGAGTGATTGTGACTGACGGCTTCGCTGTCCTCGATTAAATCCAGGTCAGAACCTGTCGACTGAATGAGGACTGCATGGACGGTACGGCTTCCCTGGACGTTTTGAGCGATCCTGCCCTGGGCGCGCGTGGTCAGACGATCGCTGCGCTCCTGGCCGATGAGACACTCTCCACCCCCCAACGGTGGCAGCAGATCGCCGCTCAGCTCCGCCCCGCCGATCCATTCTCCATCCATCAGGCGCTGTTCCAGGCAGTCTATGCGGACTGGGACGCAGATCAGGGGCCGCCGCCGGCATGGATCCCCGACGGCCAGACCCCGACCCCACAGATCACCGCGCTCCTTGGTGACCGCTCCTTCGCCGAAGGGCACCGGTGGTCGGTCGAAGAACCGGAGGCGTACTGGTCTGCGATCCTGACGGCGCTGCAGATCCACTTCAACACGCCGCCGTCATCGATCCTCTCGGTCGAGGATGGGGTGGAGCAGGCGCGCTGGCTGCCCGGCGCGCGGCTCAACATCGCCGAGAGGATCGATGACGGCGGCGTGTTGAAGTGGATCTGCAGCGCCGTCAGGATCGCAGACCAGTACGCCTCCGGTTCTTCGACCGACCACCGGTGCC